>JBARBP010000174.1:0-13339 GCA_049793195.1 Occallatibacter sp. | reverse complement strand
CTGGCGGAGTTGAAGGCCGCGCCCATCGACGCGCTGGTGTCGGCACGGCAGCGCAAGTTCCGCAATATCGCGCAGTTCTATACGGAGAACTGATCTGGTAGCCAAACGACTTCTGGTGGCATCACATAATTGACATGTTAAGAGTTCAAGAGAACATGCTGGGTGAGATTTCGCGCAGGTTTGCTCGGCCGATGCCGGCCACACCGTTTCGGGGGAGGAACGCATGAGCACCCGTGAGCCCGGCGGCCGTTTGCGCGCCTATTGGCAGTTTCTTCTGGCCGTTCTTTATTTTTTTGTGGCGCGTTCGCTCGCCCACCATGCAGCTATAGGACTGGCCAGCGACCCCTGGGTCCCGCTTGTGGAGCAGGGCTTTCTGGCGTTCCTGTTGCTGATGGGGTACGCCGCGCTCGGCTTCTGGCTCAACCGGCAGTTATATCCCATTACCGCGCAGGGCTTGCCGTGGCGGCCGGGCTGGACAAGGGAAGTGGGACTGGGTCTGGCAACGGGCTGGGGCCTGGCTCTGATATGCGTGCTGCTGCTGGCGCTGGGCGGCGGCATCGCCATCTCCATCTCTACGAGCACTTCCGCCTGGGGATGGCTGGTTGCCGATGCGGCTTTCTTCGCCTTTGCCGCGCTGGCTGAAGAGATTGCGTTTCGCGGCTACGGATTTCAGCGCTTCGTGCATGCGGTTGGCCCCATGGGCGCCTCACTTGGATTCGCCGCATATTACGCAATCGTGCAGTCGCTTGTGCCGGGTTCGAGCCGCGCCAGCATCATGGTTTTTGTGGCCCTCGGATTGGTGCTTTCCGCGGCCTATCTCCGCACCAAGGCAATTTGGATGAGCTGGGGGCTCAATTTTGGCTGGAAGGCCAGCCGCGCCTTGCTCTTCGGCCTGTCGGTGAACGGCGTCAACAGCCATTCCCCTGTGATCCAGGGCGATCCAATGGGCCCGTTCTGGCTCACCGGCGGCGGATTTGGCGTGGAAGGAAGCTGGGTTACTTTCTTCCTGCTCATCGCAGCGCTGCCCGTCGTCTTCCGCATTACCCGCGAGCTTGATTTTCAATACAACGCGCCAGTCATCGTTTCGGGAGGTATTCCGGTGGACCTGGATGCAGCCGCGCGCGCGCAGCATGAGGCGGCGATGGGTACGGCCGAGCCCGCTGCTCCCGCGCTGGTTCAAATTGGCCAGGTTGCCCCTGCCGTTCCACCCCCGGTTCGGCCCACAGAAGCAGATCCCGGCCGCGTCACCGACTCCCAGTAGTCTTCAGCTCGGCGCTCAGATCCGCCGACCCTCCCAGGCCGGTTCGTTCGCTTGCAATTTGTACCTGAACGGGGCTATCTTTTGCTCAATGCTGTTGGTGGGCATGGGAGGCTCCCATGGTACTGCCAGATCTTCCCCCGGGGATGCGCTCGACTCCCCAGACGCAAGCAAATGCCAGCCCTGTCCGGCGCTTCCGGCAGGCCGCGATGGCCTGTGCGCCCGCTGCGATCCTGGCTGCCTTGCTGACTGCAGGCGCCTGCGCAGCCCAGGTTATCACCCTCAACACAAGTGGCAAGGGACCAATCTCCGCCGCCAATGCCCCCGTCGACCGGCGCTACGCGCAGATCACACCGACCAATGTTCCGCTGCCCAACTCGGAACTCGACCCCAAGACCCGCCTTGAGCTGATTCGCGTTCTGCAGGCTGAGCAGGGGTTTGCCATGCGCCCGTTTCCGCGCGGCCACAAGGGATTGACGCTGGTCGCCAACGGCAAGCTGGAACCGGCCGGCGAAGCCTATCTCAACATGGTGGTCAGCAACGGCGCTTCAGCCAAACCCGGCGACCGCCTCGTAATCACCGATGTCCAGTTCGATCATGCCAAGTTGGTCTTTCAGCTGAACGGTGGCCCGGATGTGAAGCATCGCTTTCTCCGCCACATCTCCGTGGGCGGCGACCCAAACTACTCGAACCCCGTGGTGCAGGGCGACGAAAACGAGCCCACAGGGGCGCGGCTCACGCTCGACTTCAACGGTCATGTTCCCGCTTTAACCGGAGCCCAGGTCAAAGCGCTGCTTGCGCCGCTGATCTCTTTCGACGTCAAGACTCCGGTTCAGGCCTACACCGATACGCTTCCACCCGAACTCAAAAGCGCCATCCTCGATCATCGTGTGATGGTGGGGATGAGCACGGATATGGTGATCTTTGCCAAAGGCGCGCCGGAGAGCAAAACGCGTGAGATGGATGGGCAGATGCCCTTCGAGGAGTGGATCTACGGCAAGCCGCCTCAGGAGGTGGATTTCGTCCGCATCAACGGAAATCGTGTGATCCGGGTTGAAATTGCCAAGATGGGGGAGCCGGTTGAGATCTTCACCAAGGATGTGGTGTCGGGGATGATGCGCACCGATGGCACGCCGGTCGAGACCGCTGCCAACCACACCCACATTGAAAAAGAGGGCGACGTGCAGCGCGATCCGGACAAGGAAGCGCCGGCCCCGCCGCCCAGCCTGCGCAACCCAGGCGAGCAACTCCCCACCGATGAGGCTAGCGCCAAGAACAACAGCGGCCAGAAGAATGCCGGCGTAATGAAGCCGGTGCAGGCTCCCGTCAAGAAGCCGGAATACCAGCCGGATGCCAACCCGGATGGCGTCCCAGCCACGCCGCCCGCCGCTGCGCCATCTTCTACACCCGCCGCAACTCCGGGTTCAACCCCCGCTTCAACACCCGGCTCGGGGTCTGCGTCCGACAAGCAGCCATCGCCTCCTGCCGGCACTGGCCAGTCGAACTGACCTTTCAATCGCGCGCATTCATGTAGACTGGAGTCAGCGAGCCCCGCTCCTTCCAGGCAATCATTTTGCGATGAAAGGCAGCGCATGACCGCGCCGTTGAAGCCGTCCGCCACGGTGGATGAGTGCAGAGACACCCCCTTGAAGGAGAAACACCCGACCCATGGCAAAGATTGCAAAAACAGGTGACCGCAAGAAGGTAATGGACACGACGAAGTCGACCGACTGTCCCAAGTGCAACAAGCCGACGCGCATCGTCAAGCGCGTCAAGGACCGCGAGCGCGGCATTCCAGGCGGAGTCTACATTTCATGTTCGGTATGCGACTTCTACGAGAAACTTTAAGCGTTCCTTGAAGTTTGAAGCCCAAGAAAAGCCCGGCAATAAGCCGGGCTTTTTGCTGCCTTTTTTCTAGACCGTGAGCTCCGCGGCCATCTCTTTGAGAATCGCTTCAGCAGCAGCGTGCGGATCGGCCGCTTGCGTGATCGGTCGTCCCACCACGAGGTAGCTCGCCCCCGCCCGCAGCGCCTCCGCCGGGGTCGCAATCCGTCTCTGATCGCCGATGTCGTCTCCTGCCGGACGAATCCCCGGAATCACCAGCACTCCCTCAGGACCGGTAATCGCGCGCAGCCGGGCAACCTCCTCAGGCGAACAGACAAAGCCGTGAACCCCGGCGTCGAGGCACATTCGCGCCAGCAGTTCCACCTGTTCACCGGGTGCGCGACTGAGACCTGCCGCATTCACTTGTGCCTGGTCCATGCTGGTGAGCACGGTAACGGCCAGCAACTGCGGCGGGTCGGGTACACTCTCCAGGGCGGCCTTTGCGGCGGCCAGCATGGCCGGGCCCCCTGAGGCATGAACGTTGATCATCCTGACGCCCAGGCTGGAAGCCGAGCGTACGGCTCCCGCCACGGTGTTCGGGATGTCGTGGAACTTGAGATCGAGAAAGATGGAGTGACCGCGAGCCACCAGCGGCTCCAGCACAGCGGGTCCTGCGGCCACAAACAGTTCCAACCCCACCTTGAACCAGCGGCAGCTAGGCTCCAACTGGTTCACGAGGCGGATGGCGGCCGCCGCGCTGGGCACATCGAGGGCCACAATGAGCCGCCGCCGTGCCTCTTCCATCGGGTCAAATTGCACCGGCGTCGTGGGCAGGGTGGAGGCAAAGCTTGGATTCAGCCTCTCTGGGATGGGCATGCCTCAATTTTACTGGATTTCGAACTCACCCAGAAGAGCGGCTGTCATCCCAACCGTAGCCGAGGGATTCGCGGCTGTTTTTTGGGCTTTCGCTGCTCTCCAGCCTTTTCGGTTCTCGAATCCGCTAATCTAGTAGAGGTCGCGGAAGAAGGAGATTCAGTTTTGAGCAAGGGGCCGGTTCGAAAGTGGAAACTCGCGTGGGCCCTCGTCCTGTTCGGCCTCGCCAGCCTCGTCTGGGCCCAAAATGACCGCGTCGACACCAATCCCATGAACTACGATCCCCAGGTGCGCGAGGCCTTCCGCTACTTCTACAACCTCGACTTTCCCCAGGCGGTCAGCCGCTTCGAGCGGATTCATGCCGGGCATCCCGGCGATCCCCAGGCCACGACGTACCTGCTTGAGGCTGTCCTCTTCCAGGAACTCTACCGGCAAGACCTGCTCGACACGACGTTTTACGCCAACGACGGCTTTCTCACTGGCCGCCACGCCATCCGCGAAGACCCGAAAGCCCGCGATCACATCCTGGGTCTGGCAGACGAAGCAATCAGCGAAGCTGACGCACGCGAGAGCAGGAACGCCAACGACCTGGACGCACTTTTTGCCCGCGGATGGGCGCGCAGTCTCAAGTGCACTTACCTGGCCATGGTCGAACGCGATTTCAGTGGCGGCTTCCACCTGGCCAACACGGCGAAGGACGACGAAGAAAAGGTTCTGCAACTGGATCCCAACTATGTCGATGCCAAGTTGGTGGTGGGCATCTATCAGTACGTGGTTGGCGCATTGCCGTGGCCGTTCAAGTTTCTTATCGGCTTTGCAGGAATTACCGGCTCCAAATCCACCGGCTTGGCCATGCTCAAAGACGCCGGGGATCGCGGCGTTATCACCAGCATGGAGGCGCGCACCGCGATGGCCCTCTTTCTGCGCCGCGAATCGAGGTACCAGGACGCAATCAAGGTGGTTGAGGGTCTCAAAAGCCAATACCCCCACGACTTCCTGTTCTGCCTTGAAGAGGCCAACCTGCGCAGGGATGCAGGCCAGGGAATGGCTGCGGTTGCGGTCTACCAAAAAGTGCTGGCCGACGCCGCAAGGCCCGGCTACTTTCAAGATGCACAGTTGGAGTTGCTGGACTTTGGCCTCGGCGACGCCCTGCGCGGCCAGCGCCACTACGACGAGGCGGCCCAGTCCTTTGAAAAAGCCGCCGCCACTGAAGATGTAGGTCCCGAACTCAAAATCCGCGCGTTGCTGGCCGCGGGCGAATGCCGGGATGTGAACGGGGAACGCCAGCGCGCCGTTGCAGATTACCAGGCTGTGATCAGCACCGGCCCCAACACTTCACGCGCAGACATTGCCAGGAAGTATCTGCACACGCCTTACAAGGGAAATTGACCGCTTTTCAGAGCCGCTCTGAAGGATGGAACCACCGCACCCATTCTTCCGTATGATTACATTGGTTGGCTTTTCTTTCAGGAGGATTGGATCATGGCCGTCTTTTGCCATCAATGTGGAACCGGGTTGCCCCTGTCTTCGCGGTTTTGCTCCAGTTGCGGCACCGGAATCCCCATTAACCCCGGCGCCCAGCCCATTCCCGGGCGGCCGCTCATCCGGCCGCGCGTTGGCCGCCAAATTGCCGGAGTTTGTCTGGCCCTGGCGCAGGCCAACGGCTGGGATGTCGCCGTCATCCGCGTAATCACGGTGCTGGGCTTTTTCCTCTCCGGCGGCGTTGTCGGCGTCGCCTATCTTGCCGGCTGGATCGGCATTCCCGAGGAACCGTTTCCACTGCCCGGAGCCTATCCACCCGGAACCTATCCTCCCAGCACATATCCGCCAGCCACTCCCGGCACTGGAGCGTATCCTCCGAGCGTATGAACAGCTTCTATGTTTCAAATGGCGCGAAGCTCGCCTTTCGCGATACTGGCGCGGGGCTGCCCGTCGTATTTCTGCATCCCACACCACTTGACGGCGATTTTTGGAGTCCGCTCGTCGAGGAGCTGGCGGGCATTCGCGCCATCGTCCCTGATTTTCGCGGCCACGGTGCCTCGGAGCTCGGTTCATCGCTCCCCATCGGGGGCTTTGCCCGCGTCCCCGACGCTCCGGTCCTCACCATGGCGCAGCTTGCTGCTGACGCACTTGCGCTGCTCGACCATTTAAAGGTGCCCACGGCACTCTTTTCCGGCTGCTCCATTGGCGGCTACATGCTTTTGGAACTCTGGCGTCAGGCGCCGCAGCGCATTCGCGGGCTGGCCTTCATATGCTCCAAACCACAGCCCGATGCAGAAGCCAACCTTGCTAAGCGCGTAGCCAACATCGCCCAGGCCCGCGCTGGGGATACGGAAGCGTTCTTCGACAATGCCGCGCAGTCGCTGGTAGGGGCAACCGTTCGCCAACGTCGTCCCGAGGTTGTTCGCGAACTCCGCGCCCAAATGACGATTACTCCTGAAGCGGTGGTTGCTGTGCAGGCAGGACTTGCCACGCGCCCGGATTCGCTGTCAACCGTCGCCACCATGGCAGTGCCCGTGTTGGCCATCGCCGGCGGCGAAGATGCCACCGTGTCGCCCGCCGAAGTGGAAGCATTCCGCGCCGCACCGGGAGGATGTGAGTTCCACCTGCTCCCCGAAGCCGGCCATTTCGCTGCTTACGAAGAGCCGGGCAAAGTCGCCGCTCTGCTTGCCGCCTGGCTAAAACAATTCGAAGCCTGACAGTTCTATTCGCCGACCCCTAGCGCGAAACCCGATCCGCATCCGGCTCATCGACAATCGGCACTTCGATCACCGGCACCTTCAGCCCGTTCTCGTAGCGTGACACTGTCGCCATCAGGTTCTCCACCGCGTCCACCGTCTTGATGCCGCCTCGGGCGCCCGCTGCCATGCAATTCATCGCCGCCGCCGCGCAAGAGAAATCGAGTAGGCGATCCAGTGGCCACTCCCGAAGCAACCCATAGATGAACCCCGCCCTGAATATGTCTCCTGCCCCGGTCGTGTCCACCACGGGCACATGATAGGCGGCGCTGCGGTAGAACTTCCGTCCATCCCAAGCGAGCACGCCATCCTCGCCGAGTGTTGCCGCGCTCAGTTTGCAGTTATAGCGGGCTTGCATGCGCCGCAGGGCGCACTCAAGATTACTGTCCTGCATCAGCTTGCACGAGAAGTCCTTGTTGACGATCAGGTAGTCGACGTTGGCAATCAGGTCGTCCACACCTGGGTAGGTCTCATCCAGATCGGCTGTCACCGGAATGCCGGCTTCGTGAGCCCAGCTTGCAGCCTGCGCAGCAGCGGCGGTTTCGTGACCATCCACATGCAGCACGCGCGCATTTACAATCCACTCGCGCTTAAGATCCCCGGGCTGCAGCGCCATGCTCTCATCGCGCCGGCACAGCACCGTCCGTTCGCCTCCGCTGTCCACCAGAATCAGCGACTGCGGGCTTACGCCGCCTGGCACGGTAATCAGTTGTGCCTCAACGCCCACGCGGTCGAAGGCCTCGCGATGCAGGCTGGCGGCCTGATCGTCGCCCAGTTTGCCCACATAGCGCGTACTCAATCCCCAGGTCTGGCAAGCGACCACCGTGGTGGCCACCTGGCCTCCCGGCAACACGCTCGAGTTGCTGTACTCCATCTTCGACCCGCGCAGCGGATATTCGGCCAGGGGAATCAGCGTGTCTGTAGCGTTCAGGCCGACGCCAACCAGATCGACTTTTTGGAACTCCGTCACTCAAACATTGTAAAGGCATGGCGTATGCATCTCGCGCAGTGGTGAAATGCTGTAGGCTCAAGAGAGCATTCTTCTCGTTTTGGACCAGCATAGTGACCCAGTTGCAGACGCCATCCCCGCGCCCATTCCATCACCCCAAGCCTGGGAGCGCCTTGCATTGCGGCGGCGTCTCTCTCGAATCTCTGGCCCGCCGCTACGGGACCCCGCTCTATGTTTACTCTGCCGACCAAATCGCCGAGCGTCTTAGCTTGTTTCAGCAGGCACTCGCCGGCCGCGACCATCTTGTCTGCTATGCGGTGAAAGCCAACTCCGCGCTGGCCATTCTCAAATTGCTGTCAGATCGTGGCGCGGGTTTCGACATTGTCTCCGGCGGTGAGCTCGAGCGTGTTCTTGCCGCCGCGCCCGAGGCTGCCGGTCGAGTCGTCTTCTCAGGCGTGGGCAAGGCCGCGCCGGAGATTGACCTCGCACTCACTGCGGACATTCTCGAGTTCAACGTAGAGAGTGAGGCCGAACTGGCTCTGCTGGTCGCGCGCGCCCGCAAGCTCAAACGCACAGCGCGTTTTGCTCTGCGCGTAAATCCCGACGTCTTCGCCGATACGCATCCCTACATCTCCACGGGCCTGCGCGAGCACAAATTCGGCATCGACATTCGCCAGGCGCTCCGCATCTACAAGACCGCGGCAGGGAACCGCTGGCTGCAGGCGCATGGAGTCAGCGTTCACATCGGCTCGCAGATTCGCTCCGCACAGCCGTTTGGCAAAGCGATGGAACGCGTCAGCAAACTGGTTGCACAACTCAAGCAAGAAGGCATCGAACTCAAGTGTGTCGATGCCGGTGGCGGGCTGGGGATCGATTATCACGGCGGCGCGTTCGATGTAGCGGCCAAAGTGGCGGAATACGCGGTAGCCATTCAGCAGGCGCTCGCCAACTTCGATGGCCGCCTGCTGATCGAGCCGGGCCGCTTCCTCGTTGCCCAGGCCGGTGCTCTTGTCGCTCGCGTTCTCACGGTAAAACGCAACGGCAAAAAGACCTTCGTGATTACCGATGCGGCGATGAACGATCTGATTCGCCCCGCGCTCTACCAGGCTCATCACGAGATTGTGCCCGTGCGTCCGCGCCCCGGCCGCGGCCGCATTGTCGATGTGGTCGGTCCTGTCTGCGAGTCAGGTGACTTCTTTGCGCGCGACCGCAAGCTCGCTCATGTCGAGCCCGGCGACCTGGTGGCTCTGCTCGATGCGGGTGCTTATGGCATGGCGCAAAGCTCGAACTACAACACGCGCATGCGGCCTGCCGAAGTACTGGTTGAAGGCACAAGAGCAAGACTCATCCGCCGCCGCGAAACAATCGCCGATCTCCTTGCGCCGGAAGTTCTCTGAACGAAACGTGTCCTTCTCCGCATCAATCGAGGTATCATTTTAGGTGAGGTCGCTATGGGATCAGTTCAGACTGCGATGAGCGACAGCCGAATCACAATCGAGCCGGGGAAACGCTCAGGACAGCCGTGCATTCGGGGGCTGCGGATCACCGTTTGGGATGTTCTGGGCTGGTTGGCGGCAGGTATGGACGAAAACCAGATCCTCGCCGATTACCCTGAGTTGGAACCTGCCGATTTTCCCGCGGTCTTTGAATTTGCTGCGCGCGTGGGGCGGCGTGTCGCGCTGTGAGATTACTGTTCGATGAGAATCTCTCCCGGCGCCTGGTTGCTCGCATTTCCTATCTGTTCCCCGAGTCAGTACATGTAAGCTCCGAGAACCTGCTTCAAGCGCCGGATGTGGTCGTGTGGGAGTACGCTAAGACACACGATTTCCCCATCGTCACGGCAGATGCAGACTTCTATGAATTAGCAACAACCTTGGGCCCACCTCCCAGGGTGATCTGGCTTCGCGGCTGCGACTACAAGACCGCCGTCGCAGAAGAACTCATTCGCAGGCAAGCTATTCGCATTGTAGAGTTTCTTGAAGACCAGGAACGGGCAGTCCTCATCTTGCGGCCGTAACGATCATCGCCCTTCTGATCCGCGGCCGTACAACATCCAGCCCACCCTGCTATTGTGTTGCGCGGGGGATTTCATCATGGAATTTGGGGCGAAAGCGTTGTGTGCGCTTGCAATCGCTGGTTTGGCGTTGGGATTATCCGCGGCTGTCCAGGCGGATTCTCTGACGGCAAAGACTGCGCAGGGCAAGGCACAGGGCAAGACGATCAACGGCGGCAAGGTGAAAGCGTTTCTGGGATTGCCTTATGCCGCGCCTCCCGTGGGAAACCTGCGATGGAAGGCTCCTGAGCCTGCGGCGAAATGGAAGGGCGTTCGCGACGCTACGCACTACGGCGCGCGCTGCATGCAGGGGCCAGTCTTCGCGGACATGATCTTCCAGGACGCGGGGCCGAGCGAAGATTGCCTGTACCTCAACGTCTTCACACCTGCCTCCGCGAAGAGCAACAACAAGCTGCCCGTCATGTTCTGGATTCATGGTGGCGGTTACGCTGGCGGCTCAGCCTCCGAGCCGCGCCATAACGGCGACTTCTTGCCGACCAAGGGCGTTGTGCTGGTCACCATCAACTACCGGCTCGGTGTCTTCGGCTTTCTCGCGACCGCAGATCTCGCCAAAGAAGCGAATGGCACAGCAGGGAACTACGGCTTGCTCGACATGGTTGCGGCGCTCCAGTGGGTCAAGGAAAACATCGCAAACTTTGGCGGCGACCCCGGCAACGTAACCATCTTCGGCGAGAGCGCAGGATCGTTTGCCGTGAGCGCGCTGATGGCAGCTCCTCCGGCGCATGGACTGTTTCAAAAAGCCATCGGTGAAAGCGGCGGAGCTTTTGGCGACGCGTTGTCGTCGGGCACTCTTGAGGCCACCGAGAAGAAACATGGGGCGTGGACCGCCTCGCTGAACGCCGCGACGATAGCGGAGTTGCGCGCAATGCCCGCCGACGCTGTCCTTCGAGCTGCTATCAAGCCCGAAGCGCCACGATTCTCGCCTGTGGTCGACGGCCGGCTGTTAACCGAACCTGTGCCCGACACATATGAACAGGGAAAGCAGGTGCATGTCCCGCTGCTGGCCGGCTGGAACCGCGACGAAAATCCATCCATGGCGGCAGGCATGACCGTGGAGAAATGGAAGGCCTTTGCCGAGGAGAACTTCGGCGAGCGCGCAGGGGAGTTTCTCAAGCTCTATCCCGGCGAGACCGACGAGCAGGCTGAGCGCTCCTCAATCGACTACGGCAGTGACGCATTTATCGCCTTCGGCACCTGGAAGTGGATTGAAGCACATCGGAAAACCGGGGACTCGCCAATCTACCGCTACCACTTCGAACTGCCGGCGACCCCCAGCGAGTTCCATCCCGGTGGAGTCGTCTTCCACTCCGACGATATCGAGTATGTCTTTGGCACGCTCGACACGCGCCCCGGCGCCGTCTGGCGCCCTGAAGACCGCAAAATGAGCGACGAGATCATGAGCTACTGGACCAACTTCGCGCGCACCGGCGATCCCAATGGGCCGGGGCTACCGGTATGGCCAAAATATGGCGCCGAGCATCAGCTTATCCATCTGGATAACCCGATTACCTCGGGCCCAAGCGCAGTGGAACCTCGCTATGAGTTTCTGCTGAAAGCAATGCCGCCGCAGCGGCCTTGATTTGCGGGAGGGAAGTGCGGGGAGTTCTTCTTACTGGTTTACGCCGGCCGCTGCCGCAAAGCCTGACGCCTGCTCGGTCGGAATCGTGCTGACCGGAGGAGGCGCGGCGAATGAAGAGTTCTGGGCATTGATGGCGTTGGAGTAATCCGGTCCGAGCCCCAGCTTCTTGATTGCGCGCGAGTCAGGCATGAGCTTGGTCTGCCACCCCTGGTCGGCCTGGTATTTCTGCATGGCTGCCGAGGTGGTTGCGTCCCATTTGCCAGTCGCTTCTCCGCTCAGATAATGCTCGCGTATGAGGGCCTGCTGAATCTCGGTGACTCTCTCCGGGGCAATGGCTTGCTGACCGCGTTCGTGGCGGGACTTGTGCGTTGTTTTGTGAGATTTGTGAACTGTTTGACCGCTGGTCGGGGCGCGGTGAATCCGAGACGCGAATGCTGAAGGCGTAATCAGAGCAGCACAAATTACCAGTGCCAGGCTTGCGCGTACGAATAGCACGTTGATGCTACCTCGATGAAAAATAGGGCTTCCCCAGACGAATGTGTGAAGTTTAGTTAAACGTATCATATTGCGGCAAGCGCAAATTTGTCTATGAGTCAACTGTCGAACCACCTAAAGTAATAGGTCGCCGGTTACGGGATTCAGTAACCGGCGCCTATTGAATGCGCTACTGTAGCGTTCCCCCGACATAGTTGATTCCCTGATCGGGATGTTTTGGATCCAGAATTTCGAAGACCACATCGTCGCCGGTCTTCAGCTTCTTCGCCACGGCATCAAACTGTTCCCTGGTGCCGGTTGGCTGCTTGTTGACGCGGGTGATGACAAGGCCGGGTTCAAGTCCCTGCAGGTCGGCAAATGAGCCGGTGCGCACCGACTCGATCAGCACTCCTGAAGCATGCAGCTTGGCTGCGGTTGCAGGCGATACTTCGCGAACAACCACCCCTAGTTTGGTCTCGCCTTCGTCCCCCTGGCTTTCAGGATTGGCTTCTGGCTGGTTATTGCCTATTTCGGCAAAGACCTTTTCGCGATCGCCGATGGTGACCGTCGTATCGGCCTGCTTGCCATCGCGCATATAACCCAGGCGCACGGTCGAGCCCGGCCTGCGGCTGGCAATCTCATTCACCAGATCGCCGCCGTCCTTGATAGCGCGTCCGTCGATTGTGGTGATGATGTCGCCTGGCTTCAGCCCTGCCTTGTCCGCGGGGCCGCCCGGCTGAACTTCCTGCACCAGCACGCCGTTCTTGAAGCCGTAGACGCGATTGACAGCGCCGGAGAGCCCTTCACGGAACTGGATGCCGATGGAGCCGCGCGTGACCTTGTGGCTGGGGCTGATCAGATCGTTGTAGACCTGCACCACGGTGTTCGACGGCATTGCAAAACCGATGCCCTGGTAACCCGCTGACTGCGTAAAGATGGCCGTGTTCACGCCGATGACTTCGCCGTTCATATTCAGCAAAGGTCCGCCGGAGTTGCCTGGATTGATGGCCGCATCGGTCTGGATGAAATGCTGAAATTGACCGGCCGCGCCCTGATCGATGGTGCGGTTCTTGGCGGAGATGATGCCGGCGGTAACGGTCTGCGCCAGGGCAAACGGGCTGCCGATAGCCTCTACCCAATCGCCAACGTCGGCGGTGTCGGAATTGCCCAGCTTGACCGTAGGAAGCGGTGTGCTGGTGTCGATCTTGATGACCGCCAGGTCGGTTGCTTTATCGCTGCCGATGACTCGCGCTGGCCGGCCCGGATCCTGGTTGTCAGGATCGGTCGAGAGCTTGACGTAAATCTTGTCGGCCTTCTCAACTACGTGGAAATTGGTGACGATGTAGCCTTTGGGATCGACGATGAAGCCCGAGCCCAGCGATTCCTGAACGCCGCCGCCCTGGTCGCCGCCATCGGGTGAGGGAACCTGGCCGCCGAAGAAGCGGTTGAAGAAATCCTGGAAGTTGTCGGGACCCTGCTGATCGTTCTGATTGTTGTCCTGGTTGTCGCCGGGATTCTGCTGGTTGGGCTGCGTATGGAACTGATGGAAGTTGCGGCGGCCGCCGTTGTC
>JBARBP010000173.1:0-35547 GCA_049793195.1 Occallatibacter sp. | reverse complement strand
ATCGAGGAGTACACCGGCTTCTTCCTCTCCATCATTCTCGGCCTCGGTGTCAGCTTCGAGTTGCCCATCCTCATCTTTTTCCTGGCACTCTTCGGCATCGTGAGCCCGCGCTTTCTTTGGAAGAACATCCGCTACGCGATTCTTGCGGTCTTCATCGTGGCCGCGGTCATCTGCCCCAGCCCCGATCCCAGCACGATGTGCATCTATGCGATTCCCATGCTGGCACTTTACATCGTGGGCATCGGCGTCGCGTGGTGGGTGCATCCCTCGCGCCGCAAGGCCAAAGCAGCCAAGGAGAGCGCGTGATGGTTCGCTCTTTATCCTGGAAGCAGGTAGCGGCGAGTCTGGTTCTGCTGGCGCCACTCGCCTTGCCTGCGAGCGGTCTCGCCCAACAACACTTCGATGGCGCAAAAGCTCTTGAGTATGCGCGCGAGTTTGTGGCCATTGGCCCGCGGTGGCCCACCGGCCCAGGCCATCTGAAAGCCGAAGCGTTTCTGCGCAGCCATTTCCAGAGCGCGCACGACCAGCTTGAAGAAGATACCTTCACTGCCGACACGCCGATTGGTCCGGTGCCCATGCGCAACTTCGTCGTGCGCTATCCGGGCAAGAAGCCCGGCGAAATCGTGCTCGCTACGCACTACGAGACCAACTACCCGCTCAGGAACATCGGCTTTGTGGGCGCCAACGACGGCGCGGCAACAACGGGGCTGCTGATGGCCATCGGTGACCGGCTCCACGCCGAAACCGCTGGCGGGAAAAAACTGGAAGGCTACTCGGTATGGCTGGTTTTCTTTGATGGCGAAGAGGCGATCAACACCTGGTCGCGTTCCGATTCGACCTATGGAAGCCGCCACCTGGCCGCGCGCTGGGGACGCGACGGAACGCTGGGCCAGATCAAGGCATTCATGCTGGCCGATATGATCGGCGACAAGGATCTGGACATTCAGCGCGAATCGAACTCTACCGGCTGGCTGGTGCTCCTGGTGGGCCAGGCTGCGAAGAAGTTTGGCTACGAGCGCTACTTCTTTCAGCGGGAGATGGCTGTCGAAGACGATCACCTTCCTTTTGTCGAGCGTGGCGTGCCATCGATCGACGTCATCGACCTGGACTACGGCCCCAACAACAGCTACCACCACACGGCCCAGGACACTCTCGACAAGATCAGCGCGCATAGCCTCACCATCGATGGCGATGTGTTTATGGAGACGATTCGGTTGATCGATTTGCGGTAAGAAAATTAAGGAACAGGGATCAGAGAACAGAGCGCGCGCTAATCGACGAGCCGCACGCGGAAAGAGGAACGGAGATTGGCTGAAGCGGAGATTGGCATCATCGGGGGCAGCGGACTTTACTCGATGCCCGGATTCACAAATGTGCGCGAACAGCGCGTGGAGACTCCGTTCGGCGCGCCGTCGGACGCGTTTGTGCTTGGCGAACTTGAGGGCCGCAAAGTGGCATTCCTGGCCCGGCATGGCCGCGGACATCGCATTCTGCCCTCGGAGCTGAACTTTCGCGCCAACATTTATGCGCTCAAGAAACTCGGCGTTGAGCGAATTCTCTCGGTCTCGGCAGTGGGCTCATTGAAGGAAGAGCACAAGCCCACCGACTTTGTGATGCCGGACCAGTTCATCGACCGCACGTTCCTTCGCACCTCCACATTTTTCGGCGAAGGCATTGTCGGCCACATCGCCTTTGGCGATCCCGTGTGCGCCACGGTGGCCAAGGCCGCATCCGACGCGTGCAGCGCTGTCGGGGTGGTGGGCAAACTCGGCGGCACGTATGTCTGCATGGAAGGGCCGCAATTCTCCACCAAAGCCGAGTCGAATCTCTACCGCAGTTGGGGCGCGGACGTGATCGGGATGACCAATCTGCAGGAGGCAAAGCTGGCGCGCGAAGCGGAGATCTGCTATGCGACAGTGGCCATGGTGACCGACTACGACTGCTGGCGCGAAGGCCACGACGCAGTCACGGTCGAAGAGATCGTCGCCGTGTTGCACAAGAATGCCGACAATGCCGCGAAGGTGGTGAAGGCCGCTGTTGCCGCGATGCCGCGTGAGCGGAATTGCGCTTGTGCAACAGCCGCGCAGTTTGCGGTACTCACCCAGCCGGATGCAATTCCCGCGGCTGCCAAGGAAAAGTTGAAGCTGCTGTTCGGCAAATATCTCGGCTGGTAGAGACTGCAGCGGTGTTCGCGGAATTAGCGCGGCATCATTTCGAATCAACTGGCAAAAGAGCATAAGCGAGGAAATTGAATGGCCATTACCGTAGTGGGCAGCGTTGCGTACGATTCAATTGAAACCCCGGCAGGACGCCGGGAGCGTTGCCTGGGCGGCGCGGCAACCCACTTTTCGTTGGCTGCCAGCTTCTTTACCGATGTGCGCGTGATCGCCGTGGTTGGCGAGGACTTTGGCCCCGAACAGGAGGCCGTCTTTCACAAGCGCAAGATCGATACGCGCGGCATCGAGCGCGCCCCCGGCAAGAGCTTTTTCTGGAAGGGCTCGTATCTCGACAGCCTCAACGAGGCCAAGACCCACCAGACCGATCTCAACGTTTTTGCTTCGTTCGAGCCCAAGATTCCAGATGCCTACCGCAATTCGGAGTTTCTGTTTTTGGCCAACATCGATCCGGTGCTGCAACGCCGCGTGCGCGAGGCGATGCCGGATGTGAAGCTGGTAGCCGGCGACACCATGAATTACTGGATCAAGGATCACAAGTCGGCGCTGCTCGATGTGCTGAAGGGCCTGGACATTCTGCTCATCAACGATACGGAAACGCGTATGCTGGCCAGCAACAGCAACATCGTTCAGGCGGCGCGGGCGGTGATGGCGATGGGGCCGCGTTTGCTGGTAGTGAAACACGGCGAATATGGGGCAACGTTATTTCACGCGTCTGGTCCAAAGGGCGAAAGCGCGGAGCGCACCTTCAAGGTGCCGGCGTTGCCTTTGGAAGAAGTCGTCGACCCGACCGGCGCAGGCGACAGTTTTGCCGGAGGCTTCTTCGGCTATCTTGCTTCGCAGGAGACACTCACTCCCGGCGTTCTGCGGCGCGCCATGTTTTACGGCAGCGTGATGGGCTCGTTTGCCGTGGAGCGCTTTGGCACCGAACGAATCGCCGAGCTCTCGCGGAAGGAGATCGACGACCGCTTCACGCAATTCCGCGAGTTGACTCACCTTGACTGAAAAACCAATCGCGCGCACCGCGGCATCTCGCCCCGGCCTGGCACGATTTGAAATCGTGGTAGTACTGGCCTGCTCGGCTGCAGCATCCTTAGTCGCATTCGTGTGGAGTTGGCGCAACGGAGCATTGCTGAACTGGGGCGACGCCGTTGCCCATCTGCACATTGCGCGGCGAGTCTTCGATTGCCATCAGCCGCGGCTTGCGCAGCTAGGCTCGGTGTGGCTGCCGCTGCCGCACATTTTGCTTCTTCCTTTTGTCCAGGTTTATAGCTGGTGGGCAAATGGGATTGCAGGCATTATTCCCTCCGCGCTCGCGTACATTGCCGCATGTGCTGGCATCTACCGACTGGCCCGGCGCTGGCTGCAACCTTCAGCCTCGGCCTTGGCACTAACCTTCTTCGCCATCAATCCCAACTTGCTTTATTTGCAAACGACGGCCATGACCGAACCGCTTTTTGTGTGCGAGATGATCTGGATTGTTGTCTGGCTTGTGGAGTGGCGCACGCTGCTGGATGAAGATGCGCGCAGGGCTGACTGGCTGCTTTGCTGGATCGCAGCCGGACTTGTGGCGGCCATCTACACGCGCTACGACGGCTGGATCATGGCGCTACTCGCATGGACTTCGATCGGCGTCTTACTCCTCAAGCGCGGCCAACTGCGCTCACGCACCTTCTGGCTGGCAAGCGCATTCGTTGTCGCTGCTCCTATTGCCTGGTTTGTATACAACTCCGCCGCCTTTGGCGACTGGCTCGAATTTGCCCGCGGGCCATACTCGGCAAAGGCCATCGAGCTGCGCACAGAGTCGCATGGAGCCGGTCCACCGCATCCCGGCTGGCACAACCCCTGGGTCTCGCTGCTGTTTTTCTTGAAGGTCTCGGAGATGGATGCAACCGGTGTGGGCTGGGGCAACACGCTGCTGTCGATCGCCGCACTTGGAACCGCTTGGGCATGGATCGTTGCGCGCCGCCGTGCGTTCACGTGGGCGCTGCTCTTGTGGCTGCCGGTTCCCTTCTATGCCTATTCCGTTTCGTATGGGTCTGTGCCAATTTTCCTTCCGCCCTGGTGGCCGCACTCCTGGTATAACACGCGCTACGGAATGGAATTGCTTCCGGCGCTGGCACTGGGCGTGGGCTTTGTCGCGCACATTGCGATTGGCGCCGTGCGCGAGTTCAAACCGCCATGGGCGAAGTATGCAGCAGGATTATTATTTGTCCTGGTTACCCTGAATGCTTGGCAGGTTTTGCGCGAGAGGCCACTGGCTTATGTGGAAGGCACAAAAAATAGTGCGGCGCACAGGCCCTATCAAGTTGAGATTCCTCCGGCCCTGCGGGCGCAACTGGCTAAGCAGCCGGGCGCTACCATTTTGATGGAGACGTCCGTCGATCCTGAAATCGTAGCGCTTACCGGGATTCCTCTGCGGCAGACGATCAACGAAGCCGATCTTGAAATTTGGGACGCGGCGCTCAAGGCACCGGCGCATTATGCGGCACTCGTGCTTGCCTTCGACGGGGACGCTGTGGATCGCGCAGTGAAGGAGCATCCCGAGGGATTGACTGCCGTCAATCGATTTACCGCCAAGGGGCAGCCCTCGGGTACACTTTATGTCTCCGGCCCCGCTGGCACATCCTTCATCGGCAACCGGACCGCGACAATGATAGCATCGGGCAAGGCCATTCGAATTGGGGAGGACGATTGATTCCCTTTACTAAAGCTCACGCCTGCGGCAACGACTTTCTTATCGTGACCGAAGAGGCGGCGTACGGCCACAATTGGGCCGACCTTGCGAGGCGTCTCTGCGCACGCAATCGTGGCGTGGGCGCCGACGGCATTGAGTTTTTTGCGTGGACGGGACACAAGTCGGGCCGTATTCGCCTGCACAACGCCGACGGCTCGGTGGCCGAGATCAGCGGCAACGGCACGCGCTGCGTGGCGGCGTGGATGGTGAAAGAACACAATCTGCAGCAAGGAGACGACCTGGAAATTATTACTGACGCGGGCGTGCGCATTTGCCACCTGAACGGAGTGAACTCCGGCGGCGCGTTCACGGTGGAGGTAACCACCGGCATGGGCGTGCCCCTGTTCGCGCCGCGGACGGTGAAGCTGGCAAGCGGCATGGGCATTCCAGGCTTCGAGGTCTCCACAGGCAATCCGCATTTCGTGGTCGTTGTCGATATCGACGAGTTTGATCCCCAGGACACATCGTGGCACGAGATCGGTGCGGAAATTTGCAGGCACAAGGATTTTCCGCAAGGGACCAATGTGGAGTTCGTGCGCGTGGTGAATAAGCGCGAGATCGAGATTCGCATCTTCGAGCGTGGTGTGGGGCCGACAACCTCCTCTGGCACGGGCACCTCGGCTTCGGCAACGGCGGCACTGGCATCGAACGGCTGTGTTTCTCCGCTCACGGTTGTGGCTCCGGGTGGCGCGCAGACCGTCGCCTGGAACGGACCTGGAACCGAGTTGTGGCTGACCGGCTCGGCCTCTCTGATTGCGCGGGGCGAGGCCTGGTAGACATGCCTGAACGAACGGCAAATCTGTTGAGACCGCCGGCCGTTCCACCTGGTGCAGGCATTTCAGTCATTGCACCTGCTTCGTTTGCGCAACCCGATCGCGTGGAACGTGGGCTCCAGGCCTTGAGCGCACTTGGCTTTGACGTTCGGTTTGGCGCATCGGCTTGCGAACGCGGACCACTCTACTTTGCCGGAACGGATGCTCAACGCTTGACCGATCTGCATGCGGCGTTTGCGGACGACACCACAAGCGCAGTGATGTGCCTGCGTGGCGGCTACGGTTCCAACTATCTGCTTGGCGATTTGGACCTGGACGTGTTCCGCAAACATCCCAAGCCATTCTTTGCTTACAGCGACCTGACCGGCGTGCAACTGCGTTTGCTCGACGAGCTTGGTTTGCCGGCGTTTCACGGTCCCATGTTGGCTGCGGACTTCCATCTTGAAGGCGGCGCGCACCTGCCAAGTTTTTATGCAGCGCTTGCAGGCGAGCCTTACAGCCTCGGCGCGGCTGAAGGTTTGCGTGTGTTGCAGCCGGGCATAGCGGAAGGGGTTCTTTACGGCGGATGCCTCAGCATACTCGTTTCGTTGCTGGGCACGGATTGGGAACCGCAGACCGAGGACAGGCTGCTGTTTCTCGAAGACATCGGCGCCAAGCCCTACCAGGTGGACCGCATGATCTGGCAACTGCGCCATGCGGGCAAGCTGGACGGCGTGCGCGGCATCGTATTCGGCGAGATGCTCGATTGCGTTTCTCCGGGCGGAGCGCCCGAGTTACTGGAGCAGTCAATCCTGAGCGCGCTCAGCGGTTTTGAGGGACCCATCGCCATAGGGCTGCGCAGCGGGCACGTTTCGCGGCAGAATGCGACCCTGACCTTTGGTGTTCAAGCCGAGCTGAGCGCTGTCTCGGAGCCGAAGTTGCATCTGCTTGAAGCGGCGGTGAAGCGGTGACGAATTCGGCACGGCATATCCACCTCAGCGGAATTTGCGGCACGGCAATGGCATCGCTGGCAGGGCTGTTGCAGTTGGAGGGGCACCACATTACCGGTTCCGACAAGGCGGCTTATCCGCCCATGAGCGATCTGCTGCGCGGACTTGGGATCCCGATTCTCGAACCTTATGCCGAGGCGAATCTGGAACCGAAGCCGGACTTGGTCGTCATCGGCAACGCACTTTCACGCGGTAACTCTGAAGTGGAGCGGGTGCTCGACGAGCGAATCCCTTTCACCTCTATGGCGGCTCTGTTGCGCGAGGAGTTTCTCGTTGGCCGCGAGTCGCTTGTTGTTGCCGGCACGCATGGCAAGACCACAACGACTAGTATGTTGGCGTGGATCTACCAGGTAGCCGCGAGAGAGATGCCGGCATTGGAGCCTTCATTTCTGATCGGCGGCGTGGCGGAGAACTTTGGTTCAAGCTTTCAGTTGCGGCCTACGCGCACCTTCATCGTGGAAGGCGATGAATACGACACTGCCTTTTTCGACAAGGGGCCAAAGTTCTTGCACTACTTTCCCGATGCGCTGATTCTAACCCACGTCGAGTTTGACCACGCCGACATCTATGCGGATCTCGACGCCGTGAAGACTGCCTTCAGGCGCCTGGTGAATCTTGTCCCACGCCGCGGCCTGATTGTGGCCTTCGACGGAAGCGAGAATGTGACCGAGTGCGCATCTCATGCGCTTTGCCGCGTCGAACGATACGGCTTTTCGGAAACCGCTGACTGGCGTCTCAGGAATTTGCGCCACGAGAATGGACGTACGCGCTGGGAAGTCTGGCACTGCGACTCGATGTGGGCCGAGCTCGAAATGCAGATGGCCGGCGAACACAACGCGCTCAACGCAACTGCCGCTGTGGCGCTTGCCTTCGGCCAGGGCGTGAAGAAGGAAGCCATTCTGGCCGCGCTCAAATCCTTCAAGAGCGTCAAGCGGCGGCTGGAAGTGCGAGCCGAGATCGCCGGCATCACGATCATTGAAGACTTTGCACACCATCCCACCGCCATCCGCGAAACACTGCGCGCGCTGCGGTCTGTCTATCTAAACTCACGGTTGTGGGCGGTGCTTGAGCCGCGCTCGAACACGCTGCGACGCAAGGTGCTCGAAGCCGATCTCGTTTCAAGCCTCAGCCTGGCCGATCGCGTGGTGCTGGCTGGCGTCTACCAGCAGCAACGTATTCCCGACGCCGAGCGCCTACACCCTGAGGATGTGGTCCGCGCTCTGAATGCAAACGGCGCTAAAGCCGAACTGATTCCCGATGCGAATGCAATCGTGAGCGGAATCGCGCCCCAACTCAAGTCCGGCGACGTGGTGGCGATCCTCTCCAATGGCGGCTTCGACGGCATCTATGAGAAACTTCCAGCGCGACTTATGGAAATTCACTCCTGATCGCAAAGAAAGACAGTTATGCTCTCTTCTCTCCTCTTCATCGCCACCATGATCGTCACCGGCATTCCCACGGCGCTTCTGTTTATTCCCTGGTGCTGGATGACAGGCAACGTTCTGCCGCTCTACAAGGGTACACGCTTCATGCTCGCAAGCAGTTGCCGCGCGGCCGGTGTACGTTTCAATACCACGGGCATCGAGAACGTACCGAAGGACCGCGCGTGCATCTTCATGTCGAACCACGTGTCGAACCTCGACCCACCCGCGCTGATCTCGCTCATCCCTGGGCGCACCTCGGCCTTCATGAAACGCTCGCTGATGGAACTGCCGGTGCTGGGCACCGGTTTTCGCATGGGCGAGTTCATCGCCGTAGACCGCAGCGGAAACGCGGCCGCAGCCAAGGAGAGCGTGGCCGCGGCCGAGCGCGTGCTGGCCAAGGGCGTGCACATCACTACATTTGTTGAAGGCACGCGCTCTCCCGACGGCCGTATGCTGCCCTTCAAGAAAGGCCCATTCTTTCTGGCCATCGGAGCGGGTGCACTGTGCATTCCGGTCTCCATCCACGGCACCGAAAAGATCCTGCGCAAGGGCAGCCTGCGCATGCACCCTGGGATCGCGAATGTGGTTTTTCATCCGCCCATTGACCCGGCTGGCTTTACCTCTCGCGAGGGGCTGACGCAGGCAGTTCGCACAGCCGTCGCCTCCGGATTGCCGGAGTGGATGCGATCATAGAGATAACACCCCGCAAATGCTGTGCAGCGGCAATGGGAATCTCACCCGTTTTACGGAAAGATCATGTTCGCGTCGCTTTTCGTTTTTATCGTCATTCTCGTCTTAAGCATCCCCTCGGCGGCGATCTTCATTCCGCTTGCGGTGATTACCGGCAATGTAGGTCCACTTTACTCAGTCACGTGCTTTATTGTCCGCACTGGATTTCGCGCGGCCGGCATTCGCGTGCGCGTTGAAGGCAGGGAGCACGTTCCTCCGGGCGAGGCGTGCATCTTCATGGCCAACCATGTGTCGAACCTCGATCCGCCTGGCCTGATCCCGCGTATTCCCGGCCGCACGGCCGGCTTCGCCAAGCGTTCGATTTTCCATATTCCCATTTTCGGCTACTGCATGAAGTTGGGCGAGTTCATCCCCGTGGACCGCATAGGGTCGGCATCGAGCGCGCAGGCGATTGTTGCTGCGGCGAAGCGGGTTTTGGAAAAGGGAGTCCACATTACGACATTCGTTGAGGGCACGCGCTCCGATGACGGCCGGTTGCTGCCCTTCAAGAAAGGCACTTTCTATCTTGCGATGCAAACCGGTGCTCCCTGCATTCCTGTATCTGTCTATGGCACGGAGGCGCTGTTGGCGAAAGGTAGCTTCGCCATCAAGCCGGGGACGGCTCATTTCACCTTCCACGCGCCGATCTACCCTCGCGATTTTGAAACACGCGAGCAGTTGATGTCGGCCGTGCGCGCGGCGATTGCAGGCGGCTTGCCGGAGTGGATGCGAGGCGAATGAACTGCGGCTGCCCTATGGCTGAATCATGGCGTTGTAGCCATCGTTGAGCAGCTTGAGGCGCCAGCGGTTGGCTTCATTGCGATCGTTGAAGGGCCCAATGCGGACGTGGATGAGATTGTCGGCAGGATCGCGGCGGGCATCCACCGCATAGCCGCGCTTGCGCAGAGCGCCAACTAATACGCTCGCATCTTCCTCGTGAGAAACTGCCGCGATTTGAACCATGAGAGATGCGGCTCGCGGAGCAACCGGTTGCGCGCTTGAAGCCGATAGAGTTTGGGTTGCGGTTTCCACGGGAGGAAGCGCGGGCCGAACTTGGGGCTGAGCAGAAGTTGTCGACTGCGCCGGGGCCGGGTTTGAGTTCTGCTGCCCAACAATCGGAACCACAGCCGCAGCGGCCGATTGCGGTAGCCCTGTAGCTACCGGTTGCTGACCGCTCTGCGCTGCGGTGGGAGCAGCCGTTTGCGCCATGGCAGACGGCTTCAACGGTGACGCGCTGCCTTGCGCGGACGTCGGCGATCCCGCGGCAGGCTGTTGGCCGGCCGCCGTTGTCGATTGCCCTCCACGGTGACCTACTGTGTAACCGAGGCCGAAGCAGAGGCCACAAACGAGCGCTAACCCGAAAAAGATGAGCAGCAGCGTGCCCGCGCCGAGCGTGAGTTCAGTGTCGCTCCGGAGCTTCGGCTCCTCATTCGCCTTATCGACAAACACTCCCCTCATGCACCGTCCTCGCGATTATGGCTTCTCGGCGGGGGCCGAAATCGAGGCTCCCAGCTTGTTCAGCAGCGTCATCATCTCCAGCGGCAGAGGGAAGACGATAGTGGTGTTCTTCTCAACACCGATGTCGGAGAGAGTTTGCAGGTAGCGCAACTGCAGAGTCATGGGCTGCGTGGCCATCAGCGCGGCCGCATCCACAAGCTTTTGCGCGGCGTTATATTCTCCCTCGGCGTGGATGATCTTGGACCGCTTTTCGCGCTCGGCTTCGGCCTGCTTGGCCATGGCGCGCAGCATCTGCTCGGGCAAGTCCACCTGCTTTACTTCCACGGAGACGACCTTGACGCCGAAGGGCTCCGTTCGCTGGTCGATGATGGTTTGAATCTTGAGGTTGAGCTGATCTCGATGGCTGAGCAGCGTGTCCAGTTCCACCTCGCCCAGCACCGAGCGCAGCGTGGTCTGCGCAAACTGCGAAGTCTGGTAAACGTAGTTCACCACCTTGATGGCGGCGTCGTTGGGATTGACCACGTAAAGCGTGACCACGGCGTTGACTTTGATGGTGACATTGTCGCGCGTGATTACATCCTGTGGCGGAACTTCCAGCACCTCCTGGCGAAGGGAGATGCGGACCATCTGGTCAATGGGCCGGAAGACAAGGATGATGCCGGGACCTTTGGGAGTTCCCAGAACGCGGCCCAGGCGGAAGATGACACCGCGCTCGTACTCGCGAAGAATCTTGATGGAGTTGAGTAAATAAAGCACGAGGATGGCGACAACGATCAGGACGGGCGTCATGGAATCGAACATATGAATTCCCTCACTCAGGACGGATTGTACTCCGTTCCCGACCTCGAGCGATGTTTACGAGGTGGGTTCCGGCGAGAGGGAAGCCGAATCCGGCGCGACGTGGAGCAACATCTCCTCGTGACTCACCACACGGAGGTTGGCGCCTTTGGGCACCGGGTCGCCTGATACCGCGCGCCAGATCTCACCCTCCACCAGCACGTGTCCCTCGGGCGCTAACGGCTCCATGGCGACGGCCCTGCAGCCGACCATGGCATCGGCTCCGATGAGGACCTTGCGGCGTCGGGCGCGCAGGGCAAGGCGCACCAGGAAGAATGTGATCCCCCCGAACCCCGCACTCAACGCAAAGGCCACCCAGGGAGTTACCCGCATCTCTGGAACCGGAGCGGCAACCAATGTGAGGGTCCCAAAAGCAAGGCAGACAATGCCGGCAATCGCTAGCACCCCGTGCCCGCCGAACTTGGCCTCAAGCATGAGTAGAATCAGTGCCGCCACCAGCAGTAGCACGGCGGTAAATCGGATGGGCAGAAGATTAAGTGCAAAAATCGCCAGCAACACCATCAAGGTACCCAAGGCTCCGGGAACAATGGTTCCAGGCGCGTTGAATTCGAGGTAGATGAGCAGTGCGCCGCCCACCAGGAGCAGCAGCGCAATGTTTGGATCGACGAGCCAGCCCAGCAGTTCGTCGCGCATGGAAGGACGCAGTAGCTCAATCCGTGCCCCGGACAAATGGAGCGTCAGTTTGCTTCCGTTCAACCGCGTAATCTCGCGGCCATCGAGCGCGGCCAGCAGTTCGGTATCGTTATTCGCAATCACGTCGATGAGGTGCTGTGTAAGCGCCTCCTCGGCGGTATAGGAGTGGGAGGAGTGCACGGCCTCCTGCGCGGCATCGGCGTTGCGGTTGCGCCGAGTGACATAGGAGCGCAGAAAGGCCTCGGCGTCGTTCTCGATCTTCTGGTTCATGGTGGCGTCGGGCTGACCGCCAAACTCGAGAACCGGGTGTGCTGCTCCTGCATTGGTGCCGGGAGCCATGGCGGCCACATCCGACGCTTCCAGCAAAAAGAAGCCGGCCGAACCGGCGCGGGCTCCGGCCGGAGCCACATACACGATGACAGGAACCCGCGAATCCAGAATCGCTCCAGCCATGGTCCGCGTGGACTGGAGAAGGCCGCCCGGCGTATCCATCTCCACCAGCAGTGCCTGCGCGCCATCGCTGTTGGCGCGAGCAATGGCCCGGATGAGCTCTGCCTGGGTCACCGGTTGAATGGTGTCTCGAAGAGCATATTCGTCAACAAACGGCTTCTGTGTCTGCGCTTGCTGCGCAACGGCTGAAAATACCGCGCCTGATGCTGAAACTAGACAAATGCTTGCTGCAAACCCTAGTCTTCGGTGAATCACGGCTTGCTCCTTCAGGGCATTGCCGAGAGCCCTGCTTTCAATGGCCAGCCTTGGCCTGAACCCGTCTGTTCAGCTCCTGCGCCGCCTGGCTGGCGGGCTCCAGTTTCAGAGCCGCGGCGGCATCGCTGTTGGCCTCGCTCAAATTGTTGGACGCAAGATCGAGCCTTCCCAGCACCAGGTATGCAGCGGCGCTCGGCTTGAGTTCCAGGGCTTGATGGGCCTCCATGCGGGCGCCATTGGCATCGCCGCTGCGCTCGCGGACCTGGGCCAGCCCTGCGTGAGCCTCCGCGCAGTTGCCATCGGCAGCAACGGCCGATTGATAGAGCCTCTCCGCTTCCAGCAGCAACCCCCGGTCGAGGAAACCCTTGGCCTGAACGGAGAGCTTTTGCGCCTGGTCAAGTGGCTTAAGTGCGGCCAGGCGGGCCGCGTCCACCTGGTCCAACATCTGCGCAGCCTGCCGAAATGCCGCGGCGTCGAAGGTTCGCACAATGCGCTCCAGAGGATCGGGAGCAGGATCGGCGTCGGCGCCTGGTGTTGCGGAGGCTAATGCGGCCGGTCTGACGGTCGGCTGCTTCCAGGCAGCCTGCATTTGAAGTGCCTCGGCATCGCTTGGCCGTAGTTTGAGGCACTGCGCCAGCTCGTTCAAGGCCCCAGGGATCTGTCCATGCCGCTTCAGGCTTACCGCCAGGTTGAAGTGATAATCGGCAGAACTTGGATCGTCGGCTGCCGCCTGCATGAAAAGCTCGGTGCCGTCGTGGCCCTGGCGGCTCACCGCAACCGCTTCGTTGTTTACGACCTCGGCCAACGGCAAAATCCGGGCCACGTCCGCAAACGCCTTTTCGGAGTTCGCATAATTGCCAGAGAAGAGGAACGATAAGCCACGGTAGTAACCTGCCTCCAGGCCGTCGGTCGCGTTCTTGTCCACCTTCGCGAAGGCATCGGCGGCTTGCTCGTACTGTTGGCCGTCATAGTCTTCACGGCCCAGCGCCATCCAGGCAGGGCCAAGCTCAGGGCTTAGCTGCACGGCCTGTTCAAGATGCCGCAGCCGCTCGGTCTGGTCGGGTTCGGTAATGCCGCGAATGTACTGCTCGAACGCGTCCAGCCGCATGCCCTTTCCCGCCGCGATAAACGTCTCCTCCGCAACCGAAATGCCGGGATCGAGTTGCCGGGTCAGCTTCCAGGCCAGCGAGTCGAAGACGTCGATCATGTTGCGCATCTCGCCGCGCGCCGTCACGGCCTCGCGCATGCGCAAGTGGGGCACGTCCACCAGCTGGGCCTGGGCCGCAATTGCGGTTCCATCCGTCGTGTAGCTGCCCACCACGATTGAATCCGCATCCAGCGTTTCGGCCAGCTTGAGCGAACTGGCTCGCGAGGGATGGAATCCCTGCGGCAGTCCCAGGTGGTCCAGTGCATACCTGCGATCGGCGCGGCTCATGGGGTCGAAACCAACGGAACGAAAGCGGCTGCTCAGCAGCTCTGCCGCAGCCTCGCGAATCCAATCCAGGCTGGGCTGCCCGGTTCGATTGTCAAACGGGAGCACGAGCAGAATGCGTCCCCCGTCGGCAGGGGAAGCGTTCGCCGCAGTCTGGCCACGTGCGCAAACGGCCGTGGAGAAGGCGATAAAGATCGAGAGACCAAAGCCGGCAACCAGGCGTTGTGTGCGTGTCAAGCGAGATGAAAATGTAGTAGGCACGACAGCCTGATTATAGGCGTTGTGGCCCGCAAGCGGCGGCATCCCACCCGCGGCGCAACCCGCCAGGGACGCTTCAACGGCGAGCAACGTGAAAAGGCTCAAGCCGCGCCTCCACCTGCCGGTTAAAGCGAATCAGCGCGATCCACATGCCGTCGTTGTCGCGCTTCCACACCATTGTGCCGTGGAGTTGGTTGGCGATCAGTTCCGGCGGCATGTCATGGTGCAGCCCGAAGAATTTTTCGTCCAGCGCTTCGCTCTTCGCCCCAAGTGTGAACAGCGACGTGGGCGGATCGTATTTGGTTGAGAAGACCAGGGCCGCGGAATACTTCTCCGGCTCCTGCGCTGCAATCCCAATCTGCGCCGGCGTAAAGTCTTCGATCCCCGCTACATCCCAAGGCTGCTTCACGTAGCCAAGCTCGGGCCGGGTCAACTCGTCCGTCACGGGCCACGCGGAAAGAACCGTGGCGCCGGGATAGCGATGCTCAAGCTGCGCGATGCCGGAAAGGTGAAGCCGCACCACGTGCGCGTAAGCCAGGTTGTCTTCCGGTGCAAAACCGTAGGGCGGATTGACGAACAGCCCCACCAGAAACGCCGCCGCCGAAAACACGGCAATCCCATGCCAGTAGGGAATGCGGCGATAAAACGCAGTGACGGCCACCAGCAGAACTAGTGGATACATCGGCAGCAGATAGCGCGTGAGCAGTGCCCCGCCCAGCACACTGAACAACACTGCGTTCACCAGCAGCAACAGAAAGATCCGGCGCAGCGTGGGCCGACCGATGCTCGCGCGTTGTCCGCCCGCGGCGTCGAGCCGCGGTTCCAGCAGCAGAGCGGCAAATGTCATCAGCACCGGCACAAACATGTTCATGTGCATGGTGAGGTGGAGAACGCGATGACCGAAGGCCGCGAGAAAGCGCACCGGCGAAAGGTTGGCTTGCGCGTTGTAACGCAGGAACTCCGGGTTGCCGAACAGGAACCCGGTCTTCGCATAGTGCCACGCATACCAGGCGGCCAACGGCAGAATGCAACTCGAAAACCAGGCAGTCTCCCGGAGCAAACGCAACCGGACTACCGGATTCGCGCGAACCTGTTTTGTGCGAAAAACCTCTACCAGGCTGACCGCAGCCAGAGTGAACGGGATTGCGATGGCCGTCTCTTTGCAAAGCGCGGCGGCTGCAAACCAAAGCGCGGCAGCCCAGGGCTTGCGATCCTGCTCCGGCAGCGCGAAGACCAGCCCCCAAAGTGTGCAGGCAGCAGCAAAAATGTCGGCATGGGCCAGCGAGCTCTGCGCAAACCAGATTGGATAGAGACCCGTAAGAAGCACGGTCCAGAAAGCGACCTGAACCACGCCAACCAGCCGCATGGCCAGCCTCCACACCGCCAGCAGCCCCAGCGACGCAACCAACAAGACTGCCTCGCGCGTGACTTCGGGAAGAAAGCCTGAAGCCTTCCACCAAAGCGCCAGATAAATGCTCGGCAGCGGCGGATGCGCGTTGGTCATCGTGGTGATAGGAATCAGCGAGCCGGTGCGAAAGAAGTCCCAGGCCGCCGGGATGTAATAACCCGCCTCATCCCAGTAGTAAGGGAGACCCAATAGCGTGAAGTGGCTGGCATAAAGCGCAGCGAAGATGACCGGAAAAATCATCCACAGCGGTAACGGCGCGTCCAGCCGTGGCTCGAAAAATCTCTTCAACCGCAAGCGCTCACTCCCCCGGTCTGTTTACTGACCGCTGCCCCCTGAAACCTGATCCCTGTTTTCTAGTTCACCGGTCCCTCGGGAAAATTGTGGCTCTGCGGCTCCAGGTTCAGCGTGCCGAAGGCTTGTTCGTACTGGGCAAGATTCTGGCCGAGCACGTTCCAAAGAGCCTTGGCTTGCTGCGGGCTCAGGAAGATGGCCTGGTGATTGCGAATGGTCACCTGCTCCGGGGTTTCACTCGAGGCCAGGCCGAAGACAAGCTGGAAATCCCACACGCTGACTCGCACCTGCACGCTGTTGGCGTAGGATTCGCGATAGTCGGGGGACTGGACAAGATTCATCTGTGGTTGTTGCGCGGATGGACTCATAGTCTCTTCAGATTACGCTGGCAGGGCCAAGGCAGACGAGTGCGTCGGTCACTTTGCGTAACGAAGATCACTGGCCAGCGGACACCCCTCGCACCGCGCCGTCTTCCCGCAATGCGCTTTCCCCACAGCCACCGTCAGGGCATGAAACTCGTTGAATAGCCGCGCCTGTTCTCCCGCTGGATCGCCCGCGAACGCATTCCGAGTCAGCTCCGCCAGCGCTTCGTATCCTTTCTTCCCCTTCGTCGGCGTGACCAGCCCATGCCGCTCCGCGATGCGGCGCAGATACTCATCCGCCACCGGCACCGCATGCCCCAGCGCATAGAGCAGGATGGCATCTGCAGTCTCCGGGCCCACGCCTGGCAAGGCCAGCAGACGTTTCCGCGGCGGAGCGGTCCTCGTTGCCGCGAGTCCTTCGAGCGACCCGCCAAACTCCTCGTCGAGCATGGCCACAAATGCCTTCAGCGCCGGAGCCTTGCGCGTGTAGAAGCCCGATGGCTGAATGCACCGCCGCAGTTCGTCCGGCGGCAGCGCCCGCAACCCCTCCGCGGTAAGAGCTCCTGCCGCGCGCAGGTTAGCGAGCGAGCGCTCCACCGCCTTCCACGCCGTATTCTGCGTCAGGTAAGCGCCAAGGATGACTTCAAACGGCGTCTTTGCCGGCCACCAGTGCTGCGGTCCATACGCCGCGGCAAGCTGGTCGTGCATCCGGCGCAGGCGCTCCACTGGACCTGGCTGCCTGCGCGCCTTCACGGCTTCGGACCCAACTCTGTCGCTGACTCACCCGACGCCGCCTCTTCTGACGGGGACTCCAGCTGAATCTTCCACTCCAGCACCCGCGCCCGCGTCGCTGCGGCCTCCGCCTCAGGCACGTGCCCGGCGGTTTGCAGGCTGATGGAGAGCGCAGTATGCGCCAGTGGATCGGCGGGGGTCAGTGCAGTCAACGCCAGCGCTGCTCCGACTGACTGCTCGAGCCGTCCCGCGTCCCGCAACGCCCGAACCAGCCCGTGATGAGCTTCAATATGCACAGAATCGACCGCAATCGCAGCGTGAAATGCGTCCGCGGCTTCGGGGGCCAGCCCAGCAGCCAGCAGGTCAATCCCACGCTGGCAGTGCTCTTCGGCAGCGCTATTATTGTTCACGGTCACGGCTATCCTTAGGATATAGGTTCAGCGCTCTTACCCGCCGCAAGATGGGCTCGTGCCAGGAGGCCTCGATGAAGAGTCACACCGAGTATCTGGTCTTTGAAACCAAAAAGCGCCGCGAGATGGTCCACATCACCGATGAGGTCGAGCAGATCGTCAAGCGCAGCGGAGTCCGCGACGGACTGTGCTTTGTGTCGCCCATGCATATCACCGCCGCCATCTATGTCAACGACCTTGAAGACGGCTTGATCGAAGACATCGGCAAGTGGCTCGAGGAGCTGGCCCCCGCGCGCCCTGACTACAAACACCACCGCACCGGCGAAGATAACGGCGATGCCCATCTGAAGTCCCTGCTACTGCACCACGAGACCACGTTGCCCGTTACCAGCGGCAAGCTTGACCTTGGCACCTGGCAACGAGTCTTCTACGCAGAATTCGACGGCCAGCGCCGCAAACGCGTCATCGTAAAGGTGTTGGGAATGTAGTAGTCAGCCGTAACTAATGAGGAAGCAGTATCTTTCGATGGGAACCAGGCCGATCAAGGGGGACTCAGGTAACCCTTCTTGGGGACAGCGCACGATTGAGATGTGTATAGTATTGATCCTGGGTTCCTAACGATACACAGAAATACGCATGCAAGAATTTTCATAGAGTTGCGCCTGCGCCAGGCATAGAACTTCGCTTACGCAAACGGCATGTGTGGAAAAGGATCTCCCTCGCCATGATCGCCTCTCTTGGCTCCATTTGCTCCGCTTTTGCTTCGGTTCGCAACTGCTCCGTTCGGGTTAAAAGTGCGGTGGCCGCCCTACTCTCCCTATTGCCTCTGCTTGGCGCCCATGGGTTTGCACAAACCACTGTCATCAGCGGTAAAGTCTACGATCCCCGCACCACAACCGGTTCCCTGCCCCTGCCCAATGTGCTGGTCTATGTCACCACCGGTGCGGTGGCCCCGCTTCCTTCCGGTGTCCAGTGCCTTACCACGTCCGATCCCACCGGCGTAGTGGGCTTCACTTACTCCGCGGCAGACGGCACCTTCACCATCGGCATCGTACCCGTGAATGCAACCTACACCGTAGTCATCCAGGCGGGCAAATGGCGAAGGCAATTCAGCGAGACAGTGGCCGCTGTCCCGCTGACCGGCCTTGCCCTCCACATGCCCTCCGACCATACCCAAGGCGACATCCCCATGATCGCCATCGCCACCGGTTCAGTGGACGCGGTGGAGTGCGTCCTGCTCGACATGGGCATTTCCCCAACAGAGTTCACCGACGACAACGGCACTCTCAATTTGGGCGGGCGCATTCATCTTTATAGGGGCTCCAACTCCGCCGGGGCACAGATCAATGCGTCCACTCCGCCCCAGACTGTATTGATGACGACTCCGGCCACCATGGACGGCTACGACATGGTGATGTTTCCTTGCCAGGGAAATCCTGGCAACCAGACAACCCCGGCCGGTGAGACCAACCTGGTGGGCTACGCGAATGCCGGCGGCCGCATCTTTGCGACTCACTATAGCTATGCCTGGCTCAATCCCGCCGCGCCATACGATTCGCAGTTCCCAGCGGTCGCGAACTGGACCGCGGCCGAGGCGCAGGCCGGTACCGGCGTGGGCACGGTCAACACCAGTTTCAACGGCAGCGCCACCCTCGCGCAGTGGCTGGAAAATGCGGGCGCAACAGTACCGGGGACAGGCAACCAGATCGATATAAGCACACTGCGCACGGACGTGAGCAGCGTGATTGCGCCCACGCAGTCGTGGGTGACGCTGAACAGCGGATCGTACATCGGACAGACGGGCAACCCGGTGATGCAGATGACGTTCAACACTCCGGTGGGCGCGGCCGCCTCAAGCCAGTGCGGGCGTGTGATGTTCAACGACTACCACATATACGACACTTCAGACGCAGGCTCGAGCTATAACACCGCGCTCCCCAGTGGACAAACTTTCTCCGAGTGCAGCGCGCAGCCGCACACCATGACCCCACAGGAGGAGATGCTGGAGTATGCACTGTTCGACCTCTCGTCGTTTGTGACGCCCGTCGTGGTGCCTACGCTCTCCGTGACGTTTACTCCAAACCCCTTGATTGTCAAGCAGGGTGACACAGCCGACCAGGTCACCATCAATGTAACCAACACCAGTGCGACCACGCAGATTTACAGTTCGGTTGTCCTTACACTGACCTTGCCCACGGGCCTCACGGCCACTGCCCTTTCGGATCCTACCGGCGGATGGACCTGCAATGTGGGCACACTCACATGCACCCGCACCACCAGCCTCGCCGCCAGCGCAAGCGATTCGGTAACCTTGACCGTGAGCGTGCCGCCCTATGGACCAGGAAGCACAACAACAGGTTTGATCAACGTTACCGCCTCCAGTCCGAATTTTTCAAACAACGTCAGCGCATCGGACTCGGTGATCTTCCAGCAGCCGCCCGCCATCACCTGGCCGACGCCTGCAAACATCGTCTATGGAACCGCGTTAAGCGCTGTGCAGCTCGACGCGAGTTCGCCTATTGCGGGCAGCTTCAGCTACTCTCCGGCCGCGGGAACGGTCTTGAGCGTGGGGCCGCACACGCTGACGGCCACCTTCACTCCCACTGACACCACGGACTACACAAGCGCGACGGCAACCGTGACCCTGACGGTAATCCCGATCACTCCTACCCTGGGGCTCACCTCCAACGCCAACCCCGTTTTCCTTTTGAATGCGGTCACCTTCACGGCAACCATTGCCTCCAATGCGACGCCACCCACCGGCACAATGGTCTTTTACGACGGAGCCGCTCAGATCGGAACGGGCACGGTAAACGCGGGCGTTGCTTCCTTCACTACAACGGCGCTAACAGCAGCGCCTCACTCCATCACAGCGTCGTACTCCGGCGACTCAAGCTATGGGCCAGCTAACAGCGGTGTGCTCGCGGAGACGGTCGTCGATTTCACCGTCGCCCCAGTGGGCAGCGGAACAGTGAGCGCAGCCGCCTCCGGGATGGCATCGTTTGCACTTGTGGTTACCCCCGTTGGCGGCCCGGTTCTGCCGGGGACCATGACCTTGAAAGTGTCCGGACTTTCCGTCGGTTCGACAGCAACCTTCTCGCCATCCACGGTGACGCCTGGCTCGGGAACGACTACGGTGAACCTTCAGGTGCAGTTACCGGGCAAGGCGGCACTCGAGCGGCCGGCCCTGCCTTTTGCGGGCGGCACACTTCCGCTAGCATTTTGCCTCATCCTCCTGCCTTTTTCCGGCAGGTTGCGCAAAGCCGCCCGGCGATGGAAGAGCCTCGTAGTCCTGGCTCTTGTTGGTGCTGCACTGGCTGTTGGATTGAATGGATGCGGGGGGAAAAGCAGTCTGAAAGCGCAATCTTATTCTTTAATCGTGACTGCGGCCTCCGGTGCTCTGTCGCATCAAACCACATTGACCCTGACCGTGCAATAGGTCAAGCACAAGACAGTCGAGCTCCACAGAGCAAAGACATTCCGCGAGCCTCGTGGGAGCTATAATCGAGGGTCTGATCGGGAGCCGCTTCTTTGATAAAGCCTTCCTTGATAAACCCTTTCTTGCCACGCCCATTTCCGCGTGTCTTTCTCGCCGCCGCGCTCTGCGCGCCGATCTCTGCGGCCGGACAATCGCCTGCAGCCGAACCCGCCTCCACGATCCAGGCCAATGCGAACCTCGTTGTGGTGGATGTTGTGGTGACCGACGCAAAGCATAACCCCGTTCACAATCTAACCGCGGCCGACTTTAAACTGCTTGAGAACGGCCAGACGCAGACGATCAACACGTTTGAGGAGCACCATAGCTGGGATGCAGCCGCTCCGCTGCCGCCTGTGCCCAAACTCCCTGCAGGCACGTTCACCAATTTCACCAATGCACCCGCAAGTGGCGCCCTCGACATACTGCTCCTCGATACGCTCAACACGCCCATGTCTACACAGGCTGACGTTCGAAACCAGATGGAGAGTTACCTGAAAGAGGCGCGCCCCGGCACGCGCATGGCCATCTTCGGCCTCACCACAAGGCTCATTCTGCTGCAGGGCTTCACCTCAAATCCGGATCTCCTGAGCGACGTTCTGAAGGCAAAAACGGGTTTGCCGAAGAACCCTGGTGCGACGACCGGTCAAGCCGAGGGCGACAATCCCGGCGAAGCCGCCCCGGCGCTTGACACGCCCGAGAATCCCGCGGAAGCCTTGGGCAACGATCCAGATGCCGCCCAACTGATCGCCAACACACAGCAATTCGAGGCCGAATCGCTGTCCTTCCTGCTGCCGACACGCGCGCGCTACACCCTCGACGCTCTCAACCAGTTAGCCCGCTATCTAAGCGGATTGCCGGGCCGCAAGAATCTCATCTGGTTCTCCGGCTCATTCCCCATCAATATCTTGCCAGACGGCAATCTCCCGAATCCTTTCGGCGCTGTTGCCTCATCCGAGGATGAATTTCGCAAGACCACCGAACTCTTGTCCCGAAGCCAGGTTGCGGTCTATCCCGTCGGCGAACGCGGCCCTTTGGTTTCGCGGCTGTTGAGCGCCGGCGAACATGGCGCCTTGCAGGCTATGGCCGAAGCCACTGGCGGAGAAGCCTTTGCCAACGCCGGCAGCATGAAGGAAGCAGTCGAAAAGGCCATTGACGCTGGCTCCAACTACTACACGCTCGCCTATTCATCCACCAACCAAACGTGGAAAGGCGAATACAGGAAAATTCAAGTGGAGATAGCGCGGCCGGGCCTCGCACTCGCCCATCGCCGCGGCTACTTCGCCGACGACCCTAACGAGACGGCGCACCAAGCCTCCCCGCCGGCCTCCGCCAGCGGGCCTGCGCCTCCCTACGACGCCATGCGTGCTGCCATGATGCTCGGTGGTCCGGTCCCAACTGAAATCACCGTCACTGCGGCCATAGAGCCCGCAGCCGCTGAGCCCGAACCCGGCCTGGCGCCCGGCAACATTGCCGCCGAAACGACCAAGGGACCCTATCGGCGCTACTCTCTCCAGCTCGGCATCAGGACACAGGATCTCGTATGTCCCACCACGCCGCAAGGCGTCTATCAGTGCAAAGTGGATGTCTCGGTCATTGTCTACGACGCTGACGGCGACGCTCTCAATTCGGCGGGTGGCGCACTTCAGGCAGACATCCCGGCTAACCAATATAGTGAAATGCTCCGGACCGGGCTCGGTTTCCATCTGGATATCAGCGTCCCGGTCAGCGGCGATTCTTTCCTCCGCATCGGTCTTCGCGACCCGGCAACCAACAAGATTGGCGCCATGGAATTCCCGATGGCCGCCGTAAGCAAGCTGTCCCCGCCCGCGACACCTGCCCCAGGCAAGGATCAACCTGAACAGCACTGAAATGCCGCCGTAAGATTCGGTCCTCAGACAGAATGGTTGGCGGGGCGACTACACGGCAATCGATTTCCATTCCTTGATAAGGTGGTCTGCAGTGCGCCACGACAGGGCCTGGAGCGTCAGAGTCGGATTTCTCGCACCGCTCGTGCCCATGATCGAACCACCGAGAATGCCGAGATTTGGAGCTTCGTGGGAGAACCCGAAGGCATCCACGACGTTCGTCTCCGGATTGTGTCCCATCCTGGTGCCTCCGTATGCGTGAGTACTTAGGCCGATCGGAACCAGAGGCAATTTGTCGATTTCAAGGGCGCCAGCTTCGCGCAGCCACTGCGCAGCCTTCTCCTGCATGAACAGCATGGCTCGCTTCTCACAATCTTTCAGGCCGACGGTCAGCCGGCAAACCGGATAGCCAAGAGGATCTTTCACCTCTGGATCGAGGTCGAGGTAACGATCCTGGAAGGGAAACGTGGAGATCTGAGCCCAAACCGGTGCCCAGCGGCCGGCATTTTCTTTTACAAATGCTTTCCATTCAGATCCCCAACGTGGCGCTTTTCCGAAAGTGGGCATGCTGGCTGATTCGATGGGTTTGGATTCCTGGGTCGTCAACAGATTGCCCCCACCGATAAAGCCAAGTCCAGCGTGGTCAAAATTGTCGTCCGCCCAATCGTCGAGCGTCGCTCCCTGGGCCACCGTTCCGTACCAGCGAGTCAAGTCAAAAGGAAACAGACCCATCACTCCGTTCCGAGTGTGGGAGAAATAGTGCCTGCCGACCTGACCATGGTTATTCGAGAGCCCCTGTGGATAGGCATTCGACTTCGAAAGCAAGAGCAAGCGCGTGTTTTCGTAGGTGTGACTGGCGAGCAGAACAACCGAGGCTGGCTGAAAGTATTCTTTCTTGTCTGCAAGGTAACGCACCCCGGTTACACGCCCCCCGGAGCCAGACTCGATGGCGATGACGCGGGCGTAGGGGACGACTTTCAGATTGCCTGTCGCCATTGCTTTAGGAATCGTGGTTGCCGCAGTCGAGTTTTTGGCGTTGACCGGGCAGCCACCGCTTCCGCAGAAGCCGTGATAAAAGCAAGCGGTTCGCTTGTCGTAGGGGACCGAGTTAATGGCAGCGGGCGGACTATAGGGATGCCATCCCAAGCGCTTTGCTGCATTGGCCATGAGATCGGAAAAGCCGGCTCCGCGCATAGGCGGCATCGGGTATTCCCTTTGTCGCGTGCTCTCAAAAACGTTGCCCGCGCGATCAATTACTCCTCGAATGTTTCCTGCCTTAGCGGAAACGCCGATGGCATACTCCACCTTGTCGTAGTACGGTTCCAGTTCCTGATAAGAAACCGGCCAGTCCTCTACCGTCGAACCCTCTGGAATGGCTGAAGCTCCATAACGGCGAATCGTTTCGCTGCGAGCTTTGAAATCCCATTCCGTCAGACGCCAACTCTGTCCCCAGTAGTGGAGCGACGTGCCGCCGACGCCATTCATCATTGGGTGATAAAGCGGCCGGGGCAGCGATGGGCCGTCGGGACCGACACGCGCCGTGGGCACCTCCTGGTTTGCCTTCTGAACGGCAAATGGCCAGTGCCGGACATTATTTCGTATTTCGTCGGGTCTGAAGTCCGATGGCTTGAACCAGCCGCCTGCCTCAAGTCCGACGATCTTCAATCCTGCCTGCGCCAATGGAAGTACTGCGAGCCCTCCGGCCGCTCCCAAACCAATCACGACTACGTCAGTCTTCGGCAGATTAATGGGAGCCATGCATAAGCTCCTCTGCGGATACTCGGGTGCGGGGAATCGCTGCGCCAAGCTGCTGCAGTTCGGGACTCGTATACATTCTGACCCCTGGATACCCGATCAGATCCCAACCGGCGAAGTTCACATTGCCACCGTAGGAAGGGTCGCCGAACATTCCTTCCAAGGTATGCTGACGAACCATGCCGAAAAAGGCTCCGCTGCCGGCGTACTCTCCCACTTTCGTGCCCCGCTCGAAATCCGACAGGATTTTATCTTGTTGGGCCCCGTCGAGTGCGGCAAATACCTTTCCGCAACTCGTCATTGCATAAGAATCGAGAGCGGCAAGCCCTGCTGTGTACGTCGGTTGCTGTGATCGATATGCGTCCCACAGGGAAGACTCGATGTAAGCCGCGCATCCTGATTCCAGCGCGCCCGGACCATTCGCATCGGTGGGAATGATTCGTGCAACTATCGCCTCGAGACAGTGCCGCTCCTTCGGAGTGAAGACTTCAGGAGTTGCCGCTTCAGCAAGTCGAACAGTGGAAGCGGAGACAAAAGCGCAAGCGATCGCCGCAGCGCCACCCTCAAGCACATCGCGCCGGCTGACAGAATCCGGAGAACGTGAACCTGCCCGAGCTCGCTTATTCAATTGCTGCGCCCCCTTGATTGAATGGACAAGCTGGCCGAGCACAAGTGCGAAGCAGCATCGTAGCGTTCCAACGCAACCGCCGACCGCTCGCTGAGCCAATGAGAGGAAGTCGAATAAACCTCGGCCACGGCGAAAATTCTCCTCATATATACCATAGGCAGCGTTGGTTTCTCCCTCAGTTTCAGATTGGCTCCATTTCTGCCACGTCGCTCTATACCGCTCTCGAATCGGTAGAATTTTCGGTCCGAAGAGCTGATGTTAGGCAAGTTGCTGAATCCGTTTACGATGCATGCACTTTAGGATGTAATTCCTTTGCCTGCTTGCTTACTTGGTTTGCAAAAAATTGAGATAAGCGAGTATCGCTGGAGTGCGGCAGTTTGCAAGCCTCCGAGCAAAACATTCGGCAACGGAGACTAAGAGCATCGGTCTAGCTTCCCAGACCGGATGCATCTCCAGACGCTCACGAAGGTGTATCGTTCGTGAAACTCTGCCCGGAATGGAAGAGCACCCACTTAGCATGCGCGGTGCGAGAATCGGTGAATCTCGGTTGGGCTTGCCCGTGTTCCCAAACGCGTCTGGCGAGGCTATGAAGAGCGCATGGGGATGGTTTGAGGATGCGGTGAAGAGAGCAAAGCCGACGGACTACCAGCGGCATTATTGCAACCGGCATACATTCGCCAGTAGACTTGTGATGGCCGGTGTTGATCTACGCAAGGTCGGAGAGTTGATGGGCCATCAAACATTCCAAATGAAAATGATGTCCGCGCACCTCGCACCGGACCACAGGGTATCTGCTGTCGATAAACAGTTACGGGCACCGGAACAGGTACAAGCTGGCTCGAAGCAACAGGGCAGAGAAGATTTCGTCAATAACCTGTCTGCATTCATAGATTTACATGCATTGCGAAAGTGGCGGAATTGGCAGACGCACCAGACTTAGGATCTGGCGGGGCAACCCATGGGGGTTCGAGTCCCCCCTTTCGCACCAATCTTCTACCAACCTGCAACCCAAAACCCCGCCTCGCCCCTTGCTCTTCAAGTTCTTATAATTTCAATCATTCCATGTGTCTCCTGTTCTGGTTTACCCTGCTCTCTTAGACTGGAAAATGCGCGAACCCAGTCAAAAGGATTCGATCTCGCGTCGATTACCCAATCTGAATCCCAAAAGGGGGGATCATGGTCAGCCCTCAAAAAACCGGTCTCTCTGACAACTCGATTGGCGCGCTCGCCTACTTCACCCCAATCCCGGCGATCTTCTTTCTGGCGATTCACCGCTACAACAAAAGACCCTATGTCCGATTTCACGCCTGGCAGTCCCTCGTCTTCTGCGCATTCGTCTTCATCTTCTCCTACGTCCTCAATTTTGTCCTGCCGTTCACGCTCGTACTCGATCCTCATCTCTTCTTCGGAATCCGGTGGCTGGTCGTGCTGTTTTGGGTTGCCGTTTTCCTTGTATGGCTCTGGTGTGTAATCAGCGCATTGAACGGCAAGCGTTACAAACTCCCCGTTATTGGGGCCTGGGCAGACGAGCAAGCCTTCAGGTAACCCACCATCTGCAAGCTTCCTGCCCGGCAGGGTCGGCCTATCAAAGTCCGAGTCTCACTTGCGCGCCAGGAATTCACAACCGATCGCAAAATCGCACCGGCTGCACCTCGCGCGCCAACAATTTGGCCCGATCTGAAGGCGCTGTACCAAAGAATCATCTTGTCAGTGGCTAATTGCGAGACCACAATTGCAGTGTCAGTCAGCGAAACAAAGTGGGAAAACCGTGAGTCTGAGGCTCTAACCGGAAGGGGACCGGCGTTGAACTGTTCCCAAAGCGGTGAGGAAAGTCCAGGGCCGCCGTGGGTGAATCACTTGCCGCGCCGACGGCGTGGACTGGAGCAATACCGGAAGCATTTTGGTCGAGAGCGGCCTACCTGAGTAAAGGAGCTCCAAATGGACGAACTGTGGCGCTGGCTCGGTGGTGACTCTTCTCCATGGGACGCGATCGGCACCATCGGTGTTGCCCTCGTTGCGCTCGGTCTCGCAATCGCTGCAATTCGACGAGCCCTCGCAGTCATCGCGCAGTCGAAAGCTCCGAGACTCCACGACGAAGCGGTTGATCGAGAGGCTGAAACCAGGGTGCCGTTCGCGGAAAGGGAAACTTTTCCCAACATTATTATTGGGACTGCGACCTCGCGCCAGGGAGAGATCAAAGAGGATACGATCGCCATCCTCAATATGGGAGGCGGAACCGCAAAAGATCTGCGCTTGTTTTGCTGCGATGAACCATCCCCGTATGAAATCCCACTTGAAAAGCAGGTGCTCGTGATCCGCGATATCCTGCCAGTGCCGTTCGTCGACAACAGCAAAAACGTCTCCAGGTTTCAACTCACGTTCAGGACAGGTCTCGGTACCCACTACTCCTTTGAGTTTGATTGGGACAGCAGTGTACCCCAGGCGATCAACGAGAGACTGACCGTGATCCCACCAGGGGCAATTCCCTCTTAGAACCCGCACTCCTCGAGCGATTGCAGAAAAACCCGCGCCTTGAAGCAAACACGCTTAGTTCATTGGGACCGCGGGTTTCCGCGCCCGCATGCTAGAGCCTGCAAATCAAAAGCTCGCGCTCGTAGATCATCTCCGGAGGCAGATGATCGTGCAATGCCAGGAAGAGCTCCTCGTGTCCCATCAATTCTTTGCGCCACGCTGCACGGTCTACCTCCTGCAGCTTCTCAAACGTCTCAGGCGCAAACTCGAGACCTTTCCAGTTGAAGTCCTCTACATACGGAGTCCAGCCAATGGGCGTCTCCCTTGCCAGCGCGCGGCCGTGCACGCGATCGACAATCCACTTCAACACCCGCATGTTCTCGGCAAATCCGGGCCACAGAAATTTTCCGTTTTCGTCCTTGCGGAACCAGTTCACGTGAAAAACGCGCGGCGTCACGGAGAGATTGCGCTGCATCTTCAGCCAATGCCGGAAATAGTCGCCCATGTGGTAGCCACAGAAGGGCAGCATGGCCATGGGATCGCGGCGAACTTTCCCAGTTTCGCCGGCCGAGGCCGCCGTGGTCTCAGAGCCCATCGTCGCGCCGGCGTAGACTCCAGTCGACCAGTTGAAAGCCTGAAACACTAGCGGCATGGTCGTCGCGCGCCTGCCGCCAAAGATGATGGCCGAGATTGGAACGCCTTCCGGCGCCTCCCAGTCGGAATCTATCGAAGGACACTGATAGGCGGGAGCGGTGAAGCGGCCGTTCGGATGAGCGGCGGGCTTCCCCGTGTGCGCGCCGATCTCTGGCGTCCAGCGGTTCCCCCGCCAATCCGTCACTTCCGCAGGAGGCTCGTCGGTCATGCCTTCCCACCAGACTCCGCCCTCCGGAGTGAGCGCCACATTGGTAAAGATCGTGTTGGTGGCCAGCGCCCTCATTGCATTTTCGTTGGTTTTGCGGCTCGTGCCTGGTGCAACTCCAAAGAAACCGGCTTCTGGATTGATGGCGCGAAGTTGACCGTTCGCGTCCGGCTTGATCCAGGCGATATCGTCGCCTACGGTCCAAACCTTCCACCCCTCAAAACCCTTTGGTGGAATCATCATGGCGAGGTTTGTTTTCCCGCACGCCGAAGGGAACGCCGCGGCAACGTAGGTCTTCTCATGCGTGGGCGACTCGACGCCCAGGATGAGCATGTGTTCGGCCATCCAGCCTTCGTCGCGCGCTATGTTTGAAGCGATCCGCAACGCAAAGCACTTCTTGCCCAGCAGCGCGTTACCGCCATACCCCGACCCGTAACTCCAAATCTCGCGCGTCTCGGGAAAGTGGACGATATATTTCTCGTCGTTGCAAGGCCACGGCACATCCTTCTCGCCAGGCACCAGTGGCGCGCCCACTGAGTGCATGCAAGGTACAACGCGTTTGAGATCCTTGTCGATCTCTGCAAATACCGGCGCTCCAATGCGCGCCATGATGCGCATATTGACAACCACGTAGGCAGAGTCGGTGAGTTCTACGCCGATCTGCGACATCGGCGACCCCACTGGGCCCATGCTGAACGGCATCACGTACATGGTGCGCCCGAGCATGCAGCCGCTAAATAGCCGCTTGAGCTTCCGGCGCATGGTGAAAGGGTCTTCCCAGTTATTTGTGGGGCCGGCGTTATCTCTCGAAAGCGAGCAGATAAACGTCCTGTCTTCCACGCGGGCCACGTCGTTGGGCGCGGAGCGGGCATAAAAACAGCCCGGCCAAAGCTCTTGATTGAGCCTGGTAAACGTGCCGGCCCTGACGAGCACATCGCAGAGGTGGTCGTACTCAGCCTGGGAGCCATCAACCCAATGAATTGTTGCCGGTTGGCAGAGGTCAGCCATCTTCTCGACCCAGCGGATCAGGTGTTTATTCGTCGTCGGTATGGATGAAGTCAGTAATTCCATTGCGCTCTCTCCGGGCAGTTCGTAGGAAGAAATCTATAAAGGGGTTTTTTTGATAATACAACGAATTCAAATGGCTGAAGCCTGCGGACCTGCATTGGTTTGGCCGAAAAGCTGCGCAGCGAGCCCATTTTGCTGGAAAAGCGAATGGCGATCTCGCAGACGCTGCTCTCTATTCAATAATATCGGGCATGGTGTGATCCAAGACACACGATTCGGCAGTATTTGAGCACTTCGCCACCACGACGAACTTTCGAAATGACCAGTTTCCGGCAAACGGGTATAAAAGAGTGTGGGCAATTGATTCCCCGCCGCAAGGGCAAGAACTTGGCCCGTGTGGAACCGAAGGATCGTGCCCCGATGAGATCCCCAGTGCAGACCATTGAAGAATTCATCCCGCGAATGATCGAGGTCAGGCAGAGCTACATGCCCTCAAGCCAACTGGATTTTCCTGACCTGCTCGCCCGGCAATTCGCCCAAACCGGGATTGGCAAAAAGATAACGCCGGGTATGTCGATCGCCGTAGGGGTTGGCAGTCGCGGCATCAGCGATTTGAAAGGGATCGTAGCAGCCACCGTCGGCGTGCTCAAGGGCGCCGGCGCGCGGCCATTCATTGTGCCGGCGATGGGGAGCCACGGCGGCGCCACGCCGGAAGGTCAAACCAAAGTCCTGGCCGAGTACGGCATCACCGCCGATAGTCTCGGCGTCCCCATCCAAGCCAGCATGGATGTGCACAAAATCGGCACGGCTCTCGACGGAAGAGACGTTTTGTTCAGCGTTCCCGCGCTCGAGGCAGACGGTGTTGTCGTCATCAATCGAGTCAAGCCCCACACCGATTTCGGTGGGCCGCTGGGCAGCGGCATCCTGAAGATGCTGACCATTGGATTCGGCAAGCAGGCTGGCGCAAACTCCGCTCACCGGGCCGTCGTCCACCTGGGCCATGAGATCGTGATCCGCGAATTCTCAAAGCTCATCCTGGCTTCTGTGCCTGTTCTCTGCGGCGTCGCTATCGTTGAAGATCAACGCCATCAAACCGCAGAGGTGGAAGTGCTGAGGCCCGATGAATTTGTGACCATGGAAGAGCAGTTGCTCCAAAAAGCGCGCGCCCTGATGGCCCGCCTGCCCCTGGATGAGATCGACCTGCTCATCGTCGACGAAATTGGCAAAGAGATCAGCGGCGCCGGCATGGACCCCAATATCATCGGACGCGACAGCTTCGGCTACATCGACTCCCTCCATGCCAAGAGCACGAGGACGCCGCGAATCTTCCGCATCTTCGTGCGAGATCTCTCGGTAGCGACCAATGGAAACGGAATCGGCCTCGGCGTCGCGGATTTCACCACCAGCCGCGCGGTCAAAGCTCTCGATCTGCACGCTACATATATGAACGCACTCACGTCCATCACTCCGCTCTCGTCGAAGATTCCCATCTACTTCGATTCGGATCGTGAGGCTATTCAACAAAGCCTCGCAACTCTTGCCACCGCACACCCGGAAACGTTGCGCGTAATGCGCATCGCCAATACGCTGTGTCTCGATCGCATCCTTGTCTCGGAAAGCTGCATAGAAGCTCTCGCGTTGCGCCCTGAGGCCACGACCCTCGGCACACTTCAGCCCATGCGCTTTGACGAGTACGGCAACCTGCCGCCATTTTGAGAATCACGAAGCAGACCCTGCCGACAAGTGCCTACCGCGTCGCCGCCCACACGTGATAGCTGTTAAAGATGAACTGGCCACCAAGAATCAGCAGCCACACCCACAGCGCAAACCGCAAAGGCCGGCGCGGAATCCGGGTGCTCAGTAATGTCCCTGAGACAGCCCCGAAGACGCCTCCAACAATGAGCTGAATCAGCAACTGCGGATTTGTCGCGTGCGAAAACCAATGCGCGCCGCTTCCGATCAGCGAGACTGCGAAACCGAACGCGATATCGGTGCCGACAATCTGCGCAGGCGCCAGCGGCGTTAAACTGAGCAGCGCCGCACTGCCCAGTGCGCCCGCCCCTGCGGAAGAAAAGCCCACCTCGGCACCCACTGGAAACATAAGCCACGAGAGCAACGGGCTACGATCGCGCGAATCACGATCTCCTTTGATGGGCCGAAACGAGTACGCAATCTGCCAGCTTGCGGTGCTAACCAGGATTGCGCCGAGAATGAAGTTCAGCAGATTTTGCGAACCAGCCGTCACTAATTGTTTCAAGATCAGAGATCCCAGTAGAACGCCGGGAGCGCCACCCAGCAGCATAAAGCCGAGCGTACGCCACGCCACGTTGCGGCGCAGAATCTGCGCCGGTACCAGAATCAGCTTGATGGCCGCGGAAAACATCAGCCCGATTCCAACCGCCACCGGTGCCGGCACTTTGAGAAAAAGCACCAGGATCGGCACCGTGATGGTGCCAGCGCCCACGCCGGTGAGCGCAATGAAGAGTGCGATGATGAACCCGATAATGTACTGCATCCCGTAGCCCCAATCGCTCCGCTTGTTCCCTACTCTGCCGGCGCAGCCTGAATATGAATTCCGCACTCCACCTTGCGCCCGGCCCAGCGCCCGGAGCGCGGATCGTTCGGATCGAGCGGGAGAGACGTGCAAGGTTCGCATCCGATCGAAGAGTAGCCGAGATCATAAAGCGACAGCAGCGGTATTGAAAGCTGCTCGCACGCGTACCACACATCGCGCGTCGTCCACTCCGCCAGCGGCGCAAGTTTCAGCACCTGCTTGCCACCGGGCAACGCAAACATGGCCGATTCCTCGAGCGCCGCGCGGCTCTTAGCCTGCTCCCGGCGCAGCCCAGTAAGCCACACGCGATAGTTCGCCACAGCCTTGAACAGCGGCTCTACCTTGCGCAGCCCGCAGCAGCGGTCTGGCGCGGTCTGGTAAAGCAAACCAAACTCTGCTTCCTGTTCGGCAACAGTCTTCTCCGGCAGCAGGTTGATCAGGTTCAGCCCCCACTCGCGCGCAATGCGATCCCGATACTCATAGGTCTCTTTGAAGTGATAGCCGGTGTCGAGAAACAGAATCGGAATCCGCGGATCGAGTGCAATCGCCAGCTTTGTTAGCAGAACGTCTTCGGCCTGAAAGCTGCAGGTGAGGCACACGTCCCCGTTGCCCGTGACTTCCCGTGCGAGCGTGGCGCGCAAATGCTCCAGCTTCGCATTGACTTCTGAATTGATCTCAACAGTGCTCATCACAACCCTGCCATTTCCGAAGAGATAAAGACTCCCGCGTCGTGCAACAACTGGTGAACGGCCGCAACAGCCTTGCCGGCACGTCTGGCGCTACTTGCATCGTCGGTATCGTTTGCATCGCGCATGTCATCCGGATTCACGATGACTTCGCGGCCTTCAATGCGCGCAATCAGCGTGCTGCCCTCGTTCGCGTCGACAACCAGCGCCAGCAAGCCAGCCTGCACCTGGAGCGTAGTCACAATCTCCAGCAAACTTGGATGGAGCACAAAGGCATCGTCATCCGCCTCAATCCGAACCGGAACAGCGCCGGCCATAAACAGCGAGCGCTCAATCGCGTCCACCAATTCCTTTGGCCCCTTCAGTTCCAGAACGCCGCCGCGGTGTCCCCATCGTGCCTCTTTTTCCCCAGCTGTCAAAGGTCCCCAAGCGTCCGCGAGGGAAGGCGCGCTCGCTGCCGTTCCGCCGTATGCGGCTGAAATCATGCCCGCCGCAACCGTCCCGTTGGTCTCGGCATCCACCAGGATGAACGCGCCGGTACTGCGGTTTTCTCCATATGCATCGAGCGCGATGGGCCGCAGCAGGCTCACGGTCACGGAGCCAATGTCGTTCATGTGCAGAGTCCGCGCCGGCTCGTGATTCAGCGTGCCCAGGTCGGTGCGGTGACCAATTGAAGTAACGAAGACGGGCACCGTCTGGCTGGTGTGCTTCAACAGATATCGCCGATGGAGTTCAAGCGGACGTTGATCCATCCACACCAGTGCGGCCTTCGCGCTCTTCGCAACCGTCGCCGGAGTCTCGGAAGAAACGATCAGATCGCCACGGCTGATATCTAGTTCGCGATCGAGCACCAGCGTAACCGAGAGCGGCGCAATGGCTTCCGCGAGGTCGCCGTCCCAGGTAACAATGCGCTCCACATTTGCGCTTCTGCCCGAGGGCAATACAGAGATTGCATCGCCAGGACGAATGGTTCCCGAAGCGATCTGTCCCGCAAATCCGCGGAATGTGTGGTCGGGCCGTAACACGCGCTGCACCGGAAATCGGAACGGCGCCGTCCGCGTGTCCACCGAAGACGGTAACGACTCAAGCATTTCCAGAAGCGATGGGCCCTTGTACCAATCCACCGCATTCGACTTGTGAACAATGTTGTCGCCCTTCAGCGCGCTTACCGGCACAAAGATTCGCTCCACCGGGTTGCCGGTATCGGCCGCAATCTGATCGAGAACGTCGCTGAAGTCGGCCTCGATGGCGCGGAATGTTGCTTCGTCGTAGCCGATTAAATCCATCTTGTTTACCGCTACCAGAACGTGGTGCACGCGCAACAGCGATGCAATGTAAGCATGTCGGCGCGACTGGATCAGCACGCCTTTGCTTGCGTCGATCAGCACCACGGCCGCATCGGCCGTCGATGCGCCGGTGGCCATATTGCGGGTGTACTGCTCGTGGCCGGGTGTGTCGGCGATGATGAACTTACGCCTCGCCGTGGAAAAATAGCGGTAAGCAACATCGATGGTGATGCCCTGTTCGCGCTCGGCGCGGAGGCCGTCCGTGAGGAGAGCGAAATCGATTTGACCCGGAGCCGTAGTTCCCTTTCCTTTAATCGAACGCACCTGGTCTTCGTAGACCGATTGCGTGTCGTATAGCAGCCGCCCGATGAGCGTGGACTTTCCGTCGTCCACACTACCGGCCGTCGAAAAGCGCAGCAGGTCCTTCTCGCGCTCCTGCGCTAAAAACTCGTCGATAGAAAAAACGGGGGGGGGAAGAGTTGCCATTTAGAAATACCCTTCCCGCTTCTTGATCTCCATTGAGCCTTCCTGGTCATGGTCAATCACGCGGTTTGCTCGCTCGGAAGATCGAAATGAAATCAGCTCCGAGATAATCTCCGGAATGGTTTCCGCATCGGAGCGGATAGCGCCCGTGCAGGGGCTGCATCCCAGCGAACGCAGCCGCGACTTCACCATCTGGGGCTTCTCGCCAAGGCGCGCCACAAAGGATTGCTCAATCGGCAGAAGAGCATCGCCCCGAACGTACATGGGCCGCTCTTTCGCAAAGTAGAGATCGACCACCGGAATCTTTTCTTCGTGGATGTATTGCCACACATCCATCTCGGTCCAGTTGGAGAGCGGGAAGACACGAATGCTCTCGCCTGGATGGATGCGCGCGTTATACAGGTTCCACAACTCGGGGCGTTGATTCTTCGGGTCCCACTGCCCCGCGCTGTCACGGAATGAGTAGATGCGCTCTTTGGCGCGTGACTTCTCCTCATCGCGCCGCGCGCCGCCAAAGGCGGCGTCAAAATTGTAGTGCCGCAACGCATCTAGCAGCGCTTGCGTCTTCAGCAGTCCGCAGCAGCGCTTGGTATCCAGCGCAATCGGATTCGTTCCCGCGGCAATGGCCGGTTCATTGCGCCACACCAGCAGCTCCGCGCCAATCGACTTGGCCATCTCGTCGCGAAACGTCAGCATCTCCGCAAACTTGAAGCCGGTGTCGATATGCAGAAGCGGAAATGGAATCGGCGCGGGATAGAAAGCCTTCTGCGCCAGCCGCAACATCACCGATGAGTCCTTGCCGATGGAGTAAAGCATCACGGGCCGTTCAAACTCCGAGGCAACCTCACGCAGGATATGGATGCTTTCAGCTTCAAGCAGGCGCAGGTGACTCAGCCGCGGCGGAGCGTTGCGTGTGACGTGCGGCGATTGTGGGCGGGTTCCTGTTTCGACTGCCGGCATTGCATGACCTCGTTTTGCTTCCAGGGGTGGATGCTGAATGCCGGTGCAATATGAAGACGAAACCCGGCGTTTCAGCTACGGGCGTCTTCTGAATCGATTGTGCTTGGGATCAGAGACTAGCGGGGACACCCGTCGAAGAT
>JBARBP010000172.1:0-8078 GCA_049793195.1 Occallatibacter sp. | reverse complement strand
TCAATGTTCCAACGGACAATCTCTGGGGAGAAGTGCGTACGGCTGCACTTGGATTTGAAGTGTAACGTTCTCTTTCGCCAGGTATATGAAGCGTTGTTGGCGACTGCTCTTTTCCTTTGTTTTCCCGCCCCTCTCCCGAGAGCCGGTCCGAAGGTCACAGGGTGGGAGGAGTCATGTCAACCGCCGCCGGTCAAGCTGTCCTTGAAGCTCTAAACTCTCACGAAAAGCTGCTGATAGACCAGGTGGTCGCCAAACATCGCGACCGGCCCGGAGCCATGCTCGGCATCCTTGAGGCGGTCCAGTCCGCCAACCCGCACAAGTACCTTTCGATGGAGTCGCTGCGCTACATCGCGGAGCAAACCGGCGTTCCCCCGGCCCGCATCTACAGCGCCGCCACATTCTACGCGCTGTTTAATCTCGATCCGCAAGGCGACAACGTCATCTGCGTCTGCCGCGGCACTGCCTGCCACACCCGCGGCTCCCGCGACCTGCTTGCCAAAGTCTGCCTCGATCTGGGGCTCAGCGATCACGAAGTGGGCGAGACAAACGAGGCCGACAAGCTGGCGCTCACGACCGCCGACCAAAAGTTTACCGTCCGCACCGTCGCCTGCTTTGGCCAGTGCGCGCTGGCCCCGGTGGTCGAGGTCAATCACCACATCCTGAGTCACGTGAACGAGCGCACCTTGCAGCGCGAAGTCAAAGCGCTCACCCAGATCCGGAACCAGGACAGGAAGTAGAGGGGGAAGAACAATGCCGCGCATTCAGGACATAGGCTCATTCAATGCGGTTCGCGAGTCCGGCCTTGCCAAGCTGATGCCGGCGGTTCCGCGCATCACGGTAGGCATGGGCACCTGCGGCCGCGGCAACGGTGCGGAGGAGCTATTTCACGCGCTCAACGGAGCCATCCAGAGCAGCGGCCTCGACGTGCAACTGACGAGCGTCGGCTGTTTCGGCTCCTGTTTTCAGGAGCCGCTGGTCGGCATCCGACTGCCTGGCTGCCCGCTGGTCATGCTGCATCGCGTGCAGGCTCATGACGCAGGCCGCATTCTCGAGAGTGTCGCCAGCGGCGTGATGCCGCCCGACTTGATTCTCTGCAAAATCGAGGATTGGGACCACATTACCGGCTTCGTCAAATACGGGCAGGGCTATCCTGAAATCGCACCCTGGAACGCTCTCCCATTCTTCAAGGGACAGAAGAAGATCGTTCTCCGCAATTGCGGCCTCATCTGCCCTTCCGACATTGAGGAGTACATCGCGGTTGGCGGCTACCAGGCCCTCTACAAGGTGCTGATCGACGGCCGCAAGGACGCGGTCATCGACCAGATCAAAGCTGCCCGGCTGCGGGGCCGCGGCGGTGCGGGCTTCCTTACCGGCAACAAGTGGGACTTCCTGGCCAAGGCCAAGTCCGACGTCAAATACATCATCTGCAATGCCGACGAAGGCGACCCCGGCGCTTACATGAACCGCAACGAAATTGAAGGCGATCCGCATTCACTTCTGGAAGGCATGATCATCGGCGCCTACGTCATGGGCGCGACCGAAGGCATCATCTATGTGCGCGCCGAGTATCCGCTGGCCGTCCGGCGGCTGACTCGCGCCATCGAGCAGGCCCGCGAATTTGGGCTGCTCGGCAACAACATTCTCGACCGCGGATTCAACTTCAACATCGAGCTTGTGCAGGGTGCGGGAGCCTTTGTCTGCGGAGAAGAGACAGCCCTCATCGCCTCGCTTGAAGGCTTCGCCGGCCGTCCGCATCCGCGTCCGCCATTCCCGGCGCAAAAGGGCCTGTGGGGCAAGCCGACCAACATCAATAACGTTGAAACCTGGTGCAACATCGCGCCGATCGTGAGCCGCGGGGCAGCCTGGTTCGCTGAGACGGGCAGCGCCAAGAGTCCAGGCACCAAGGTCTTTTCGCTGGTCGGCAAAATCCAGAACACAGGCCTCGTCGAAATGCCGCTCGGCACCCCGCTCAAGAGCTTCATCTACGACATCGGCGAAGGCGCTGTCGCTGGGCGCCGCGTGAAGGCAGTGCAAACCGGAGGACCCTCGGGCGGTTGCATCCCTGTCGACATGCTGGACACGCCCGTCGATTATGAAACCCTCTCGCAGTTAGGCTCCATCATGGGCTCCGGCGGCATGGTGGTGCTCGACGAAGACAACTGCATGGTCGACGTCGCCCGCTACTTCGTCGAGTTCACGCATTCGGAATCCTGCGGCAAGTGTGTGCCGTGCCGCGTCGGCCTCAACAAGGCGCTCAGCATTCTCAACGCCATCACCAAGGGCGACGGCACCGCGGATCACCTGCCGCTTCTCGACGAGTTGGGGCGTATGGTGCGTGAGTGTTCGCTTTGCGGCCTTGGCCAATCCGCGCCCAACCCCGTGCTCACCACCATTCGCCACTTCCGCGAAGAGTACGAGGACCACATCGTCGCGCATCGCTGCCGCGCCGGCGTTTGCCAGGAGCTTGCTCTCTCGCCCTGCGAAAACAGTTGTCCGCTACGCATGAACATTCCGCGCTTCCTCGAGCTCTACCAGGAGGGCCGCCTCGAAGACGCCTTCGAGTCCGTCGTTCTTGACAACCCGCTGCCTGCATCGACAGGCCGCGTCTGCCAGCATCCGTGTGACAACCGCTGCCGCCGGCAGTCCTTCGATGAAGTAGTAAACATGCGCGAAGTGCATCGCTTCATCGCTGACGAAATCTATCAATCGGCACGCTTCGAGCCGATGGTCCAGCGGATTCTCGCGCGCAAGCTCGCGCCTACGGGCCGCAAGGTGGCCGTCGCCGGGGCAGGCCCCACCGGACTCACCGCGGCTTTCTATCTCGCCATGCTCGGCCACGACGTCACCATCTTCGAAGAGCGCGGCGAGGCAGGCGGAATGTTGCGTTTTGCCATCCCCGAGTACCGGCTGCCCAAGTCCGTACTCCGTCGCGAACTTGATCTGATTGAAGCCGTCGGAGTCAAGTTTGTCTTCAATACTCGCGTCGGCTTCGACCTTCCGCTCAACGAGCTGGCCAGCACCTTCGATGCCGTCTTTCTCTCTATCGGAACCTGGAAAGAGTCCTGGCTTTACCTGCCCGGCACCGAGCTGAAGAACGTCTACCCCGCGCTTCCATTCCTGGAGTCCGTGGCCCGGCACGATAGCGTTGGCGTCGGTTCCAAAGTCGCCATCATCGGTGGCGGCAACGCGGCCATCGACTCGGCGCGCACTGTGCTGCGCATGGGCGGCAAAGCCACCATTCTCTACCGGCGCGAACGCAAAGACATGCCCGCTATTGACGAAGAGATTCAGGCCGCTGAAGAGGAAGGCGTGCGCTTCGTATTTCTCGCCGCGCCGCACCGCATCATCGGCGGCGCAGACGGTAGCGTCAAGGCAATCGAAATCGTCAAGACACGCCTCGGCGAGTACGACAAATCCGGCCGCCGGCGCCCCATCCCGACCGACGAGGTGCAGCGCTTCGAGTGCGACAGCGTCATCCTTGCCGTGGGCGAGACCTTCGACCAGGACTTCTGCCGTGCCTCCGGTCTCGCGCTGAAAGATGAAGGCACGCTCTCCGTCGATCGCTTCACACTCGAGACCAGCCGGCCGGGATTCTATGCCGGCGGCGACGTCATTACCGGCGCATCCAACATGTCGAACGCGATGAGCGGCGGCAAGCAGGCTGCGCGCAAAATCGACGAGCGCCTTATGGCTCAACGGCCGAGTTCCGAGCAGGGAACTGCTGTCGCACGCTGGGACCGCATTTTCCCGGACTTCGAGTACAGCCGCCAGGCGCCCGGCGAGCCAAGCCTCAGCCGCCGCCACACGGCGCAGTCCCTGCCCGCGAAGGTGAGAGCGCACTCGCAGGAGGAAGTTGTGGCCGGCCTTAGCCCGCAGGAGGCTCTGGAAGAGTGCCGCCGCTGTCTCCGCTGCGACTTGAGAATCACCGCAACTGCCGATTGAGACCGCTGGAGCGAGAAAGGAGCAACCCGTTGCCGAACAAAACGATTTCAGTCCGCATCGATGGTGAGCTGGTAACCGCGCACGAGGGCGACACGATTTTGGAAGCGGCTCGCGCCAATGGCAAGCAGATACCCACGCTGTGCTATCTCAAGGGCCTCAGCGCAGTCGGCGCATGCCGCGTCTGCATGGTCGAACTCGCCGGTACCGACCGCCTGCTGCCCGCATGTACCACGCCCATCCAGGACGGCATGTCCATCAAGACCTCCTCGGCAAAGCTCACCGAGTATCGCCGCATGGCTGTCGAGCTGTTGCTCGTCGAGCGCAACCACATCTGTTCCTCGTGCGTTTCAAACAGCCACTGCGAGCTGCAGTCGATGGCGCAGTCGCTCGGCGTTACCCATGTCCGCTACGCCTACAACAACCCGCGCCTGCCCGTTGACATGTCGCATCCGCGATTCGTTCTCGACCACAATCGCTGCATCCTCTGCACCCGCTGCGTGCGGGTTTGCGCTGAAGTTGAAGGAGCGCATGTGTGGGAGATCGCCTCGCGGGGCATCTACTCCCGCGTCGTCAGCGACCTCAAGGATGATTGGGGACACGCGAGCAACTGCACCGGTTGCGGCAAGTGCGTGCAGGCTTGCCCAACGGGGGCACTCGCGGAAAAAGGATTTTCTGTCCACGAAATGATCAAGCAGAGCGGAGGGATCACTCGTCTAGCAACGAACAGAGCCACGGTCGCCCACTAACGTCCGACGCCAGGTGCCGGGTGCCCCGATCTCGCTTTTGAGACCTGGGAGCTAAACCCCCTCACAACCCCTTCTTCCCCCGAAACTCCCGCACTACCTCCGCAGGATCGCGATGTTGGCCATCCACAGCCTCATTCATCGCGCGCATATCGTCTGCGGTAATCTTTCCCGCCAGAGCATCGAGGGCTGTTTGAATTTGCGGCCAGCGCTGCAGCGCATCGGCACGCACCAGCGGCACCGCCTCATACGGCGGAAAGTACTGCTTGTCGTCGGCGAGCACCGTGAGACCGAGCGCCTCGATCGGACCGTCTGTCGAATTCGCGGCGATCATGTCGACCTGGCGCTGCATGAGCGCGCGGTACAGAAGGCCAAGATCCATGGTGCGCGGCGGCTCGGCAAATTTCAGTCCGTAGGCCTTGCTTAATCCCGGCAACCCATCCGGCCGTTGCTCGAATTCGTACCCAACGCCAAGCCGCCATTGCGGCGTGTAGGCTGCGGCCTCGCTTAGAGTGGTCAGATGCAATCGCCGTGCATCGTCGCCGCGGATCACCATGGCAAATGTGTTTTCAAACCCCAGCGGCGGGCCCACTTCAACGTCGTAGCGCGAAGCATAAAGTCGCCGCACGGTGTTGAACGATGATTGGGGATTCCGGTCCAAAGGCTGTTTCAGAATCGCGGTGAGCGCCGTGCCGGTGTACTCCACATAGCCATCGATGCGCCCCGCAACCAGCGCTTGCTGGCAGATGTAACTCCCCGCAAGGTAGAAGCGGCGCTCCACCTTGAGATTTGATTTGGCTTCAATCTCCTGAGCCATCAGCTCTCCCAAGACAACCTGCTCGGTGAAATTCTTGGCGCCGATGACAGGATGACTGGCCCGTGGCGGCGCGCAAGCGGTCAGGGAAAGAACGGCCACAACTCCAGCGGCAAAGAATCTGCGGATCATTGCGCAGGAACCTTGAACCATCGCTCCAGGAGGCCCAGTGCGCCGTCGGCAGCAAGCGCCAGCAGCGCCGCGGGAATGGCTCCGGCAAGCACCAATCGGTTATCTACAGACGCCACTCCGCGAAAGATCAACTCGCCCAGGCCGCCCGCGCCCACGGCTGCCGCAATTGTGGCGATGCCCACGCAAGTCACAGTCGCGGTCCGCAATCCGGCAAGAATGAACGATGCCGCCAGAGGCAGCTCCACTTTGAAAAGCTGCTGCCGTCCAGTCAGCCCCAGCGCGCGTGCAACCTCAATAATCGCCGGATCGATTCCCCGAATTCCAGCGTAAGTGTTGCGCACGATCGGCAACAGGGCATAGGCAGTCAGCGCCGCAATGGCGATGCGTGCCGCGCGCTCGCCTAGCCACGGCAGTGGCAGCAGAAATCCGAACATCGCCAGCGACGGGATGGTCTGCAGAATATTCGCGACGGCGATCACAGGCTTGGCCCATCGCGGCGATCGGGTCAGCCATACGCCGGCAGGAATGGCGATTGCCGCCGCAATCATCATCGCCCACGCAGTCAACCAAAGGTGCTCCAACGTGAGCGTGGCAATCTCGCCGCCGTATTGCGCAAGGAAGCCGCTGCTCATCCACGCACCCCCTTCGAGCCCTTAAGTTCGCCGCGATGGTAGGCGCGCACATACGCTTCAATCTCCACTTGCCGCGATTGCATAAACGTTTCCGGATCAAGATCGGCAACCACACTGCCTTCGTGTAGCAATACGATCCGGTCGCCGAGGTAGAGCGCTTCGTCCAGGTCGTGAGTCACCAGCAAAACCGTCTTCTTGAGACCCGTCAGCAGAGTGCGCAACATATCCTGCATCTCGGCGCGCGTCAGGGGATCGAGCGCACCGAATGGCTCGTCCATCAGCAGGATCGCGGGCTCGGCTGCAAGCGCGCGCGCAAGCCCAACGCGCTGCCGCTGTCCGCCGGAAAGCTGATGCGGAAAGCGACGCGCAAATTCATCCGGGTCAAGGCCGACGGCGGTCAGCAACTCGTGACTCCGCCTTGCGCGTTCTTCGCGTGGCCGCTCCTCCGCCTCTAAGACCAGGCCCACATTGCGCTCGACGGTGAAGTGCGGAAACAGCCCCGTCTCCTGGATCACGTATCCCATACCGCGGCGCAACGCAATCACGTCACCGGCGCTCACATTCTTGCCCTGCACAAGAACTTCGCCGCTTTTGGGCGAGATCATGCGATTGACGGTTCGCAGCAGAGTCGATTTTCCGGAGCCGCTGCGCCCCAGGATGGCAGTCGTCGTCCCCTCCTCCAACGCGAGCGAAATATCCTGCAGGATCATCGGCCCTTGCGGGGCGGCGACCGAGAGATGCCGGAATTCGATGGCTGCGGTCATGAGCGAGGGGTGGCGCGTCTTGCTTTTCCAGTGTAGTGGCGGGACGCCTGACTGGCGATGCGTAAGATGTCCGGTATCAAAAACTTCCTATTCCATTTGTCGAAGCCGCTCTCTGCCCGTAGAATCAAGAGGGGCCGACGGCGATATCGCCGGGAGAGGCGCCAAGTACAAATGAGCGAACAGGAACCAGGGACTTCCCATCCTTCGCCGGCGGTTTCGCAGGCGTGGGCCAGAATCGAGCGGGCGCGTCATCCCCAGCGGCCTTACCCCATGGACTTCATCGAGCGGATCTTCACTGATTTCAGCGAGATTCACGGGGATCGCGCCTATGGCGACGACGAGGCCGTGGCCTGCGGCATGGCGCGGCTCGGTGACGACGAAGTGATGGTCATCGCCAACCGCAAGGGCGGCACTACCAAAGATCGCGTGCGCCGCAACTTCGGCATGCCCCATCCCGAGGGCTATCGCAAGGCATTGCGCTGCATGAGGATCGCTGAAAAGTTCATGCGCCCCGTTATCAGCCTCATCGACCTGCCTGGAGCGTATCCGGGCCTGGGCGCGGAGGAGCGGGGGCAGGCGGAAGCCATCGCCCGCAACATCTTTGAGATGGCCAAACTGCGCGTGCCCACCATCTCGGTCATCAGCGGCGAGGGCGGTTCGGGCGGCGCATTGGCGCTCGCAGTCGCCGACCGCGTGCTGATTCTTGAGAATGCACTCTACTTCGTGATTACGCCGGAGTCTTGCGCGGCCATCATGTGGCGGGATGCAGCGCACAAGCAATTGGCCGCGGAAGCCATGCGCATCTCGGCTCCAGAAGTTGCCAGGCTGGGTTGCGTGGATGAGATCATCGGCGAGCCGCCGGGTGGCATTCATACCGATCATGATGCGGGCACCGGCATGCTTGGCCGCGCGCTTCGCAAGCACCTGGCGGAGTTGAAGGCCGCGCCCATCGACGCGCTGGTGTCGGCACGGCAGCGCAAGTTCCGCAATATCGCGCAGTTCTATACGGAGAACTGATCTGGTAGCCAAACGACTTCTGGTGGCATCACAT
>JBARBP010000171.1:0-2394 GCA_049793195.1 Occallatibacter sp. | reverse complement strand
GCTCATTCCCATCACGCTCACCGGCTTCGCGCTCAGCTTCGTCTTTGTCCCGCTGGCCACCATGACCACTTCAACCATCTCCCGCGACGCCATGGGCAACGCCACCGGCCTCTTCAACATGTTGCGCAACATCGGCGGATCGATTGGGATTGCGATGGCCACCACCGCCCTCATCCGCCGCGCCGACCTTCACCAGACCGAACTCGGCGCGCATCTCTCGCCATCCAGCCCCGTGCTCCAGCAAAATTCCGCCGCTCTCGCCAGATATCTAGGCCACCAGATCGGCCCCGCCGCCGCCCGCCCCGGCGCCTACGGCCTCATCTACGGCAAAATGATCCAGCAATCCGCCCTGCTCGCCTACGTAGACATCTTCCGCTGGACCGCGGTTCTAGCCTTCTTCTGCGCCGGAGCCGTCTGGCTCTTCAAGAAACCCCTGCCCCACGCCGCCCCACCCCCCGGCGCTCATTAGGATTTGGCGCTATACTTGCGGCCATGAACCCCGCTCGATTCGGTTTGCTGCTTCTGCTTGCGCTGCCAATTGCGCTCGACGCGCAGCCCTGCGTTCCACCAGATCTGACGGGGCCTGCGGAACAAGTGAGGTCAATCCAATCGCAATTGCTTGCGGTTAAACTCCGCGACGAGATGGACGAAGGCGTTCCCGCCGCGCTGCGATCGCGGATTCAGGCTTTCAAGGACGCCTTTGCCGCGCTTGCCGATACCGCGATCCAGTGCGCTCCCGCGAATGCCAATCCAAAGGCACTTGGAACCACACTCGTGAAGCTACTCGACGCCAACAAGCCCGAGGTGCATGAGGTTTACGACCCGAAGAAGCCTCCCCAACTCGACCATATTTACGGAGATGGCCTCCAAGTCAAAGTCACCGCTCCGGCCAATGTGCCACACCTTCTCTTCATCGAGTTCAATTTCGGCATCGCGTGCGGCTTCGATTCTGTGCTGCTCGGCTACGAGGCGAACAGCGGCGCTTGGGAGCGGATTCTGCGTTGGCAAGCTCCTGCGTACGACAGTGTAGACGCTGCGTTCGGCGATTTCTTCGAATACCAACCGCTTCCGCAGGCCGGGCCGAAAAGCTGGCTTATCGCTGTCGCCCACGGGCATCCCTGGTGTACCTCGAACATGAGCGCTTTCGACGTCGATCTACTGCAACCTGCGACAGTTGGTGCTCCGGAGAAGACGCTCTTTCATCGGAAGTTCTACTACCGCCGCGATACGGACCCGGTGATGAAAGCCAAACCTCTCGGCTTCGAACTGCGCATGACCGGCGAAAGCATTGACGGCAGTATCGTCATGCGCCCGGTGATCTACCGATTCCAGCAGCAAGGGAATGCGTTAATCCGCGTGCAGCCGATTGCGATGAACGGCCGCGATTTTGTGGATGAGTGGATCCAGTCACCTTGGACAGACGCCTCGAGCTGGAGCGCGGCCTCTGAGCTTGTGCAGTTAGAACGGGTTCACGCCCCTTTTGCCGCTCGCAACGATTCCCACGCAAAGGAATTTCCGTCCGCCGCATTTGGCGCGGTCCGCGGCTGCAACGACGCCGGGGCACACTATCAGGTGGAGGCCGATCTGGATTGGACAGACCAGAATGGCAATTCGCGCGATGGAGGCACAGTTTATTTCCAGATAGAGGAAGGCAAGAACTCATTCACCATGCTCTCGGCTTCAAGCCAACCGGACCAACATTGCAAAGGTCCCGACATCATGCCAAAGCAGTGACGAGCCCCTACACCGCATCCCCAAACACCCTCACCCCCGCCGCCCGCGCCGCCTTCGCCAACTCCGCGTCAAATGTCGCCAGAGTCCCACTGGTCCTGAGAGCCAGTTCCAGATAGGTCGCATCGTACGCCGTTAATTCGTGTGCCCGCCCAAGCGCCAGTACCGAACTCTGAACGTCCGACGACCGTGTTCGCTCCTCCATGATCGGCAACGCATTTACAAGGCCCAGGAACGACGCCGACGTCGAATGACGAATTCCCCCCCGCCGCTCGGCCACCAGCACACCATTGGCGACCTCCGCAAACCAAAGTGCGGGTACTTGAGCCCCACCAGCCAGAATCGTATGCAGGACCTCGTCGGCCGAGCGGGCTTCCTCCGCATCAACCCGCTCAATCATCCACGCCAGTGTGACCGACGCATCCAGAACCAGCCCCATACCCTGTCCTTACTTGCGCCCCTCGCGAATCCACTCCAGCACCGTGTCTCCCGGAATCCCCTTAATCCGCGGAAAATGGATTAACTGCTCCACCGCCTCATGCACGGAGTGTTGGTTTCTCGCTTGCGTCGGCACCACATCCGCCACCGCTCGCCCGCGCACTGTGATCGTAAATCGCTCGCCTTGTTCGACCTTGCGCAAAATCTCAGACAGCCGCGTCTTGG
>JBARBP010000170.1:0-3788 GCA_049793195.1 Occallatibacter sp. | reverse complement strand
TCTGACCCTACAGCAGGTCAGTGCCGCGCGCATCACCCGGCCATCCTTCCCTGGAGCGTCCGCAATGAAAGCGATAAAAGGCCCGCTGGCTCTGTCCCTCTGCTGCACCCTCTGTTCCCCCCTTGGCTACTCTCAGCAAGCTCCCCAAAGCCAGCCCTCCCCCAAATCCCCCACGCGCTCCGAATACCAATCCACCCAGCTCCGCGGCGACGACCGCATCCTCCACGCCCTCAATCGCTTCACCTTCGGCCCCCGCCCCGGCGACCTTGAAGCCGTCCGCGCCATGGGCCAAGGCAACGTGGGTCTCGAAAAATGGTTCGACCAGCAGCTTCACCCCGCCTCCATTGACGAATCCACCATCAATGCCCGTCTCGCCCAGTTCCCTGAGATGCAATGGAACACCGAGGATCTGCTCTATCGCCTCCCAAGCAACGCGGAAATCCGTCAGGCCATGAACACCGGCCGAGTCCCCATCCCCGCCAACGGCACCCTGCACGCCATCTACGAAAACCAGATCTACCGCATCCAGTCCAAAAAGGACGAAAAAGCTCAGAGAGCCGCAACCCCGCAGTCCAATGTTCAAGCGGGCGGCCCGCAGGCAACCAGCGCCCCCGCCAACATGCAGCTAGCCTCCGACGGCAACATGGTCAGGGTCGACGCCAACGGCAATCCCGTCGCGAACTCCGAAAACTCCATAAGCCCATCCTCGGGTTCTGACACCTCCCCGTCCGCCATGAGCACCGCAACCCAGCCCATGAGCTCATCCGCGCAACCTACGTCACAAAGGGACATGAACGCCCCTCCACCCGCCCAGGCGCAACCGGCCTTCGACGAAGCCTCCATCCGCCAAATCCTCGCCCTCCCCCCCGAGCAGCGCGTCTCCCATCTCGCAGCCATGCAGCCCGAAGAATTCGACGGCTTCATCAAGTCCCTCAAGCCCCCGCAGCGTGTCACCCTCAACGCCAACCTCTCTCCCGAGCTCAAACTCACCGTAGCCGCACTCGAAAACCCCGAACGTCTCGTCTCCGAAGACCTGATCTCCGCGCGCCTCACCCGCGACATCTACGCCAACGCCCAGCTCCAGGAAGTGATGACCGATTTCTGGCTCAATCACTTCAACGTCTACCTGCGCAAAAACGAGCAGATGCCCTACTACCTTGTCGGCTACGAGCGCGACACCATCCGCCCCCGTTCCCTCGGCAAGTTTGAAGACCTGCTGGAAGCCGTAGCCCACAGCCCCGCCATGCTCGCGTATCTCGACAACGCCCAGAGCATCGGCCCCAGCTCGCTCGCCGCCGAGCGCGCCGAGTTTGCCGCCGCCCGCCGCCCCAGCGCCAGGAAACAGGCGCCCGAAGGCCTCAACGAAAACTACGCCCGCGAGTTAATGGAGCTCCACACCCTCGGCGTCAATGGCGGCTACACACAGGCCGACGTCACCCAGGTCGCCCGCGTCCTCACCGGCTGGACCATCGACCGCCCCCTCATCGACGCCCAGTTCTCCTTCAACCCCAACCGTCACGAACCCGGTACCAAAAAAGTCCTCGGCAAAAAAATCAAGGAAAATGGCGAAATGGAAGGCCGCGAGCTCCTCCACATGCTCGCCACCAGCCCCGCAACCGCCCACTTCATCAGCCGTGAGCTGGCCATACGCTTCGTCTCCGACGATCCGCCCCAGAGCCTCGTCGATCGCATGGCCAAGTCCTACCTATCCAGCGATGGCGACATCCCGGCCGTGCTCAAGACTCTCTTCCACTCCCCGGAATTCTGGTCGTCCACTGAATATCGCGCCAAGGTCAAAACGCCTCTCGAATTCGTCGTATCGGCCGCGCGCGCCAGCAACGCCGAAGTCGAAAACGTCCTCCCCCTCGCCAACAACCTTCGCCAGATGGGCATGCCCGTCTACGGCTCAATTCCCCCCACTGGCTATGACTGGAAGGCCTCCACCTGGATCAGCACCGGCGCTCTTGTTGATCGCATGAACTTCGCCCTCAACCTCGCCGCCAACCGTCTCCCCGGCATCACAATCAACTGGACCCCGCTCCCCGATCTCGCCAGCGCCGACCCCGTCACCCCATCCACTCCAGAGTCCGAAGAAACCCGCCTCGAACCGCAAATCATCCCCGGCGGCGCAACCGGCTCAACCCGCTCCGCCGCCTTGCAGCAATTCGCCGCCCAATCCGCACAGAACAACAATCAGCCCAGCGCTCCAGCCGCCGCACAACAAGGCGCGGCAATCCACCCCATAGCCGCGGCAGCAAGGCGCAACAACCGCGCCCCCAACCCATCCCCTCAAGAAAAGCAAGACCAATTGCTGGCCGGATTGTTAATCGGCTCCCCAGACTTCCAGCGCCGATAGAAACCAACGCTATGTGCCCCATTCATCGCGGCTTTATCGCGATGAGTGGGATACCACGAAACCGGCGCCAGCACCACCGAAACACCGAACGAGCGAAGCAAGAAACCAAGGAGTCCCCCATGCAGACCACCCGCCGCTTCTTCCTCCACAAAGGCGCACTCGCGGTCGCCGGCACAGCCGCCATCCCCAGCTTCCTCGTCCGCTCCGTAATGGCCGAAACCGCCACCGCCCCCAACCACCGCCTCGTCGTCATCTTCCAGCGCGGCGCCGCCGACGGCCTCAACATCGTCGTCCCCTATCGCGAAAAGAATTACTACTCCATGCGCCCCAGCATCGCCATCCCCCAGAATCAGGTCCTCGACCTCGATGGCTTCTTCGGCCTCCATCCATCCCTGTCCGCCTTCAAGCCCCTCTACGACCAGGGCCATCTCGCCATCGTCCACGCCGCCGGCTCGCCCGATACCACCCGCTCCCATTTCGACGCCCAGGACTACATGGAGTCCGGCACGCCCGGCGTCAAGAGCACGCAGGATGGCTGGCTCAACCGCGCCCTGCAAGCTGAAGACCTGCGCCACCGCTGCGCAGGAACCTGCGAGCAGCACACCGCATTCCGCGCCCTCGCTCTGGGCAACGAAGTCCCCCGCACCCTCGCCGGCAAGATCCCCGCCATCGCTCTCAGCAACGTCAACGGCTTCACCATCGCCGGCCGCGGCGCCACGCAATCGCCCGCCGCCAGCGCCTTTCAAGCCATGTACGCCGACACAGGCGACCGCCTCTTCCACGCCGCCGGCGATGAGACCTTCGACGCCGTCAAGATGCTCCGCGCCGCCAACCCCGAGCAATACACGCCCGCTTCCAGCGCAAACTACCCTGCCGGCGAATTCGGCAACAGCATGAAGCAGATCGCCCAGCTCCTCAAAGCCAGCCTCGGCGTCGAAGCTGCATTCACCGACGTCAGCGGATGGGACACGCATCAAAACCAGGGCAGCGTCAACGGCCAGCTCGCCAACCGCCTCACCGAATTCTCTTCGAGCATCGCCGCCTTCTGGCGCGACATGGGCGACGACGCCGAAAACATCACCCTCGTCACCATGTCGGAGTTCGGCCGCACCGCCCGCGAAAACGGCACCGGCGGCACCGACCACGGCCACGCCAACGCCATGTTCATCCTCGGAGGCAGCGTCAAAGGCGGAAAGGTCTACGGCAAATGGCCCGGCCTCGACAACGACCAGCTCAACGAAGGCCGCGACCTCGTCCTCACCACCGATTTCCGCAACGTCCTCGGCGAAGTCGTCAGCCAGTCTCTAGGCGCCACCAACATGCAAGTCGTCTTCCCCGGCGCTCAACTGACTCCCAACAGTTTTCTGCGCATTGTCTGATTGGCTGGGTGCTCGTGCCCCATTCATCGCAGCTTCATCGCGATGAGTGGGAA
>JBARBP010000169.1:0-49065 GCA_049793195.1 Occallatibacter sp. | reverse complement strand
ATTCGGACCTTTTGAAGCGGTTTGACCGCTCTATAAAGCGGCGGGGGTACACCAACCGATCGGAAGCGTTCAGGGATTTGATCCGCGACAAGCTGGTGACTGAGCAAACGGCGGCACCGAACGCAACTGTGGTCGGCACGGTCACTCTGATCTACGACCATCACGCCTACGGCATCACCGAAAAGCTGACAGAAGTGCAGCACGAGAATCACGATCTCGTGGTTTCAACCAGCCATGCGCACCTGGATCACGAATCGTGTCTAGAGGTTCTGATCGTGCATGGGCAGTCGGCGCGCGTCGCGCAGTTTGCCGACCGGCTTATTGGGCTGAAAGGCGTGCAGCACGGACGGCTGGTGATGACGGTTCCCGCGCACGGGATCGAGCAAACACACGGGCATGCGCACAATCACAAACACGGCCATAAACATTGATGCGCGCCGGAGCCCCATTTTCGGAACGTAGTTGCGGGAACGGTAGCACGAATCCAGGAATCGTATTACTCCTGCTCGGCGCCGTTGTCTGGGCGATTGGAGCCCAAGCACAAGCCGGCGCCCACTTCACGGGCGCGGTTGTCGATCCTGCCGGGAGGCGGGTCGCTGGAGCGCGCGTCGAACTCCGGTCTTCCGTCGGCGCTAGATTGGCTGGATCATCGGGCATCGACGGCGAATTCGACCTCGCGCTGCCGGAGTGGGGCGTTTACTCGGTGCGTGTGGAGGCCGCGGGGTTTGCGGCAATCATGCGCACGCTGGATTTGAGCGCCGTGACTGCGAGCGCAACATTGCGACTGGAGCAGGTAAAGACAGTCGCCGAAGAGGTGGTTGTCTCAGCGGATGTAGGCGAGATTGTCATCGATTCTCCCGATCCCTCGCAAAAAGTTCTTGTTCGCGAAGAACTTCTGGACGCCAACCCCGGACGCCCGGGCGCACCGATTTCGATTCCCGGCATGCCCATCGAGACGGCGGCGGGCGGCATCAAGGCGCCGCAATACTTTGTTCCCGGTGTGGCAGGCGATCACGGTGAGCCTATCGCCCAATACATCGCGGTGGGCAACTACCTGGTAACGAACAACCTCTCCGCCAACGCTCATGGCAATGGGTATGCCGATCCCAATATCTATGTCTCCGGAGTGCTTAGCAGCGTGGCGACCGATGGCGGCGCGTTTAATGTGCTGGAAGGCAATCATGCGCTCAACATGGGAGCAACCTACGTCATGCGGCCGCAACTGGGCCGCTTCCTTACGCTCACGGGCGACTATCGCGACATGGATCTGACCGGCGGGCTTGCGCCATCGAACCCTTCAAAAAAGGAGTGGCTGGCTCTGGAGGCGAACTATGGCAACGGTCTGATGAGAACCCTGGAGCACCGGCAGCAGTACAAGTGGAACGCGATGCGCGTCTTCGATCGGGGCAGTCACGAAATCACGCTCCTCAGCATTGGGTATTGGGGAAAATCGCATGAAGGAAACCTGGTCCCGCTTGGGCAGGGTGTGCAGGTAAACGACACCATCGACCCGCGGCAGCAGGACCAGACGCATACCGGCGTTCTGGCCGCGAACGACCGCTGGAAGGCCGACGCCGCAGATGAACTCTCGTTCTCGGGATTCTTCCGCACCTTCAATCTCGCGCTGTTCTCGAACTTCGGCGAGGGGTTGATCCGGCAAAGCGAGTTCCGCACCGTGGAGGGCGCCGAGGCCCGTGCGTCGCATACTTTCACGCCAAGGCTGGATGCGATGGCGGGTCTCGACTACAACGAGGACGACATTCACCGCGACAACCTGGACCACTACCTCTCGGCCGATCCTCAAGTCTTTGGTCCATTCATCAAAGTGCTGGCGAACAATATCACTCTTCGCGAACTGGCGCCTTTCGTGGCCCTGCATGGCGATCTGGGCAGCTATCTGCACTTCTACGCGGGTCTGCGCCACGACCAGATTGAGATGAAGAACGCCGACATGCTCAAGCCCGGCGAATCCTTCGACGAATGGCGGTGGTTCGAGAGCCCCAAGGCCACGCTTACATGGACTCCGGGAGCGGGACCGGCGCGCTGGCTTCCATCGGCTTCATTCAGCATGGGGCAGGCCTTCTTCACGCAGGATCCGCGGATCAGCGCTGCAACAACTTCCACGGGCGGGGATTCGGGCCCGGCATCTCCGTTTGAGCGGTCCCACTGCGAACAGTTGGTACTCGAAAAGGAATTCAGCGCAACCGATGTGCGCGTCACTGTGGGCCGGACAACGACCACAGCTACGCTGGCCAAAATCGATCCCGACAACGGCCTCGCGGAAGACGTAGGAGCGGGCACGCTGAAGTTTCTGACCGCGAATGTGCGCCACCAGTTCGGCTTTGGCACTTTGCAGGCGGTGCTTTCCAAGGCCGACGCGCGGGATGATGATACCGGTCTTCCAACGCCGGAGGCGCCGCGCACGATCTTTGACACGCTCGCAACGCTGGACCGGTTGCCGGCGGGCTTCCATGCCCGCGTCGAGTACGAGTATGTGGGCCACAAGCTGCTCGACGTTGGCAATCCCGATCACCGAGGCCAATATGAAGCTGTTCCGGTGGGCGAGACTCGGCTTGCCATGGTGCGTGCGTTCCTCGATGGCCGATTGGAATTGGGCGCGAACGGCATGTTGTCGCGCGGCTACACGGGCCAGACCACCGAGACTTTCGCACCTGGCTGGCAGGCGGGAGATGGGCCGCCAGCGTGTGCTGCCGGCGTGAGTGGCATTGCGAACGACTTCGATTGCGGAACAGTGGAGCGTAGCGTCGGTGTCCGCATGGTCTCCTGGGTGGGGGGGGCGATTTCGTGGAGATTTGGCGGGGAAAAGTGACGGGCGCACTGCAAGGATCGACGATTCAAGAAAATCGCCTGCCGCAAAAAAGCCCGACCTCGACGATCACGTTGCATCTTCGGCTGCCAGGGCCACAGTCGGTTTGGCGGCACGCGCAGTCGCGATCAGAACCACGCTGACGATGACAAATGCAGCGCCAAGAAACGTGCGCAGGCCGATCGCTTCGCCGGCGAAGACATATCCAATTACGACGGCCACGACCGGATTGACGTAGGCGTAAGTACCAACCTTGGTGGGAGACTCATGGTGAATGAGCCACACATAAGCCGTGAACCCGGCGATAGAACCAGCGACGATGAGATAGAGCAACGACAACCACGCTGCGAGTGAAACGGCCGAAGGATGGAAGTTGCGAAATTCTCCCATGGCGGCGGAAGCGACGGCGAGCATTATGCCACCAGCGAGCATTTGCGCGGCTGAACTCACGACCTTTGAAGAAGGAAGCGGCAACTTGCGGGTGAGTGCGGAGGCGAGAGACCAACTGATGGCGCCAAGGATGAGCGCAAGAGCGCCGGCGCTGTCGATTGGCGCTCCGCCCAAATTGAGCGAGCGGCTCACGAGCACGGCCACTCCCGCGATTCCAATCAAGAGAGCGATGGCGAGGCGGAGAGTCAGCCTCTGGGTGCGCAGGATGACGATCTCAGCGAGCGCCATGAAGGCCGGGATGGTGGCCATCATCACGGCCGCCAGTCCTGAAGGCACACGCTGTTCGGCCCAGAAAAGCAATCCATAATCGATGACGAAGATAAGCAGAGCGAGTAAGAAGGCCGACGCCCACTGTTGCCGCTGCGGCGATCGCTCACCACGGGCCATAGTCCAGCCATAGAGAATGAGGCCTGCCGCAAGAAATCGCATGGCGGCAAGCAGGAGAGGCGGCACCTCGTGGACGCCTATGCGGATAGCAAGGAATGTGGAGCCCCAGACAAAGTAGATGATGGCAAAGGCCAACAGAGTCTTCCACACCGGGCGAGGGGTCAGGGATTCCATGGAAGTCTCCTATAAGAACTTTAACAAGTTCATTGCCAGGCTCAATATCGGAAAGCGATGGGTGGAGTGAGTTCAGACTATTCTGTTTTTGCGCTGCGGCCCTTGCCTGCTGGAACATGCACGCGAGCAGGCAGAGTCCCGCGAGGAAAGACGGTCGATTGGCGCACAACCAGATGAGTGGGGATGGGCCACTCCTTTTGCGCGGCATCAGGATGGTCGTGCTCAATGCCGGCTCGCAGCGCCTGCACGGCGGCGGTGGCCAAAAGTTTGCACGACATCTGTACCGTGGTGAGCGGCGGCAGCATGAACTGTGCGAGATGAATATCGTCAAAACCCACCACAGAAATGTCGTTGGGCACTTTGTACTTGGTGCGGTAGAGCCCGTGAAGAACACCGATGGCGGTCATGTCGTTGGAGCACACGACGGCAGTGGGCAGTTGGTCATGCGCGACGAGGCGCTCAATGGCGACCATGCCGCCGTCCATGGTGTGATCGCCCTCGACGATGTGACCCACGGGAGCTTTAAGTCCGAGCTCGGCCATGGATTTGAGAAATGCGTCGCGCCGCGCCGCGACTGAGCGCAGGCGCAGCGGTCCGCTGATGAATGCAATTGCACGATGGCCGAGAGCAGCCAGGTGCTGCACCGCTTCGTGAATTCCCTGGGCATAATCAACCTTCAAAACGCGGATGTTGGGCAACCTGGGCCCGGCGTCGACAAAGACCAAGGGAAACTCGCGCCCTACAAGTCTCTTAACCAAATCTTCTTCAATGCCGAAGGTCATGACGGCCATGCCATCGACGTTCCGCTGCAACATACGGCGAATGAGCGACTCGGTACGGTCGGGATCGTAGTTGGTAGAACCGATCATGACTTCATAGCCCTGCGCCACGGCGAGGTCTTCAAACTCCTGCACGAGTTCCGGGAAGAACGGATTGGTGATCTCGGAGACGATGAGGCCCAGGATGCGGCTGCGGCCCGAGACAAGCGCACGGGCCTGCGGATTGGGGACGTAACCCACTTCCTCGACGGCCTTCCACACGCGCTTGGCAAGCTCAGGATCGACGGTGGTGATACCGTTGACTGCGCGCGACACGGTGGCGATGGAGACCGAGGCTCGCCTGGCCACATCGCGGATGCTGATGGTTGCGCGCAGACGATTCGAGGTTTTCTTTTTGGATTTCTTTCCGGAAGCGCTCATGGACAAGAAGATTTTACGCTTTTCCAGGTGTTTCTGAACCGGCATCTTGCGAAAGAGCGACGTGGAAGCAGCCTGATTATCGGGATTCAGAGCGAAAATGCCGCTACGGGACGGTGGTTTGTACCCACAAAGGGACCCGATTCTGGAAAGCGTTTCCTGAAGGCGCGCCGAGCGCGAGTGCCGGCTTGCGGGGTTAAAGATTTGCGGTCATGGATGAACCTGCCCACCGCCAACGACCTCGAGCGCATGGCGGAGCAGCGTTGCGATGGACGCGAAGCTCTCCTCGGCTCCTCGCTTGCTGCCGGGCAGATTGACGATCAACGTGCTGTCTCTAAGGCCCGCAACTCCGCGCGAAAGCCATGCGAATGAATTGAGCTCGGCGCCATGGAAGCGCATGGCTTCAGCGAGTCCAGGCGCTTCGCGGTGGATGACCTGGTGCGTGGCCTCGGGAGTGCGGTCGCGCGGCCCCAGTCCGGTGCCGCCCACGGTGAGCACCAAGGCGGCGTTCAGAGTGCTTAGCTCTTGCAGCTTGCGGGCAATTGCATCTTCGTCGTCGGGCAGAAGACCTGTCCAGATTTCGGCTTCCGGCCAAAGTTGCTTGAGCAGAACAACTACGGCCGGACCCGCTGTATCGATTTGCAGACCTTGCGAACAGCGGTCGGAGATGGTGAGAACGCCAAGCAGCATAAAGAGATTGTAGTATTTTCGCGCGTTCAATTCCGTGCAGGCAATTCTACGCTGGAGTTTCCCAGGTCTAAAATTCAAGGCTCATTGAGCTAGCGCTGGGGCGCCCAGAGATAGAGGCGAAGCTTGTGGCAAAAAACAAAGGCCGCCCGTGCGAGCGGCCTTTGCTGATTTTGAGTTGAACCTTGCTATGCCTGCGCTACCGGCGAGCTGACCTGCGGAGCGGCGGGAGGCTTGGGCTTGGGGGCTTCCTGCTTCTTTGATGGAGCCAGGATCGCGTGCAGGATGGTGCCTTCCATCCGGGGCATGAATTCGACGATGCCGGCGTCACCGAGGTCCTGGATGAGGCGGTTGATGATGTTGTAGCCGAGATCGCGGTGGGCCATCTGGCGCCCGCGGAAGCGCAGGCTCGCCTTTACCTTATCGCCACCGGCAAGGAACTTGACTGCCTGATTCTTTTTGGTCTGGTAGTCGTGCTCATCGACGGTGACGGAGAACTTGACTTCCTTGACGACGATGACTTTCTGCTTCTTCTTGGCGGCGCGTTCGCTCTTTTCCTTCTCGTAGAGGAAGCGGCCATAGTCCTGGATGCGGCAGACGGGCGGAACCGCGTTGGGCGAGACTTCGACCAGATCCAGGCCGCGTTCGCGGGCAATTTTCAGAGCTTCGAAGGGAGGCAGAATGCCGAGTTGTTCGCCGTTCTCGTCGATGACGCGGATTTCGCGCGCACGGATTCTGTCGTTGATGCGGATAAAGGACTTTGCCGAACGTTTATCGAGTGCGATGGTACTCCTCCAAATGTCGTTGGTGACCGCATCCAGGGGAAATCCCGGACACGCCGCGGTCACAGCAACGCACCCTGAGTATAGCATTGGCCCGGTTGGACTGAACAAAGAGAACCGGGCTAATGGAAGGCGGCAACGGGCGATGGAAGAGCGATGCGGGCTTCATGAGCAATCAAGGCGCCTTCGGGGTCTAGCCCAATGACGCGAATGCGGACGAGGCGGTTGGCCGGCAGTCGGTGATTAATTTCGACGGGCACAAAATTCTCGGTGAGCGCAGAGGTGCGGCCCAGTTCCGCGAGCGGGGCAGGCGTGTGCAGAGTAATGGCTTCCAATTCCTGGCCAATGAACTGGCTTCGATGCGCCTCGCACTTTTCCGCCGCGAGGGCACGGAGGGTGGCCATGCGTTCGTTGACGACGTGCGGAGGAACAGGCGACGCGGCGTGCAATGCGAATCCCCGCGTACCGGGCCGGGGCGAGAACGGAAACAGGTGCAGATAACCGAAGCGAAGGGCGCGGACTAGATCCAGCGTCTCTTCAAATTCGGCGTCGGTTTCGCCGGGGAAGCCCACCATTACATCGGCGCCGAGGGTGAGCGCGGGGCCGGCGACCTGCCGGATCGCTTCGACCTTTTCCGCGTAGTGCCAAGGCCGGTAACGGCGGTGCATACGGCGCAGCACGGCGTCTGAGCCGGACTGCAGGGGCAGATGCGCGTGGCGTGCCAGGCGGATGCCACCAAACTCCGCCATCACGGCGATCAGATCAGCGTCACAGTCCATGGGCTCAATGGAGCTCAGGCGCAGGCGGGGCAGTTCCGTCTCGCGGAAGATTCGGCGAACAAGCGTGGCCAAGGTGAGGCTTGGAGTGGCGTCGGAGGCAGGCAGTTCCCTTCCCCAGCGTCCGAGGTTGATTCCGGAGAGGACGAGTTCATTGCCTCCTGCCGATACAAAACCTTCTACCTTGCGCAAGACCGTCGCGAGAGGCAGACTCCTGGACGAGCCTCGAGTTTGAGGGATGACGCAGAAGGTGCAGCGATTGCCGCATCCCTCCTGAATCTTGAGATTAGGACGAGTCTGCTCTCCGGGGACAAGTTGCGCCTGTTCAATGAAGGAATGGGCGAAGCGGTCGTCGGCCCAGATGGGAGTGGTTGATGGCGTGCCGCTTGCGAGCAGCGAATGGAGACTGACCAGATTGGTTGGCGCGGCGGCAGCGGTGTTTCCGATTGGGTTCGCCTGGCACGCGAGGCCCAGAATAATTTCCGGCGCAAGAGCCTTGTGACTGTTACCGACGACAGCGGCCACGCCGGCCATTGCAGCGAGTTCTTCCGGAGCGCGCTGGGCATAGCAACCGGTGACCACGATTCGGGCGTCGGGATTGAGACGATGAGTGCGGCGGATGAAGGCGCGAGCGGCGCGGTCCGCTTCTGCAGTGACGCTGCAAGCATTCACCACGACCACATCGGCGGCGGCGGGATGACTTTCGCCGAACCCCGCGGCGCGCAGGTGGCCGCCGACTGCCTCACCATCAGCGCGAGCCGCCCTGCATCCGAAGTGTTCGACGTGGAATTCCGGCATATTCCCAGTTTAGTGCCTGCTAAGAGCGCCGCAAACCGATGATGCGGGTGTGAATGCCGAAAGTGTGCATCCGGTATACTGTGGACTGACCACTTGTCGCACAGGGCTCACAGCAAACTTCATGCATTCTTCCGTCACAGCCACTGCTGAGGCTATCCCGTCTACCGAACGCGAAGCCGGCACGCGGCACATTCTGAGTTTTGTCTACTTTACTTTTATCTGCTACATGTCGATCGGGCTGCCGCTGGCGGTGCTGCCGCCCTATGTACATTTACGGATGGGCTACAGCGCGATGCTGGCCGGACTTGTCATCAGTATCCAATACATTGCAACACTAGGGAGCCGTCCCTGGGCGGGACGCATCTCAGACCGCGCCGGGGCCAAGGTTTCGGTGCTTTGGGGAATGGGAGCGTGCACGGCGAGCGGGGCGATGCTGGTGGTTGCGGCAGTCTTGCACCAGGTTCCCTGGCTCAGTTTTTCCGCTTTGATCACGAGCCGTTTGATTCTGGGTATAGGCGAGAGCCTGGGGGCGACCGGGGCCACTCTCTGGGGCATCACCAGCGCCGGACAGGAAAGCACGGCGAAGGTCATCTCGTACAACGGGATCAGCACCTATGGTGCGATGGCAGTGGGAGCGCCTTTGGGCGTGGTTCTCGACGGCCAGTGGGGCCTGGCCTCAATCGGCCTGGTGACGATTCTGATTGGCGCGGTCAGCCTGCTGCTGGCCTACCGCAAGCCGCCGGTTCCGGTCGTCGCTGGCGTGCGTCTGCCATTCAGCGAGGTTCTGGGACGGGTTGCGCCGCACGGGATGGGGCTGGCCCTGGGCGGAGTCTGCTACAGCGTGCTTGCTACTTTCATTACGCTGTTTTACGCGAGCCGTCACTGGAACGGCGCGGCGCTTTGCCTGACCGCTTTCGGAGTGGCGTTTATTGTGGCGCGTCTGCTGTTTATCCAAACGATTAACCGGTTCGGCGGGTTTCCGGTAGCGATGGTTTGCCTATCGGTGGAATCGCTAGGACTGCTTTTGCTTTGGGCGGCACACTCGCCGTGGACGGCCATCGCCGGGTCGGCGCTGGGCGGATTCGGATTCTCGCTGGTCTTTCCTGCCGTCGGCGTGGAGGCCGTGAAGCGGGTGACGGAAAACAATCGCGGCACCGCGCTGGGAGTGTACACGGCTTTTGCCGATGTCTCCTTTTTCCTGACCGGCACGCTGGCCGGCGCTGTGATTGGAATATACGGATACGCAAGCGTATTTCTGTTCGCGTTGATCAGCGTGTTGTCCGCACTGGGAACTGTCGTGGTGTTGCACCATTTCCAGGGCGATGCGGTGGAGAGTTTTTGAGAGCAGCTGCTAGTGATTAGTGGTTAGTTCCCCATGGAGGCAGAGTCGTATGAATTGGCAGATGGCGTGTACAGTGCTTTTGCTTGGCGCTGCTGGAATATTTGCGCAGGCTCCGGCGACAAGTCCCAATCCTGACCATCAACCAACTTCCACGGTGCGGCCCAAGTTTGACGCGTTTGAAGTGGCGACCATCAAGCCTGTGAATTTCGACGCCAAGAGCGGCCGCTACATCACAATGCAGGGCACGAGCCGATTTGTGGAGAAGGCGTACACTCTGAAGCTGCTGATTGCGGCGGCCTACGATATGAACCCGCGCACGATTCTCGGGGGGCCGGGGTGGATCGAGTCCGACCACTACGACATTGTTGCCGTCACCCCCTGTGAGGTTCGGCCGACACACGAGGAGCAGATGTCGATGCTACGCAACCTGCTGACGGAGCGGTTCAGCCTTACGTTTCATCGCGAGCAAAAAGAGTTTTCGATCTACATGCTGGAAGTTGCAAAGGGCGGACCGAAGTTGAAGCAGAGTACGTCGGCGCCAGGCGATCCTCCCGCTTTGATCAGCACCGTATTTTCGCAGCACATCCATTTGCCGGCTCGCAATGCGAGCATGGGCGAATTCGTTTCGCTGCTGCAGCGGGCCGTTCTCGACAGGCCAGTGGTGGACAAGACGGGAGTTTCAGGAAAGTACGATTTCGACCTGGACTGGGCGCCAGACGAGACACAATTCGGTGGAGATGTGCCGGTGGCATCCGCTGAGGCGCCAGCAGCTCCGCTTTTCTCGGCGATCCAGGAGCAGCTTGGACTGAAACTGACCGCAACCAGGGGCCCTGTGGATGCCCTGGTCGTGGACAAAGCGGAACAGCCGTCTGCGAACTGAGAGCGGCTCAAGGTGTTGGCTCAGGTTAAATGGTTGGAGCGTGACAGTCCGGAAATGTGGAACGGGGTGAATTTTCCTTACTTCGCCGGTAAGGAAAATCCACCCCGTGTTTCTTTGCCTCTGAAGTTGAAGGTTGAGATTGCGGCAAGCCGTCTATTGCGGCGTTACCAGTGTATGGGCAATGGCAAAGAGTGCGAGTTCCAAACGAGTGGAGACACCGGTCTTGTCGAAAATATTCGAAAGATGACGCTTGACGGTTTCTTCACTTAGATTGAACTGCTTGGCAATGTCGCGATTGCTGCATCCTTCAACGATGCAGCCAACGACTTCGAGTTCACGCGGGGTAAGGCCGTAAGTCTTGTGTTGAGGCACGGCGGCCTGTTGCATCAGGTCGTGAAGAGCAGAGACCAGATTGACCACGCGCTTGCCGCCGATCCAGTAGTCGCCGGTGGAGACGGTGCGGATGGCGGTTTGCAGATGGCTGGCCAAGGCGTCTTTGAGCACAATGCCGCGCGCCCCGATGTGCAAGGCCTCGATGATCTGCTGGGTGGTGATGGTGGAGGTGAGCAGCAGGATCTTGACCGTGGCGGTGCCATTCATGATGGCGCGCATGGCCTCCAAACCGGGAAGGCGCGGCATCTGCACATCGAGCAGAAGGATGTCAGGCTGCAGTTCCAGGGTCTGGGTGATGGCCTCGTCGCCGTCGGTAGCCTCGCCGACCACCTCAAAGCCGTCCTGTTCGACGAGCATGTTGCGCACCCCGATGCGCACAACGGGGTGGTCGTCAGCCAGTACGATTCGAATCGGTCGTTCCATTTGAGAAGTATGCCTCCAAAATGCAGGCCAAAAATCAGGCCGGTAATTCTGCCTCCAGCATACGCTCCAGGTTTCGGGCGGCGGCACGCAAATCGCTGAGCAAAGCCATACTGTTATCCAGGTGGTTACTCTCAGTGTCGTTTGGTAGGTCCTCAAACAGGGCTCCGAGACGGGCGGCCTGAATAGCGCCGGCCATGCCGCACCCTCCTTTGATGGCGTGTCCGATGCGGCGGACCTCGCCGTCGTCGCCTTTTGCGATGGCAGCCTCGATGGTCTGTATGCGCCTGGTCAAATCGGCAGCGACAGCGGTGTAAATCTCGCGCACCGCGGTTTCAGGCATCATTCCCCGGAACTGAGCCAGGGTTTCAGGACTGATGACCGGATCTTTGGGATCGAGGTGAGACGGTCTGGAGGCCGCACCCGGAATTGGGTGGCCCTCGAGCAGCTTCTCAAGCGCCTCGGCATCGAATGGCTTGAGCAGGAAGCCGTCTGCAGCCGCGGCCACGGCGTCCGGCGGATTACTGCCGCTGATGGCAAAGACTCTTGCTTTGGTGGCTATGCGAAGTTCCGCAATCAGTTCAGTGCCGCTGAGACCGGGCATTTGCGCGTCCATCAAAATCACGTCCGGTGCGCATTCTTGTCCGGATAACATCTCGAGTGCTCGCTCTCCGTCCACCGCGGTATGAACAGGATACCCGCTCATGGTAAGCACCGTCGCGGTCACTTCGCGGCTGACCAAGTCGTCATCAATCAGCAGCAAAGTTGGGTGCTTCCGCCTAGTATCGAAGTGGAGCATGAATCTAGTGTGCATCGCCAGTAGCGGGATGTGGCAAAAATTATGAAGACAGGGTATCCATCTTGGTTATGCGGTAAAGGCCTGCTTGCATCAAACCAAAATAGGTCTCGCGATCGGCTTTGCGTTACTGGCCGGGAACCTGAGAAGCGGGACCAGCCGGAAGACCAAGCGATGATGGTTGGGGCAAGTCTTTGCCGAGTCCCCAGTCGCGTTTTCCTTCCTCGAACATGGCTCCGCGCCGCTGCCATTTTTCAATCTCCACATCGTAGCGGACGGTGACGTTGTTGAGCCAATAAGGACGGTTCTCACTGAGCCATACCTGCGAATACTCCGCTTTGGTCAGGGAGTAGGCGTCACGCAGATCCTGGCAGCGGCCGTTGTCGCTGCTGATCTGATTGAGGATGTTGGACGTGACCAATTTCTGCGACTTGTCGTGCTGGTTGGCAACTGCCTTGGCATAGAAATCGGCGATCTCCTGGGCCAGTTCAAATTTCATGCCGATCAGATCGAGGCGGCGCGCACCGAGGTCCATCGCGGTCAAGGCATCGAGCTCTTTCAGTTCGGGGTTGACCTGACGCACCTGGGCCAGCAAGACGATAGCGCGCTCGGCGTGCAAGCGCAGATCCGTGGCAACCGGCAACAGCTTTGCCGACACCTGCTGCCCCTGGGCGCTCCACGGGTCGAGCCAGAAAAGGCCGTCGCTGGTGAAGCCGGAACTGGCTTGGACGAGGGCTTCGTGTGCCGCCATCAACTCTTTCTCGGCCTCGTTGATTTTCCCGGTGGAGTCGCCGTGAAAGACGGGCCCATACGCTTCCTGATAATCGGGAATCGGGCTCTCACCCGCTTGCCAGGCGGCAACCGGGCCGAATAGCACGCCGTACCAGTCCTGATTGAAGAGGCCTTCACCATCGTCGTTCCACACGGTATTGATGGCGCCGGTGGACCCCAGTCGCTGGCCATCGCGAACGAAGCCCTGAATGTTCCAGAGCGCGGTTCTCGCAGCAGGATAGACTTCGTTCCAATTGGCGTCGCCGGGGGCCACCCAGGTCTCGATGCCGGCCTTGGCAAAGGGTTCGATCATCTTGTCGAATCCAGTGGTCGTCCAGTAGTTCCAAGGCACAGCAATCATGTCTTTGGGCAGGCCGGCAACAGCGGCAGGGTCTTCCCCGCGAATGTCGCCCCAGAAGAGCAGACGGCGGTGCAAAGGCTCAAGCTGATCGTGAATCTGTTTGAGAAAGTCAACATAGACCGGGCCGTAACCCTGCGTGTCGACCTGTTGCTGCGTGCGGCCCCTTCCCAGGTCCCAAGTCTCGTCGGCGCCGATGTGGACAAAGGGCGAGGGGAATTCCTGGGCGATCTGGGTGAACCAGTCTTTGATGAGCGGCAGCGTGCCGGGCTGACCGGGGGCAAGCACATGGCCGTGGGGTGTTTCGGCGACGTCCTGGTAAAGGTCGTACTTGAGTACGTGATGGAGATGGCCGAAGGCCTCCTGCTCGGGCAGGATGGTGACGTGATATTTGAGTGCGTAGGCCACCAGTTCTTTTACTTCGGCAGGAGTAAGCGCGGCGCCGGGGGGTGCGGCCAGAGGTTGGTTGGGATAGAGCAGAGTGTGCTCGAAGTAAGGCGAATAGATATTGGCCTTGAAAGCGGCGAAGACGCGAATCTGATGCTTCTGGTAGTCGAGGGTAGGAACGGGGCCGCGGGAGAGATCGTCCTGAATGCCGCGATAACGCATGGCCGGCCAGTCGCGCACGGTGCCGGTGAGCAACTCGCGCGCGGCGCCGGGGAGCGGAAGCAACTGTTTGAAGGTCTGCACGCCGTAAAAGATTCCAGCGCTGGAGTTGGCGACTATATAGGCTTCGCGGGGCTCGATGACGAGCACGTAGCCCTCAGAATCCATGGCTGGATCGAAGACGAGGCCGGTTCGTTTCAGCAGGGCTTTGGCGGCGAGCGCGTCGGCCCGTAACAGAGTCACACGATAGGAAGCAGCCGCAAGGGCGCGCGGCATGTCGGGCTCGGTTGCGCCTTGCTTGATCGCTTCTTCGAGGTCGGACGCCGCAAATTCGTCTGAAGCGTCGCGGCCGGGGATGGCGACTGCGATTTTTTCCGGCAGAGATGTCATCGCACCAAGGCGGGCCTCGTGGGGCGCGGGCAGAAGATGAACCTGGTTCTGAGCAGCGGCCAAGTTCACACACGCAAACAGCAGGGTGAGGCTGCCATACAGTGTGCAGCGGCAGAATAAAGGCAAAGGACAATAGCTTTGATTCGACATGCCAAACACCTTCAGGTCAGGGAAATGAGCATTTGAAATCAATTCGATCATTGTAGACGAGGCGTGCGCCCTGCTACCTTTTCTGCAATTGGAATAGACCGGTTGGGCAGGAGGTTTCTGCGGGATCGGGCTGCACGCTGTGCCTACGAGAGGGTTTCACAACGATGACCGCAAATGGTGCTGCAACAAATTCCGATTCCCTTTCGATACGCAGATACAACGCGTTCCTTCTACTGGTGGCGGGACTGGGCGGGTTGCTCTACGGTATCGACGTAGGCATCATCGGGGGGGCGTTGCCGTACCTGGAAGCGACCTCAAGGCTGACAGCGTCCGAGCTTTCGGTGATTGTGGCGGCGGTGTTACTGGGCAGCGTTTTTTCCACTTTGTTTGCGGGCGCGCTGGCTGACTGGATGGGACGCAAGCCGCTTATGGTCCTGAGCGGGTTTACGTTTGTTGTCAGCATCCCGGTGATCGCACTTTCGCAGGGGTACGCTCCGCTGTTCTTCGGGCGGCTGTTGCAAGGGATGAGCGGCGGCCTCATCGGCGTGGTGGTTCCGCTCTACCTGGCCGAGTGCCTGTCGGCATCGAACCGGGGTAAGGGAACAGCTATCTTCCAGTGGATGCTGACGCTGGGCCTTGTTGCCGCGGCGTTGGTGGGTATCTATTACAGCTATCGCGTGGAGGCGGTAGCGAAATCCGCAGACGCCGCCGCGCTTTTCACTTTCAAAGATCAGACCTGGAGGCGGATCTTCTGGGTCTCGATGCCTCCCGGCGCGCTGTTTGTACTGGGCAGCCTGTTCGTGACCGAGTCGCCACGGTGGCTCTTCCGGCGAGGAGCTGCGTCGCGGGCCCACGCTGCCCTGGTTTACTCGCGGAGCGCAGAGCAGGCCGCTATCGAAATTGAGGAGATGGCAGCGGTTGCACACACGACGAAGGCAAAGCCGGGCAAGAAGATTCAAGACTCGCTTTTGCAGCGCAAGTATGCGATTCCGTTCCTCCTGGCCTGTGTGATCCTGGCCTGTAACACGGCCACCGGGATCAATTCAATCATCCAGTACAACACGAGCATCCTGTTGCAGAGCGGACTCTCCGACCTCTATGCGCACTGGGGCTACGTGATCTTCACGACCGTGAATTTTCTCATGACCACGGTGGGGATGGCGCTGGTGGATCGCAGGGGGCGCAGGTTTTTGTTCATCCTCGGCACCAGCGGGATCATTGTCGCGCTCATCGGCGTGGGAAGGCTGTTTCTCCGCACCGAAAAAGCGAGCGTCGACTCACGCGAAGTGGTGCAACGGATGGTTGGGTCCAACCAGGAGCTGAACCTGCGCTTCGATCGAGCCGAGGCGGACAAGATGCTCGCCGCTGCGGGATATTCGGGCAGCGAGATCCAGAGCGGCCGTGCTTCGCTGACCATCATTTACTCGTATGGGGATTTCACCGCGGCCACCAATTTTGTCAGATCGGACGATCCGGCGGCGCTACCCATCGAAATCACGCGGGCCACCTGCGTTCCTATGTTCCCGAGCGAGGCCTTCATCAAGAATCCTTTTGCAGATTTCAAGGCCGCGCAAACGGCGCCGCTGAAGATTGAGAAGGCACTCATAGGGCGCGTGCCTGAGTCGAGCCACGGCTGGCTCGTGGCGCTCGGCCTCTACATGTTCATGGCGTTCTATGCGCTGGGTCCCGGCGTGTGCGTGTGGCTGGCACTTTCGGAGTTGATGCCGACGCGCATACGGTCCAACGGGATGAGCGTTGCGCTGGTTCTGAATCAACTGGTTGCCGCCACGCTGGCCGCGGTCTTTCTGCCCTTCGTGAGCAAGCACGGGTACTCGTCGATGTTCTTTCTGTTTGCAAGCTTCACAGTGGTGTACTTCCTGGTGACGACATTCTTCCTGCCGGAGACCAAGAACAGGACGCTCGAAGAGATCGAAGCGCACTTTGCGGGACGCGGGTAATTTCTAACCGGCTGATCGTGGAGACTGTCACTGGGTGCTGTTTCCCAGGTCTCATCCCGCCGCGGCGGAAGAGACCCTGGGACACCGATTTGCTAGTTCCTGCTGCGGAACTTGGAGAGCAGGTTCAGAATCTCGAGATAGAGCCAGACCAGCGTGACGATGATGCCGAAGGCGCCGTACCACTCCATGTACTTGGGAGCGCCGACCTGCACGCCCTGCTCGATGAAGTCGAAATCGAGCACCAGGTTGAGAGCCGCGATGGCTACGATGACCAGGCTGATTCCGATTCCGATGGGGCCGGAACCGTTGATGGTGGTGAACTGGATGCCGAAGAAGCCGAGGAGCATTTCGATCAGGTAAAAGAACATGATGCCGCCAGTGGCCGCGATAATGCCGAGGCGAAACTTCTGCGTCACTTTGATGAGCCCCGAGCGATAAGCGATCAGCAGGACGAAGAGTGTGCCGAATGTGAGGCCGACAGCCTGCATAGCAATGCCAGGAAAGCGCAGCTCGAGCGTGGCCGACAATCCGCCGAGCACCAGGCCTTCGAGCAGCGCATAGATCGGCGCAGTGACAGGGGACCACTGCTTTTTGAAGACAGTGACCATGGCACAGATAAATCCGCCGATCAGGCCGAGCATCATGAGCGGCGCTACGGCCGACATGTCGTGCTCGGGAAGAAACAAATGCCAGGCCCAGGCCGCGGTGGCGATGGCGCAAAGCAGCAGGATGCCGGTTTTGTTCACGGTGCCGCTCAGTGTCATTCGGTCGGCGGCGTCGATGAGGCCTCCGTATTGGCTGTTGGAGAGGTCGCGAAAAGTATTCGCACCCAGCGCGGGATTTGCAGACTTCATCAATGCCATTCTGTCTTCTCCCTTTTGTCGCGACAAACCCATATTCTACCGGGTAGATCGCACAGAACTCCATCCCCAGCACTCATTTTAAACGCAGAAGAAGCCCGATTCGAAGCAAGACGCAGGCGGTAGGTCCGGCCGCGGAATTCACGATTGGCGGTGGAATTGCTTTTGGAAGTGATGTAAAGTGGACGGCAATGAACCCTGACAGTTCTAACAGTCTTGAAGAGCAGGTCGACGAACTGCGCTTCCGGGTACGCCGCCTGGAAGATGCTCTGACTCAACAGGGCATCCTTGCCCAACAGTTCCTGAGTCAACCGCAGGCGAACTACTCAAGCGCGACAGAGACAGTCGAGACCGCCACGCCACCTCCGCCTGAGGTTGCGCAGCCAGAGCCACCGCCAGCGCTGCCGATTCCAGCGCCGAGCTTCGCTTATTCTGCGCAGGGCGGAGCCGAGACCGATCGCTCGCTGGAGAGCCGGATCGGCTCGCAATGGTTCAATCGCGTGGGCATTCTGGCGGTGCTGATCGGCATGGCCTGGTTCCTCAAGCTGGCCATCGACAATCGCTGGATCGGTCCGCTGGGCAGAGTGATGATCGGTCTGATCGCGGGGGCGGGGCTCATCGCATGGTCCGAGCGCTTCCGCAACAAGGGCTATGCGGCCTTCTCTTACTCGTTGAAGGCCATCGGAAGCGGCACGCTGTATCTGTCATTATGGGCAGCTTTCTCGCTCTACCATTTGGTTCCGTCTGGTGCAGCCTTTGCGGCCATGATCGCGGTCACCGCGTTCAACGGCTACATGGCGTGGGTGCAGGACGCGGAACTGCTGGCCCTCTACGCGATCGTGGGCGGTCTGAGCACACCCATGCTGCTCTCGACTGGCGAAAATCACGAGATCACGCTGTTCGGCTACCTGCTGCTTTTGGACATCGCCGTGCTGTTGCTGGTGGCGTTGCGTCCCTGGTCGCGATTGCTCTTCGGCGCTTTCGTTGGCACAGTGCTCTTTGTCACTGGCTGGTGGTTTGAGTTTTATTCAGACTCCCAGTCGTTGCGCACCGCACTATTTGTCGCATGCTTCTTTCTCATCTTTGCCGTCGCGCCGCGGCTGGTCCGGGCAAAGTCCTCTGACGATGAACATTTCTCCGGATGGGACACGCTGGCGCTGGTCCTGCTGCCCATTGCCAATGCCGCGCTTGGGTTCATTGCGTTCTATAGCTTGCTTGATCGGCCCGGAGCCGATTGGGCGCAACCCTGGCTGGCGGTGGCCTTTGCAGCGTTCTACCTGCTCATGCTCCGTCTGCCGGCAGTGGGCAGGTTGAAGACAAGCCCGGCGTTGCTCTCGGGACTCCATCTGGCTGCGGCAGTGGTTTTCCTCACCATCGCGATTCCGCTCAAGGCGCACGGACGCTGGATAACGATCGGATGGTTAGTGGAAGGCGCTGCGCTGCTGTGGGTCGCCAGCCGCACGCGGTCACAGCTGCTGCGCGTGCTGGCAGTGCTGTGCGTGGTACTCGGCGTCGTCGCGCTTATCACGGTCAATCCCGATGCCTCGGCCACGCCCATCTTCAACGAGCGCTTTGGAACTTACTGCGTCGCGATTGCGGTCTTCATCTTTGCAGCCTGGCTGGCCCGGAAGGCAGGAGCCGAGGCTGACACCGACCAGGAGCCCACATGGCAGGCGCTTGCCGTCGTGGCAGCACTCGCCGTGAATGCGATCATTCTAATGGCCGTCAGCCTGGAGATTCACGGCTACTGGTGGTCCTTGCGCTGGCAGAGCGATCAGACCATGTACTCCGACTATCGCATGTATGCGCAGTTCACCTATTCGGCGTGGTTCATGCTTTTCGGTGCAATTCTATTGGCTGCGGGCGTATGGCGGCGTTCAGCATTCCTGCGCTGGCAGGCGTTGTTGCTGCTGGCGGTGTCCATCGGAAAGGTCTTCCTTGTGGACATCAGCGAATTGAGCCAAGGCTATCGCATCATCAGCTTCCTGGGTTTGGGCGCGCTATTGCTGGGAGTCAGTTTCATCTATCAACGCGACTGGCTCAACCTGCGCGGCCAGGAGCATCGCGAACTTCCGGCTGACCAGGATGGGCGGTCCTCATGAGACTCGGCACCGGTCTGCTTCTTCTCACAGTGGTCGCGGCTTCTCCAGAGATTCGCTACTTCAAATACGAGCGGCCGATGGCGATTGCTTCGCAACAAGGCGGGCAGACATGCATGGTGCTCGACGCTGGAGTGTTTGCGCATGCCGCGCCACAGCTTGCCGATCTTCGCCTGTACCACGACGGCACTGAGACTCCGTACGTGATTCGCACCACCGAACCTGCTGAGGGTGCAGAAAAATCCATTGCACCGCTCAATCTCGGTGTGCAGGGTAGGCAAACCGTCTTCGATGCCGAGCTGCCCGACACGCATTACGGCGATTTGCAGCTTGATATCGCGGCGCAGAATTTCATCGCGACCATTACGGCGACCGGGAGGCGCACAAAAGAAGCTACCGCCGAGACAAAGCTGGGCGCTTACACAATCTTTGACCTGACGCGCCAGAAACTGGGGCGCAGCACGGTGCTTCACTTGCCATCGTCCGATTTTCCGTATCTGCATTTCCGCGTCGCCGGTCCGCTCACGCCGGAGAACGTCAAGAGCCTATCTGTCGAGCGCCTTCCGGCAAGCCTGCCCGTGTACATGACAATCGCGGAGTCCAGCCTGTTCACGCAAAAGGGACATTCATCGATTGTGGAGTTCACCGTGCCCGCTCACGTGCCTGTAGACAGGGTCGCGTTCGAGCCGACTACCTCGCCTGCTCTCTTCAGCAGGGATGTGAGAATCAGTGCAGTAGCGGTTCCCTCTACGCCGGCGACGGATGGAACTGAGCCGCCGCAGCCCGTGGTCGCTTCGGGAGATTTGCTCCGCATGCACAGCAACCAGAACGGCCATCGGATCGATGAAGAGCGGCTGACAATCAATGCGCCAGCTGTGGACTTCGATGTTCCTGCAAAGTGGACGGTCACTATCGACAACGGTGACGACGCGCCCCTGATGCTCACGTCTGTCCGATTGCAGATGTTGGATCGGACTCTCTGCTTTGAAGCTGCCGCCAACATGAGCTACGCACTCTACTACGGCGACCAGGCACTGATGTCTCCTCGGTACGACTACGCCACACTGTTTGTTGCGCAGGCAAGTGCATTGCCAGCTTCAGCAGGCCCTGAGAAAGCGAATTCTGCATATCAGCCGCGCCCCGATGAGCGCCCCTTCACGGAAAAACATCCGGCCCTGCTCTGGGTGGCACTGGTTGCGGTGATTGTGTTGATGGGAGCGATTGCCCTGCGATCCGCAATGCGGCCAGCCTAGATCCCGTCCCTATTTATCGTCTGTAATTCTGCGCCAGACTCCACCGGGCCTGGAAGGGTCCGGCTGGGCGAAGTTGATTTTGGTTCGGGGCAGGACGACCAGGTCGACGCGGCGGTTTTGGGCGCGACCTTCGGCCGTGTCGTTGCCAGCCACGGGGTGGAATTCGGCGTATCCGGCAGCTGAAAGCCTATCGGCTGGGATGGCCTTGAGATCGAGCAAAATGCGCGCGATGGTGGTGGCACGGGCCGTCGAAAGCTCCCAGTTGGAGTTGAACCCGGCATTGTGGATGGGAATGTTGTCGGTGTGGCCTTCGATGCGGAGGTCGTAAGGCGTGTGGCTGAGAGCGGCGGCAATCTGGCGCAGCGTTTCGACAGTCTGGGATTGAGGCGCGGCAGAACCTGAGGCGAAAAAGCCGGCCTCGCGCAGGCTGATGACCAGCCCGTCGCGGCCCATCTGGATGGAGACGGTGTGCGTCGCAACCTTGTTAGAGAGGGTCTGCTGCAATTCGCGGCCGAGGTGTTCGAGATCGTCTTTGATCCTGGCAGGGGCGAGCACATCTTCACCCATGACGATGTTCATGGGAATTGCGGGCTGGTCTTTGCCATCGGGACTAGCACCGTCGTTTTTTGCGCGGCGCAGCACATCGGGATAGATGCCGAGCGCGCGGAATGCGGCGTCGATGGACTGGGGCACCTGCGCCTGTTTTTTCTGGTCTGCTTTAGCGACGGCGTAGAGGACGACGAAGAACCCGAACAGCAGCGTGATGAAGTCGGCGTAGGAGACCAGCCAGCGATCGTGATTAACCCGGGCACGCGGCACGCGTATGCTCATGCAGCGCGCTCCTTCTTCTCGCGTTTTGAGTCGTCAACGAATCCGGCCAGCTTGACCTCGAGCATGCGCGGGTTCATGCCTTCCAGGATGGAGATGACGCCTTCGAGCATCATCTCGCGGCGGCGATGTCCGTCGCGGATGCGGATGCGCATTTTTCCGGCGAAGGGTAGGAAGAAGAGATTGGCGATGCCGACTCCGTAGATGGTGGCAACGAAGGCGACGGCGATTCCGCGACCTACCTCCTGAATATTGTCGAGATTCTTCATTACTTGAATGAGCCCGAGAACGGCTCCGAGAATTCCGATGGTGGGCGAGAAGCCGCCAGCGGACTCGAAGACCGCGGGCAGGCTCTCTTCGTCCTCAGTTGTGGAGTCGAGCATGACGCGCATGATTTTGCGAAGCTCAGTGGGCTCGGTACCATCGATGGCAAGCATAAGCGTTTGCTTGAGGAATGGGTCTTTGACGGATTGCAGGTCAGCGTCGAGGGAGACGACACCGTTGCGGCGGGCTTTGTTGGCAAAACCTACAAGCAAGCCGATCAGCTGGCTGTCGTGCTTAGGCGGCGCGGCAAAGATGTGGGCCATGCCTCTGAATGCCTCGACGACGGTGGTGAGCGGAAACTGCAGCAACACTGCGCCCATGGTGCCGCCGAAGACGATAAGCGCGGCCGTGGGCTGCAGGATCTGGCCGAGGTTACCGCCCTCGATGAGCAAACCGGCAACAATGCCGACGATGGCCAGGATGGCTCCGCCGATGCTCGCTTTATCCATGAACTGCTCCTCCAGAAATTCGGCAGGTTGGCACCGGTGCTACTCTTCACAATCCAGATTGCGGTTTGGCATCGCAAGAGGCGAACCTAGCTGGCCTGAAGGATCGAGGCTGGCCAGTGCTACAAGCTGCTGGATACTGCCGAGTGTGGGCAGACGCCGGGCGACATTGGCGAGCAGGCGGGTCCGATAAGCGAGCACTCGTTCGACGACTTCGGCGGTATCTTCGCGGACAATCAGCTTTTCTCCGTTGATAAGCGTGAGCATGGTGTCAGGAGAGGCCTCGGCGGTTTTGATCAAGTCGCTGTTCAGCACCATGGGGTTACCATTAAGCCGCGTCAGTTCAATCATGGCCATGAAACTCCTTCTCTGGAGCTATCGGCAATGAACGGGAAAGGTTAAAAAATTAAAAGCAAATGAGCAGAAGTGTCCATGAGGGGACACAAAGCGAGAGTGCATAAAGTCCATAAAGACCGGGCCGAAGAAGGGGCCAGATGCGACGGTTCCTGCACCGGAGACAGCCACCCAGGGTTGAACAAAATATGGGGACGCTTCCGGGAAAGGGCCGTAAATCCACGCATCCACAAGGAGAACCCCATGTCCCTGGGTGTCTTGAATAATCTCAACGCGATGTATGCGGAAAATAGCCTGAACAACACCAGCAACAGCCTGAACACGGTGCTGCAGCAGTTGTCTTCAGGTTCAAAGATCAACTCCGGCGCAGACGACGCGGCCGGCCTTTCGCTGGTTGACGGACTTCAAGCCAACAGCATGGCCCTGGCCCAGTCGCAAACCAACGCCAGTGAAGGTGTAGGCCTCTTAAAAGTGGCCGATGGCGCGCTCTCGCAAGTGACGAACCTGCTCAACCGGGCCGTGACGCTGGCTACCGAAGCCTCGAACGGCACCCTCAACACATCGCAGGATGCCGCAGCCAACTCCGAGTATCAATCGATTCTCTCCGAAATTAATAACATTGGCACAACGACCACATACAACAACCAGACGGTGTTTGGCTCGGCCAGCCCGGTCAATATCTACACTGGCGATTCTTCAACGGCGGGCGCTTCCATCGACGCCCTGAATATCAGATCCCTGTCCTCGTCAAATGTGGGCGATTCGGGCGGCACCATGTCTTACAGCAACGGATCGAACAACGTGTTCCTCAACCTGTCCACTAGCAGCACCAATGCCAAGGCCACCGACTATCTGAGCACCGGCTCAGGTGGCACAACGACGATTGACGTGAGCTACCTGGTGAAGGGCGCCAACGGCGCTTCAACCAATGCCACGGCCACCATCAACGCCGGCGGCAACTCTGGCTATGCCAATACCGTCAACGGCTTGATGAGCGCCATCAATAATTCGGGACTCGGGCTGAGCGCAACCTTCGCGACCCAGACGCAGGCTGGAGTACAGGGCGGCGGAACGCAGACAGGCATCGAAATCTCGGGCGGCTCAGTTTCGGCAGGGTCCGCAGCCAGCACGGCGAGCACCAGCGGCATTCTCAATCCAACCGGCATAACAGCCAATGAGCTGTTGACCCAGAACCAGACGCTCACTTTCAGCCAGGGCGGAACATCGGTCGGTTCGGTTGCAATCACCTCTTCGCAATACAACACCCTCCAATCGCTGGCCACCCAGATTGGCGTCGCGACCAGCAATAAAGTCACGGCGATCGTCGTCACCAATGGGGACGGCACGCAAAGCTTGTCGCTGGGCAACGCCGCCGGCATCACGGGCGCTCTCACGGTGGGTACGAATGCCAGCGCTGCTGCGCCGCCGTCGCTAGGCGCCGCCAGCACCGCCTTCACAGCGCCGGTACTTAACACCACCAGCGGCGCGGTAGGCGCAAACGGTATCACGCCCGCCGCCTATGGGTCGGCCAAATTTGCAGTGGCCGGAGTCAACTCGGGCTCAACCGTTCTCTCCAATGGCGGCAGCATCACCGTCACCAGCGCCCAGAACGGCACCAACGTCACCGATACCTTTATCATCGGCGCCAACAATACCGGCAGCCCCGCCCCCGCGGGAACCTACTACACCGGCGGCGTGAATACGATGAGCGGCCTGGCAACCTTTATCCAGAATACTAACGGCCTCGGCGTGACGGCGGGAGCAGACTCGACCGGGCTCACCATCACCTCGGCGACCGAAGCTACCGGCTACAACGTCACCATCGCCGGCGGCTCCACGCTCACCAACGCAAGCAATCTGGTCCAGGTCTATTCGCCATCCGATGGCGGAGCGGCAACGGTGGGCACGCCGACCACCACTGAACTCAATGCGAACTCCACAAGTGCAACGCAGAACGACCAGCTCTCGGGCACCATTACCTTCTCCGGGAACTTCGGATTGAACACCCTCCAGTTCACGGCGGGGACCAATGGAAACACGTACGCGGACCTGGTCTCGTTTATCAACCAAAACACATCCACGCTCGGCGTTACCGCAAAATGGAGCACCACCATGGGCAGCGGCACCGACCATGGCATCCTGTTGACATCCAACACCAACGATCACTCCGCTCCCATCGTCACGGTAAATAGCGACACCTTGGGCGATGCCACGCTCACAACACCGGGATCGAACACGATCACTGCTGTTTATGGCGGCGCGGGCGCGCTCTCTACCGACGTGGTTGCCGGCGAATTCAAGTTCTCCGGTACGGGAAGCGACGGCCAAACGCACACGGTTGACTTCAACGTGATTGCCAGCGCCAACAAAACATGGGACGATCTGGCGAACGCCATCAATACAGGCAATGTTGGCGTCACTGCTTCGTGGGATTCAGGCACCAATTCTCTGCTCTTGACCTCAAATACGCCGGGCGTCCAGGCTCCTGTGACCACGCTGGCCAACACGCTGGCGGATCAGACCAACGCCACCGGCACCGCAGCGTCTGTCAACAACTTCAAGTCTACTGGCGCCGCGGAGGGAGATTTTCTGACCGGCACAGCGACCTTCGCAGCCAACGGGAAGACCTTTGACTTTACCGGGGATAATTCAACAACCTCTTACGACACGCTGATACAGGCATTGAACCAGAGCGACCTGAATGTTACGGCTTCCTGGTCTGGAGGCGCGCTGCATGTGGTTTCGAACGTCAACAACGCAACGCCCATCACGGTCACAACCGGATTGTCGGATGGCGTCAACGCCGTGGCAGCCACTGGGCCGGCAAACGGAACGCCAGGCAGCGCTGGAACGCCTGTGCAATCCGTGTTGGCCGATACCACGGACGGCGGCAGCGCGGGAACCAACGGAACTCCGATGATTGTTGTTGCCGCGGGATCGGGCAGCAGCACGCAGGGAACCCTCGGGGCAGGCCCCTCGTATGCCACCGCTGTTTTGCAACTTGCGCAAACAGGATCGCTGTCGCACAACATCACCGACGGCAACCTGTCCACAGGCGTCGGCAGCGATACGCTCACCGGCCAGATCTCCATCACCAACGGCCTCACCACGCATGTATTCGTGCAGGGCACGGGCACAAGCGGCGGAGGCACGATCTACACGGGCGGCACATCGGTCAAGGCCCTGGTGGATGCCATTAACCAGGACACCACGCTGGGACTTTCCGCCCAGGCGCCAGGCACCGGCACGGGCGCCATCTACCTGCAGGCAACCGTTGCCGGAACCGACAACGGCGGCATCAGCAGCTCCTCCAGCACGCTGGCGGATGTGGGCAACGGCGCCTCAATCTATGGCACGCTCGGGGCCACCGCAACCGGACAAACGTTGGTCGCCGGCAACGGCGCGGCATTGAACGTCGGTCTGGCGGCAGGCGCGCTCTCCGGTGATCCCAACCCGCAAACGACTGTACAATCGGGCGACTCGCTGAAAGCAGGAAGCACGATCACCCTGCAATTCGGCGCCAACTCGCGGACCTTCACCGTCGGGGACAATGTTCCTGCAAACTCCGCCACCACAACCTACGTGGGTTCCACCGCCGGCGGCGCTTCACTTTCCGATTTGGCCGCCGCAATCACCACGTATAGCGGTTCCAGCTCACTCGGCATCACCGCGACGGCAGGCACCACCGGACTGCAGTTGAGCACGGCAGCGGTTGGCTCCAACCAGCTGATTCAGGCCTCCGCCATCAACCTCACAGACAACACCCTGGGAACGTTCTCGACGATGAGCCTCAGCGGGTTCAGCAGCCTGAACGACACGGTCTCTGGGCACCTGGATTACAAGATCAATAACGTCACGCAACCGTCCTTCAACCTGACGGCAGGCGAGACCGTCCAGCAGATGATTACCCAGATCAACAACCCGGCCAATAGCTCCGGACTGACGGCGCAATGGAATTCGAGCACCAACAGTGTGGATTTGAAGTCGGGTGTGGAAGGTACGCTGGGCAATTTGACGGCGCTGGGAACCACCAGCATCACGGACACCACCAACACCGCGACTCTGAGCTATACGACGACAGACGCCTATAGCGTTGGAATCTCGGGCGACGCAACCAACAAGATCTACGACGCGGCCGCGGGACAGAGTTTAACGGTGGTCGCAGGCCTTGTCGGCAACCAAAAGGCGGGAAGCGGAATTGCGACCATCAGCTACTCCGACGGCGCGGGACAATCGCTCAGCGCAACGGACCTCTCCAACGCTACCGATGCCAAGGCCTCACTGACGGCATTGAACGCAGCCATAACTGCTGTCGCCTCGCAAGACGGCTACATCGGCGCCCAGATCAACACGCTGAACTCGGTCAGTTCAGTGCTCAGCACGCAGCAACAGAACGTGACCGCCGCGCAGAACGCGGTGCAGGCCACGGATTATGCTTCCGCTGCGTCGAATATGTCGAAGTACGAAATTCTGAGCCAGACCGGCATTTCGGCATTGGCGCAGGCAAACAGCATGCAGCAGGAGGTAACCAAGCTGCTGCAGTGAATGGGCGCAAAGCTCGCTAACCCGGAAAGGGCGTCCGCGAGGACGCCCTTTCCATTGTTGGAGGCGTAGTACAGGAACGACGCGAAAAGGCCGTACGGCCCTAAAGCCGCACCGATCAAAGCCGATGAATGCCTAGTGGGTTGAGTGGGTTTTTGGGTCATGAGTTTTCTCCAACTCGGTGAATTGCCCTGTGGATGTCCGGCTGCTTGATTTCAACGCGGAGTGATCAATGGGTACCGTAGGTCTCAATTTCGGATCTCCGACAAGCGGGGCTGGATTCGACGTGAGCTCGACGGTTGCGTCGATCGTCAGCAATTTGCAGGATGTCGAGACGCCCTGGAAGACGCAGTTGACTGCATTGCAGAGCCAGGACACCGTCATCTCCAGCCTTGGAACGCTGTTCTCGAAACTGACCAACGACATCAGCTCGCTTACCGACCCTACCGGCATCATGGCCCAGAAGACGGGTTCCGTGTCAAACACCGGCGCGCTTGAGATTACGTCCGCTTCTTCTTCGGCAGTGGCGGGAACTCACACCGTGGTGGTGACGAGCCTGGCCACCACATCCAGCGGCGTCTTGACCTCCATTGCAAATGCCTCCGATACTCTGTCCGGCTCGATCACGATCCAGGTGGGCACCAGCGGCAAGGCGCAGACCATCAGCGTTCCCTCCTCCGACGCCACCCTCAATGGCCTGGCCGGGGCCATCAACTCGTCGGGCGTGGGCGTGACCGCGAGCGTGTTGACAGATTCCTCGGGGTCGCGACTGAGCCTGGTATCCGGAACTTCGGGAGCCAATGGAACGATCATCGTCCATGCGGCTTCGAATTCGATCGCCGATACCAGCAACTCGAATGCGCCCCTTGCCTACAGCGCGTCGTCCACGGTGCCTGCGGATGCCCAATTGACTGTCGATGGCGAGCCTGTCACCAGCGCTTCAAACACGCTGACCAATGTGATAGCGGGCATCACCTTCCAGTTGCTGGCCCCCAGCGCGAAGGAGTCGGATGGCAGCCTGGAACAGATTCAGCTGGTGATCGGCAACGATAATACCGATGTTGCGAGCACCATCAACACCATGGTCAGCGACTACAATTCGCTGATCAGCGCGATGAATGCACAGGAGGGCAACGACAGCTCGGGTAATCCCGAGCCGCTGTTCGGCTCGCCCACGCTGTCGCTGTTACAGCAGCAGCTTCTTGGCAGCCTGAACGTTCAGAACCCGAACGGGACCATGGATTCGATCGCCAGCAACACCGACACCACGCTGGCCGGGCAGATGTCGATCACGGTGGGCAGCGGCGCGACAGATACCTTCATAGTGGGCCCGGGAACGAACACGGCCAATATCTTTTACACCGGGACCGGCGTGAACACGCTCGAAGGCCTGTCCGACGCCATTAACGCAGCAAACAGCGGCACGACGCTGGGTTTTGCCCAGGGGGCGGGCCCGACCACCGGCTCCCTGGATGTGCTCGACACGGGGACATCGATTTCGGGTTCGCTTTCTCTCACTGTAGGCAGCGGAACGGCCGAGAATATTGTCATCGGGAGCGAGCCCGCCAACGGCCCGGTCGCGAATACGATCTATACCGCGGACTACACCGCGGACGGGAGCAGCGATGACACGCTCGCCGCGTTGGCTGCGACCATCAACGGCTATACCGGCCTTGGCGTCACGGCCAACTTGACCACCGATTCGAAAGGTCTGCAGACACTGACGCTCTCGACTGGAAGCAGCGACTCTTTGACCGCGGCATCGAGCGTAGTTGCCGCCGGACCCGGCGTGTCAGCCACTATTACGACCGCGAACTCGCAATCGACCCTGTCGCTGCTTTCGCATACCGCCGGGCCGAGTGGTGTATTGACTGTGAATTCGACCCTCGGGACAACGAGCGACCAGCTGCTGAGTTACGCGGGGTTGGCGGGCATCGATATTACCGCGAAAAGCGCGGCGACGACCTCTAGCGGCGTTCTGACCGGAATTCCCGATCCGAACGACAATATCCTTACCAACTCGCTGACCATCCAGGTTGGGGATGGTGCACCGGCAACCATCAATCTAGGTTCGGGGACCACGCTCCCCGATGGCACGCCGGTCAACACGCTCTCGGCGCTCAACACATACATCAACGACAACACCGCAAGCTTTGGAGTTACTGCAGAGATCGTCCAGAATACTGCAGATAACTCGTTCAATCTTATGCTTACCTCAAATACGATCGGGTCCGCCGGAACGCTGACCGTGACCTCAAGCGTCCTGAACACCAGCAACACCAGCAGCGGCGAATTCAACTATACGAACTCATCGGACATCTCCGGCCTGGCAAACCTCGGCATCACCGTGAGCTCAAGCGACGACGGGACAATCTCCTTCGACGAGACGGTGCTGACCTCGGCTTTGAATTCGGATTACAGCGGCGTGCTGAGCTTCTTCCAGAACTTGAACAGTTGGGGTCAGACGTTTTCGACGATCCTCAACAATGCCGGCACAAGTTCATCGAGTGGCGCTTTGTCCCTGGCCTCGAAGTCAAACAGCAGCACAGAATCCACTTTGAATGCCAACATCTCAAGGGAAGAGAGCATGATTTCAATTCAGCAGAAGAGCCTGACCGCGGAATTGAACAGCGCCAACGAGATCATGCAGGAACTTCCGTCGCAGTTGCAGGGCATTGACGAGCTTTATTCGGCGATCACCGGGTATAACAGCAGCACTAACGGTTAAGGAGTTGCACGGCAATGGGCAGTTATCGTGAACACGCACTGGATGGTGCTTCGGCGGTCGATCTTGTTGTGGCGCTTTATGACGGAATGATCCGCTTTCTCTACGCGGCGATCGCTGCCGTTGAACGCGGAGACGCAGAGGGCCGCCGGGCCGCCGTTAAGCGGGTACTGGACATCATCATCCACTTGCAGGCGCGGCTGCGGATGGATGTAGGCGGGCTGCCGGCCCAGGCGCTGAGCGAGTTTTACTCGTCGATCTTTGCGCAGATTCTGCAGGCCTCGCAAGCAGCCTCGAAGGAGAAGTTTGAACATGCGGTTGAATGCGTGCGTAATGTGCGGGACGCATGGCGCCAAGTAGCGGTGGACCCGGAGGTCAATCCGGCACCGCGTCAGGTTGCCGACTTTTCATCGAGCCGCAACCCTGCGGAGTTTGAGAACTCGGACTATGGCGCGGAGTCTGCGGTTGGGTCGAGGTGGAATGCATAAAAGCAGGGTCCATCCCCTGCATTGATCATCCGGCGACGGTGAGCTCTTCTTCCAGCTGCTGTTTCTGGTAGAGGCTGGCGTAGTAGCCATCGAGGGCGAGCAACTCGTCGTGCCGGCCTAGCTCGACGATGCGGCCGTGGTCGAGTACGGCGATCTGGTCGGCATTGCGGACGGTGGAGACGCGGTGGGAGATGAGGATGGTGGTGGAGGTTGAGGTGTAGGTGCGCAGGCCGCCCAGGATGCGCTCTTCAGTGTACGTGTCGACGCTGGCGAGGGCGTCGTCGAGGATGAGGATGGCGGGGCGGCGCACGAGGGCGCGGGCGATGGCTGAGCGCTGCTTCTGTCCGCCGGACAGGGTAACGCCGCGTTCGCCGACCATGGTTTGAAAGCCCTGGGGGAACTCCTCGAACTCCAGGCGGATGTGGGCGGCTTCGGCGGCCTCGAGCAGTTCCTCTGGGCTGGCGTGGGGGGCGCCGAAGGCGAGGTTCTCGCGGATGGTTTCACTGAAGAGGAAGGTCTCCTGGCTGACCATGCCGATGTTGCGGCGGAGGACGGATAACGGGTAGTCGCGGACGGGTCGGCCGTCGATGAGGAGCGAGCCATCGGGTGCTTCGAACAGGCGGGAGATGAGGTGGACGAGCGTGGACTTGCCGCAGCCGGTGGGGCCGACGATGGCCAGGCTGGAGCCGGCGGGAATGCGGAGCGAGATGTCGTGGAGGACGGGCGTGTCGCCGTAGCTGAAGTTGAGATCGCGGAACTCGATCTCTCCCTGCAACGCGGCGTCGGCGGGAATGGCGGCGTCGGCGATGCTGTCGTTGATGGCCGGCTCGGCCTTGAGCAACTCGTCGACGCGTTTTACCGAGGCGGTTCCGCGCTGGAAGATGTTGATGACCCAGCCGACGGCGATGATTGGCCAAATGAGCATGATCATGTAGGTGCTGAAGGCGACGAACTGGCCGACGTCGATGCGATGGGAGATGACGAGATGGCCGCCTGCGAGCAGGGTGATGATCATGGAGATGCCGAGAACGAACTCGAGCGTGGGCCAGAGCATGCCCATGAGCTGAACGAGGCGCAGGGCGCGGGCGATGTATTCGCGGTTGAGGCGCTCGAAGAGACTAATTTCGGACTCTTCGCGGGCGAAGGCGCGGACAAGGCGGGCGCCGGAGTAGTTTTCCTGGGCCTGCGCTGAGATGTCGCTGAAACTGGCCTGGATTCGTTCAAAACGAGTGTGAATCCGGCTGCCGAAGTACTGGATCAGGATGCTGGCAACGGGCATGGGGGCCAGCGCTACCAGAGTCAGGTAGGGACTGATGCGCAACATGAAGACCAGCGCGAAAACCGAAAGAAAAATCGTGTTGATGCTGTACATCAGCCCAGGGCCGAGCAACATGCGCACGGCGTTCAGGTCGTTGGTCATGCGGGCCATGATGTCGCCGGTGCGGTAACGCTGATAGAAGCCCGAGTCCTGCTGCTCGAGTTTCTTGAACAGGTCGTTGCGCAGGTCGAACTCGATGTCGCGCGAGATGCCGATGAGGATCCAGCGCTGGGCGTAGAGGAAGACGCCCTTGACGAGGGAGATGACGACGAGCAGGCCGGCAAAGATCACGATCTGCTGGCGGGTGGTTCCCTTCTCGATGGAATTGACGGCGCGGCCGAGGACGCCGGGGAACTGGACCCAGATGGCGTTGGTGCAGACGCAGGAGAGCGTACCCCAGACATATCCCCAGCGGTAGCGGCGCATGTATTTGAAGAGGGGGCCGAGGTCGCGAAGCATGTCCCTATTGTATCGGGAAGAGCACAGGCCACGAAGCGGGGTAGTGGATCAGTTTGAAGGGGCATTCCCTCGGGGGCTAAAGCCCGCAGTGATTTTGCTGGATCTATGTACGGGCTAAAGCCCGTACCCTTCAAACCGACCCGCAGCTCGAATCAGGGATGGCGTCACATTTGGCAATCGCATGAACGTCGTGTTAGTGAGAATTTTGCTGTTTGCGCCGCCCCTACGGGGCTGACCGGCCTCCTCTACCTCCTTTCCCCACGCTGAAGCGCGGGGCTAACCACCATTGCGCCTCCGGCGCGTTCAATATCAGAAACTGCCTGGTCAACAAAATGGATTCATGCGATTGGCTTTGGGGTCAGGGTTCGGCCTCTTCATCCTCATCGGGGGCGAAGTCTCTGCATGTGTCGCGAAGGTCGCAGGCGGAGCACTTGTCGGAGTCTTCGCAGATGCAGAGTTCGGGGGCAAGCTCGTCGCCATCGGCGGTGTGGGTGATGGATTGAACGGCTTTGAAGGGGAGGACGTCCTGCTTGCGCTCAACATTTTGCGAGGCGATCTGCAGGGCGTAGAGGGAGAGGCCGGCGCTGCGGGGGTCGATCTTTGAGGAAAAGAGCGCGTCGACGATCTGGGAGAGCGCGATCAGGATGGCGCTGCGGTCTTCCAGGATGGGGATTTTGAGGGGTTCGGGTTCCGCGGGAGCCGACGCGGAAGAAGTGCGGGACGGGGTGGCATGGCGATGGAGACGCGAGTGGAAGTAACAATAGTTTGTGCCGCGGAGTGCGGGCGAGTGGCATTTGGCTCCGTTGTGCAGGACATGACGGCATTCGAGGTACATATCGGTTCTCCTGTTGGGGGGCCCCCCCCTCCCCCAATGGCCAAATTGCTCTGCTGCTTGGACTTATGGAGGGGTACCCTAAAATACTGAAGGCGTTGGAGTTGTGCGCAAGTTGCTCTAGGTGCAGGAGTTAGGAGCTTTCAGCTTTTGGCTGTTGGCTTCTAGCTCCTGCTGGTGGTGGATGGCTATGAAATGATTGTGCGCCAAAGGTGGGTAATTATCTGCAAACAGGGAGGTGGGGTGTGGATTCGGCAGGCAAGGGGTGGTTGGGTAACTCAGCGGCGTTTCTCAGGACTGATTCGCGGAGTGTCGGCCAATCATTGGTGGATGAGTGTTTTGGGCTGTTTACAACAATGGAGGCCAGAAATGCACGAGGCGGACTTTGGAAAGGCCTATCTTTCGTAGGCCGCTTCGAGTGCTGCGATGTCGAACTTTGTCATCTTGAGCATCGCTTGCATGACTCGCTGTGCTCTCGTGCGATCTGGGTCACCGAGATATCGTGGGAGAACATTTGGCACCACCTGCCAGGATAGCCCGAACTTATCCTTCAACCAGCCGCATTGACTTTCTACACCGCCGCCGGCAGTAAGGTGCTGCCAAAAATAGTTGATCTCTGCCTGCGTCTCGCAGCGAATGAAGAACGACACTGCTTCACTGAATTTGAATTGCGGTCCCCCATTCAATGCCATAAACTCCTGACCTTCGATTACGAACGCGGCAGTCATTGGGTTGATGCTCTCGACATGTGCGTTAGGGAAGACGGTTGTATAGAAATTAACGGCCTCTTCAAGGCTGCCGTCAAACCATAAGAAAGGGGTGATCTTCTGCATAGAATGGCTCCTTCGTGATTGAGGAAATGCCGTAGACGCGTTCATGAGATGGCGCCAGCTCGTCAGCGACTGCGGACGCTTGTAGCCAGCCGGCCACCGATCCATACACAGGGGATGGCTTCGATGGCGATCGAGGCCGGATACCATGCTGGTCCGAGTTGTGCTCCGCCGACCGTGAAGTAGACGACCACGCCCGCAAGTCCGGCAGCAAGACCTATCCCGGCCAGGATCCAGGCGTGGCGCATGGGCCGATCCGGCGCCAGGCGAGCGGTCCCGAAACCTCCAGCCACGGTGAAGAGTGCGCGATATGTCGAAGCGAGGACAAACAGCGGATCGGACATGGCCCGCGGCGAGCTCGGGAATATGCCTGCGGCACGCATGATCGCGTCCATGATTATGGATGCGACGGCAGTGATGAGGAAGCCGGCCACAATCGCAACGACGCTGCGGATCCGGGGCTTCATGAGCGCACCGTCTTGCCCTGAGCGAACATCAGCGCATCCAGCTTGCGCAACTGGCTCTCATGGCCCGCGCGGGCGCGTTCCGTCCAAACATCGTTATGCATAGCCTGGGAAGAGACGGTGATCTTCACGGCATCTGTGATTGCCTGCAGATCTACGACGGTGGTGACCTCGTAAGGAGCTACGCCAGGCACGAAGTCGGTGAGAGTCTTATAGACCAGGCGGTGCGGCGGCGAAACCTCAGTGTAGGTGACCTTGCACTCCGTAGAGAGGGGCATGCCATTCTGCTTCATGAACGCGACCTGCTGGGGAGCCGTAGCGGTCATCCAATAGACGAGTTGGCCGCCCTGCCTCAAGTCAATAGAGGTCACTCTCACGTCAAACCCTTCCGGCCCCCACCAGGACTCGATTCCGAACTTGGTCGTCCATAGCTGCCAGACATCAAGGATCGAGGCGGCATAGGTCCGCTCGATAGAGAACTGCGCACGTCGGTTTGCAGGTACAGGATTGTTCATGGTTTCTCCTGAGGATCGGTGTGGATGGCAGATTGGCGGTGTTCCAGGGCAGCACCCAGCCGATCGAGGCGCGCCTCCCAGTGGCGGCGATATCCTGCCATCCAGACTTCAAGCTGATCGAAAGCTTCCTTGCGCAACGAATACAGACGCTTTTGTCCGTCGGGACGCATTTGCACTAAACCTGCCCCAGCAAGAATGCGCAGGTGCCGGGACACGCCCGATTGGTGAATGTCCACACGTTCGCAGATGTCGCCGACGGCGCGCTCCTTCAACTTCATCGACTCAACGATGCGAAGGCGTACCGGGTCACCGAGAGCCTGGAAAAGTTGTACTTGCACATTCATGTATATATCCTATCATGCATATATCCGAAGTCAAGCGCAATAGGGCTTATCGCGCTCTGTTGAGGATGCGGTGCATCTCAGTGGGCGCAAAATCGCCGAGTCACTCATCGAGGAACCGATTAATCCTCAAAAATCGTCATGTGTTGGCCAATTGCCGTCTTCGGGGTCATTCGCGGGACGTCGGGGGTTCCGGGGCTCTCTTTCGTTATCGAGTTTGTGGTTGCGCAGGGGCTAAAGCCCGAACTATTTTTTCGCCGGCTTCGGCACGCGACCCACCCGCTGAGTGGGTTCCCCGGTCGCGCCCTGTTACAAAGCTTTTTGGATTCGCGGTCGGATTAGATTCGCGGCGGGATTCGATCATGAGGGGGAGAGGCGAAAAGCGCCCCTCAGGGGTTAAAACCCCAGCCGAGTTCATTGGTTTGCGGCACGACTGAAGTCGTGCCCTGTTACAAGACTTTTTGGATTCTCGCTCGGATGAGATTCGCGACGGGTTCGAGTTTCGGGGTATCCCACCCATTCGACAAAAAGATTTCAAGAAGCAGGTTCTTCGACTCCGCTACGCTGCGCTCAGAAGGATGGGGCACGGGAGCTTTGATGAGTAGGTAAGGGCCGGGCCTGAAGGCCGGTTGAGGATGGGGCACCAGGCGGTTGGCCGACTCTGGCGACATCAACGCCTCAGGCAGTAGCGAAAGGGCGCATTCCAGCGCATGAATCTGCACGACCGCAGCGACAAACAGCGGGATCGAGCGAGGTTTTTGAACATTCCATTGGCAAAAGGCCCGGCAGCCAGTGGCAGATGGCATTCCGGTGATACGTGATGTGTATCACTGATTGACTGCCATCGCGGGACCGATACTTCGGCATCTACTCAGGAGACCTGCCAGTGAATAGTTTCCGCGCGTTCTTATACAGTTCTGCCCTGCTCGTTTTATTCGTTTCGGCTATTTCCGTCCAACCTGCCACTGCTCAGCTGGATCAAGCCAAGCATATTCACCATCGGCTGCTTCCAGCCGGGGCTACCTGTGCCACCTGCCACAAGGCGATCTACGACCAATGGAAAGCCAGCCCGCATGCCGCCAACGGTGTGGAATGCACCGTGTGCCATGGCGAGACAACAGCACAGGACTTTGCCGGCACGCCGGGGTTAAGCACATGCGCCGCCTGTCACAGCGATCAGGTGGCACAACTGAAGTCCGATCCATTCATGAACGGCAAGACGTGTGTGAGCTGCCATCAAGCACACAACTTCGTGGAGCACAAGACGGCGGCCGCGGCAAGCAAGTAATAACAACTTCGAGGCGTGGCTTTCTCGAACTGCCGGCCGGTGGAAGGGATTTTGCCTCGGGGGATTGTTGAGGTAGACATGCTCCGATCTGCTGAGCATTCGCAGAAGACCGTTCTGCCGAATCGAGTGTAGATCGTGTAATTAGTGCAATTCCCGCGAGCACCCTGGTGGTGTCCGAGACGCTCGTGCCGCGAACTCTTTACCGGATCCATACTTATCGGATCAATGCCGCCGCAATGAGCGTGGCGATGAAGACAACCTGGATGATGGTCCGTGCAGGCAGGTTCGGGACTCGCTGGCCTGCGATGGTCAAATGCTGACGCGCCGCATGCACATTCGCTGGGAACAGGGCGGCGAGGAGCAACGTCAAACAAATGCAGGCGATTCGCCCGGTGCTCGGGAAGAGCAGGCCGATGACCCCCAGGATTTCCAGAACGCCGGTAATGGTTACGAGCAGATCGGGGCGCGGAAAAGCCGGCGGCACCATTCGGATTAGATCGGCGCGCCGCTTACCCCAGTGAGCCGAGGCGGTCAGAGAGAACATGGCCGCCAGAGCTGCTCGGAGCGTGAAGCTGGGATCCTGAAACACGGTCACCCCGGCCAGTCCTAAGGCCCAGAAGACGGCAATTGAAACGAACAGTACGATTAAGGGGACCACAGACGCCTCCGTTTTTATCATCGCATTGGTAGAGATTGTCGTGGAATCCCACCCTTTCGCCGGAAAAAAATGCGAAAGGATGGGGTACCCGGCTTCTTTTAAATGGGGCGCATGGGGAATTGCGCGGCCCGTTTTCGTTGTTCTGGTTGATCAGTGTTGTGGACTGATTGGTGATTCTCTTTCCTGAGGCATGAGATCTCGGTCAGGATCATGGTCAAGATCCGGGTCTGGGTCCTCGTCCAGATATGCGTCCGGGTACGGGTCCGGGTCTCCCTGCCAGGGAGGGTCGAGGGCCAGTTGCTGGGCATAGGTCAGGCCGCGGCTTCTCTTGGCGGCGGGCTTGGTTGGCTTCTTCTGGTCGGCCATCTTTGAGAGAAGTTTGGCGCTGTCAAGGTTGCCGGACAAGGCTTGATGCGAGAGCACGACGGCGATTTGCTTCGGGTTTGGGCGCGGTGGACGCCCTCTTTTCCGCGCCTCCTGGGCGGCGGCCGCCTTGCCTGGTTGCTGTTTGCGATTCTCACATTCCCCGGTGGTTTTGACGCTGGTTGCCTTCAACTGATGCCTTTTCAGGGTCATCTATTTGCCGTTTCCGGCCAACGCCGCATGTGCGCTTGCGATCGAAGACGAGAGCCTTTGGCGATTCGTTGCCCAAATGCTCTTTGTCAGCATTATGCGGTAAGACGATGAAAAGATGCCGATAACTTTCGTCTCTTGAGTGCAAGCGCGCCGCAGAGATGGCCTGATTGAGATTTAGGAAGGTACACACGACCTTCCGCTCCGGATGATTTCGATGTGTTTGCTTTAAGCGTAGCGGAAATGGTGGTAATTCTCTGCAAATGGGGGGATGTCGATTTGAGGGTGAGCCAAGTTTCGTCGCGGCCCTGGGCAACAGTGACCCCAGTCTCGCGACCGGGGCTACCTTCTTTCGCCCGCTGAAGCGGGCTGGCGGGGTAACGCCCAGGTAACCCCAGTCTTGCGACTGGGGCTACCTTATGTCGCCCGCCGAAGGGGGCTGGGAACGATTGGATGCGCCGGTATCCCCGGTCCCAGTCTTGCCAGGCTGATCGGTGGCAGAATGCTACGGGATGCGTAGGTTGAATGGGGCGCTGCCCTGGGATCAGGTGGGGGTGCGGAGGAGGAGGTAGCCACCGACGAGGGCGAAGAGGATGTCGGAGGACCAGGCGGCGAGGGCGGCGGGGAGGTAATTGACGTTTCCCATGGCTTCAAAGGTGCCGTTGACGACGAAGTAGGCGAGGGCAACGGCGATGGCGACGGCGATGGCGGTGAGCGAACCGCGGCGGCCCATGGAGAGCGCGAAGGGGATGGCGAGCACGGCCATGACGACGGCGATGAGCGGATAGGCGATTTTGTGCCAGAGGGCGACGCGGAGACGCATGGTGTCAAAGCCGCTCTGGCGGAGGTCGCGGATTAGGTCGTCGAGCTGGCCGAAGTTCATCTCCTGCGAAGGGACTATTTCTGTGGTGAAGTAGCCGGGGTCTTCGTGAATCTCGGAAAAGGTGGTTTGGCGGAACTCGCGGAAGGCGACGGTGTCGGCACCCTGCAGGTCGCGGACCCAGCCGTTCTGGAAGCGCCAGGTTCCGGAGTCGGTGTTTCTAAAGACACGAGCGGCGAAGATGTGGCGGGTAATGGAGAAGGTGGAAGGATCGAACTCGAAGACGGAGAGGTTGGCGAACTCCTGGCGGTCGGGGTCGAAGAACTGGTAGTAGAAGATGCGGCCGGGTTCGCCGGAACGGGGCTGGCCAAAGATCCAGTTGTGCTCGGGGTGGGTGACCGTTTGCGGCGGGCGGCCCTTGATGGTGTTGCGCAGGGCCTCCTGGCGGCGATTGGCCTGGGGCAGATAGTACTGGTCGAAGAGAAAGAGACAGATGGAGAGGATGGCGGAGATGGAGACGATGGGAACAACGAGGCGGTAAAGGCTGATGCCGGTGGCCTTCATGGCGATGATTTCGCTGTTGCGGTTTAGGACGCCAAAGGTGACGAGGGTGGCGATGAGCACGGCGAGAGGGGCGATCTGGTAGAGCATGTCGGGCGTGAGGTTGACCAGGTAGTCGCCGACGGTGGGGAGCGGAATGTGATTGCGGAGGATGTCGCCGACGAGGTCAAAGAAGGTGAAGACCAGCATGAGCATGACAAAGCCGGTGAGCACGAGCAGGAACATGCCGAGGAATTCGCGGACAACGTACTCGTCAAGAATGCGCGGGAAGGCGTTGCGGGATTTTGCGCGCAGGGGGCGGAGCTGGAGCCTGTCGTGAAGGCCGGTGAGCGAGAAACCTTTATGGAGGGCCGCGCCGTTGGCTGCGGGATTGGGCACGCGGGAGAACCAGCCTGAAATGGCGGCCAAGACCCGGCCGCCACTGGCCATTTGCCAAAGCAGGAAGATGCCGGCAGCGGCAAAAAGCAGGTTCGCCGACCAGACGGCAAAGAACGCGGGAAGCCGGTCCTGCTTGCCCAGGGCGGTGGCGGTAAATGAGAGGAAGTAATAGAGACACACCAGCAGAATGGTGTAAACAAATCCGGAACTCTTGCCGCCGCGGCGCGAGGCGACACCGAGGGGAACGCCCACCAACATCAAGACGAGGCAGGCGGCGGGAAACGCAAATCGGTCGTGCAATTCGATGAGGAAGAGCTTGGGATCGGGGCCGTGGATGCGCTCGAGCAGCTTGCTCATTGGCAGAGCGTAGATGGCTGTCTCCATGCGGCCGAGATGGACATCGCTCTGGGCGTTGAGTTCGAGGGGGCGATCGGTGGTGGTGAAGATGGAGTCGTTTGACTGATCGAGTTGGCCGGGTACGGGGTCGTGCTGCGCACCGTTGCGCAGGCGCATGAGCAGGACCTGCGTGGAATCGCTAACCACGGTGGCCGAGGCGGCGGTGGTGATGCGCGGGGCCTCGGGGTCGGTGACGTCGGCCATGAAGACCTGGTCCCAATTGGATGCGCCGGTTCCGGAACGGACGTTCTGCACGTAGAGGACGAAGTTTTTGAAGTCTTCGTAGAAGACGCGGGGCTGAATTTCGTAGGAGGCCTGCGAGGTTGCGAGCGACTGCTCCATCTCGAGAATGGCCTGGTTGGCGCGGGGCGCGAGGTAGAGCGAGTTTCCGAGGCCGAGCAGCGTGCCGCCGATGGCGACGATGGAGGAGACGCGGACAAAGTAGCCGATGCCCAGGCCTGAGGCGCGCATGGCGATGATTTCGCTGTCGGCGGCCAAGCGGCTAAGCCCGAGCAGGACGCCGACCAGCACCGACATGGGGATGGTGACGCGGAAGAGATTGGGCAGGGTGAAGAGGAAGATTTCCGCCGCGTTGGAGAAGGTGGAGCTATTGCGGACGACCATCTCCAAAACGTGGGGCAGGTAGGGCATGAAGAGAATGAAGGTGAAGAGCGCGCAGCCGATGAGCGTGTGGGAGAGGATTTCACCGAGGATGTAGCGGGTCAGGATGCGCACTTGGATCAGTTTATCTTGTTGGCGTTGAGGGTGGGGTGTTGGGTGCTTTCTTCAGGATTTTCGAACAGGCGCGCGCCTTTCTTACGTCCCCTAAGGGGGCTATCGCCTCGATTTTCGATCCCTTCCCCAGGCTCGCGCCTTGGGCTACCTTCTATCGCCCGCTACGCGGGCTTCCCTCACGTATGGGGATACCATTTTTTGCTCGATGTGCGGGCTTTGCTCACGCATGGGGTTGCTGTCTATTACCCGCTATGCAGGTTGCCAACGGCGGAGGCGGAGGCTGTTGGCGAGGACACAGACGGAGCTGAGGGCCATGGCGGCGGCGGCTAGCCAGGGGGTGAGCAAGATGTGGAATGCAGGGTAGAGCAGGCCGGCGGCGAGGGGAATGCCGAGCAGGTTGTAGCCGACGGCCCAACCTAAATTCTGGCGCATGATGCGGAGGGTTTGGCGGGCGAGGGCGAGCGCGGCGGGAATGGCGGATGGCTGGGTGCGGAGGAGCAGGACGTCGCCGGCTTCCTGGGCGAGATCGGCTCCGCTGCCCATGGCGATGCCGGCGTCGGCCTGGGCGAGGGCGGCGGCGTCATTGATTCCGTCGCCGACCATGGCGACGCGGAGGCCGGATTTTTGCACGGCGCGGATACGGGCGAGTTTGCCGGCGGGATCGAGCGCCGCTTCAACTTCGTTGATTCCGAGTTGGCTTGCGATGGGGGCGGCGGCTATGGGCGAGTCGCCGGTGAGCATGAGGACGCGCAGGCCTGACTGGCGCAGCGCGGCGATTGCTTCTGCGGCGTCAGGGCGGAGGGCGTCGCGAGCGTCGAAGTAGCCGACTATCTGGGCCGGGGCGGGGAGGTTGTCGAGGGCCATCCACAGGCGGGTGACTCCGGGCTCAGGCGGATTTTCGTTGAGGGGCATGGGAATCTGGAATTCCTCAAAGAGGGCTTCGTTGCCGAGGAGGCAATCGTGCTCTTCGACCCTGGCAGTGAGGCCGCGGCCGGGAAGTATCTGCACATCCTGGGCGGGTTTCCAGGTGAGGCCGAGAGTGCGGGATTGATCGACGATGGCGTGAGCGAGCGGGTGGTTCGAACGCTCCTCGGCTGCGGCGGCCATGCGAAGAAGATCGTTTTGCTGGTGGCCGGCCAAGGGATGAACCGCCATGAGCACCGGTCTTCCCACAGTCAAGGTGCCGGTTTTGTCGAGGACGATGACGTCGAGATGAGCAAGACGTTCAAGTGCTTCGCCGCCCTTGAAGAGGATGCCCAGTTGCGCGCCGCGGCCCACGGCAACGGTGAGTGCGGCGGGCACGGCGAGTCCCATGGCGCAGGGACAGGCGATGACGAGCACGGCTACGGTGTTGGCGAGCGCGAGAGGGAGCGAGTGCGCGGCGATAAGCCAGGCAAGAAACGTGGCCAGGGCCAGTCCCAGCACGACGGGAACAAAGATTGAACTGGCGCGGTCGGCAAGGCGCTCCATAGGCGCGCGGGAGCCCTGGGCCTGCTCGACCATGCGGGTGATCTGCGCCAGTACGGTGGCTTCTCCCAGCGATTGCGCACGGCAAGCCACGGCGCCGTCGTAGTTGAGGGAGCCGGCGAGAACGCGGCCACCAACCTCGCGCGGGAGTGGCGTGGATTCGCCGGTGAGCATGGCTTCGTCGACGGTGGTGCGGCCTTCGACGACGATGGCGTCGACCGGGAAGCGTTCGCCGGGAAGAACGAGGACATTGTCGCCGGGTTGGATCTCTTCAAGGGGGACGATGGCCTCGACGCCGTCAACGATGCGCCGGGCGGTGACGGGACGCAGGCGGGAGAGCGAATCGAGGGCGGCGAGCGCGCGGCGTTTGGCGCGGGCTTCAAGGCTTTTGCCTAACAAGAGAAATCCGACGATCAAGAGGACTGCGTCGAAGTAGACGTCGCGGCCGGAAGCGGGCCAGAGCGTGGCGTAGGCGGAGTAGAGGAAGGCAACGCCCGTGCCGAGGCCGACGAGGGTGTTCATGTTGGTGGATCCGTGGCGCAGGGCGCGGAGGGCGCTGAGATAAATGCCGAGGCCCGCCCAACCGACGATGACTGCCGTAAGAACAAGAAGAAACCAGCGAAGCGGGGTTGGCGGGAGCGCGTAGAGCCAAGGCAGGAGGCGCATGAGGGCGTGGTCAATTCCGTATCCGGGACCGTGACCGGGCGCACCCATTTGGGAATCGAGAGGCATGGCGAGAAGCATGGCTAATGCGCCGGCGATGAGCGTGGCCCAGGCTTTGCGGGAGGACTCAGCTTCGTGTTCACGGTGGTCCGGGCCCGCGGAATCGCCTGCGCGTGGGAGAACCGCGTCATAGCCTGCACCGCGAATGGCTTCAACCAACTGCTGGGGCGCGGCCATCGCGGGATCGAAGATTACGCTGGCGCGGTGAGCCATTAGATCGACATGGGCGGATTGGACGCCGGCGGTGGAGCGGAGAGCCACTTCGACGTGATGCTGGCAGGAGGCACAGGTCATGCCGAGGACAGGAAGCGTGAGCGACTCTGTTGCGTGCGAGGTCACTTACTGTGCCCGATGCGCGGTGTAGCCGGCCTTGGCCAGGGCCGCGATGGCGAGGTCGATAGGCGCGGGCTCGGCGGCGGAGGTGAGCCGAGCGGCGCCAACGCGGACCTCGTTGACAGTGAGGCCGTCAACGGCTGCAAGCGCCTGGCTTGCGCGGCGAACACAAGAGCCGCAGTGCATTCCATCGATTTGCAATGTGAATTCCGCCATTTGCATCTCCTGTTTCCGCTCATCTATCTGATTTGATGATAATCGCGTGGGAGAGATTCGTACGATGTGGAGTTGCAAGAGAGGCCGGGCGGGGAACTATCGTAGGGAGTAAAGATTTTGCAGGCTGCGAAAACGGTTGGGCACGTGGGAGGGATTTAAGAAAAGCTTCCCTCAGGGGCTAAAGCCCACGGTCATTTTGTGGCGATTTCGGCACGACTGAAGTCGTGCCCTGACACGTATTGTGGCTCCGCCAGAGCTTTTCCGGAGCCTGTCAGAAAGGGCAAGGGAGTGGGAAGCGGGATGGAAAGAGAGTTTCCGGTGGCGCCGCTGGTGGGCGTGGGCGCGGTGGTGGTGGACGAGGGGCGTGTGCTGCTGGTGCGGCGCGGGAGAGAGCCGCTGAAGGGCCAATGGTCGCTGCCGGGGGGGATGCTGGAGCTGGGCGAATCGCTGATTGCCGGGGTGGTGCGCGAGGTGCGCGAAGAGACCGGCCTTGAGGTCGAACCGGTTGAATTGATTGAGCTGCTGGACCGGATTCACCGCGAGGGAGAGCGGGTACGCTACCACTACGTGATTGCCGACTACCTGTGCCGCGTGACGGGAGGGCAGTTGCAGGCCGCCTCGGACGCCGATGCGGTGCGCTGGGTTGAGCGCGCGGAGTGGAATAGCCACAGCATATTGAAGCTGGACCCGGTTACTGTTCGGGTCATCGAACTGGGGTGGCAGAGGGCGCGGGCGATCGCAGTTGGAGAGAGTGAGGGACGATGAAGCTGACGCGAAAGTCGCTGCAGATTGCCGGCGCACTTTGGGCGGTGGCGCTGATTGCGGGTATCGGGTTCTGGCTGCGGCCAGTGAGCTACTTCAATGGAATGTCGTATGCGCGCGAAGCTTTGACGGGAGTGGAGAACCGCGAGGTGACGGTGGGGGGACACCGGATGCATTACCTTGCGGAGGGACCCGCGGGCGGGCCGGTGGTGGTGCTGGTGCACGGGTTGGGAGGGCGCGCGGAAGACTGGACCAACCTGGCCCCCTATTTTGCCAGAGGCGGGTTTCACGTTTATATGCCCGATCTTTTCGGATACGGACGCAGCGAAAAGCCGGGGGACTTCTCTTATTCGGTACACGACGAGGCCGGTGCGGTGGTGGACTTTATGAACGCGCTGGGGTTGAAACAAGTGAACCTGGGCGGCTGGTCGATGGGGGGCTGGATTGTGCAGCTTGTGGCGGCGTCGCATCCGGAGAGGGTGAAGCGGCTGATGCTGTTCGACTCCGCGGGGATCTACGAGAGGCCGGACTGGAATACCGATCTGTTTATGCCGAAGACGGCGGGGGACCTGGACCAACTTGAGGCGCTGCTGATGCCGCATCCACCGGGGATTCCGGGCTTTGTTGCGCGGGATATTCTGCGCCTATCCGCGGAACACCGGTGGGTAATTCGGCGGGCGATTGACAGCATGCTGACGGGCAAGGACGCGACGGATGACCTGCTCCCGCAATTGAAGATGCCGGTGCTGATCTTGTGGGGTAAAGAGGACCACATTACGCCGCTGGTTGAAGGCAAGAAAATGCAGCAGTTGATTCCGCAGTCGGAGCTGCTGGTTTATGTCGGGTGCGGGCACCTGGCGCCGGAGCAATGCACGGCTGCGATGGGTCCCGCGGTGGTTGATTTTGCAGAAAAGTGATGGAAGTGGCGATTTTGGAGGCCGGAAGACTGATAGGTCTCCCGGCTTAACGGTTTGGGTTTGGGAGGGCCAGGGGGTTACTGTGCGACGTTGACGAGGAGGTTCAATTCGATGGGAGTGGGGGTGTTGTCCACCGTGCCGGGACGGAAGTGGGACTTCTGGATTGCGTCAACGACGCGCGCATCCCAAAAGGGGTTGGACGACTTGACGACCTTGACGTTCTCGGGCTGGCCGTCGCTGTCGACGGTGAGAGAGAGACCGACCTGGGTATCCATGGGAAGGAAGTGCGGGGACAGGCCGTTAGGCATCTGGATTGAAACGGATCCAATAAGGCTGGGAACGGTGACTCCGGTGCTAACGCGGAGGTTAGGGGTTGAAGCAGCAGCGTCGTCCGCAGACGAGCTTGCACTGGCCACAACCGGGAAGAGCATCGAGGAGAGCATGATGGTGCTTGCAACGATATGACGCATGAAGTACCTCCTTGGGGATGATTGTTACCGACTCCATCATACCGCGCTTTTTATATGATCGTCAATCAATTTTTCGTGAATGTTGTTTTTCAATAGCTTGAGAACGGATATTCTTGGATTTTTGGAAATAAAGTTAAAGAGGCCGCCTTGTTTTCCACAGGAATTCGGTTGATCAAAAACCTCTATTTCAACCTCTATTTCGTTGGCAGCCGAGGCCAGAAAAGGGGGCAGATTTGGCGTCTGCGAGCTGGCGCAGTGGCGCTGGGGAACCCATCGACGGCGAACTGAATGAGAGTTTTAGAGAGCCGCTGAGGGCTCTGGCAGGGAGACGAGGGTTGCGACATCGGCGGGTGTTGAGGCTATGGCGTCGGCCTGGGCGTACTCCTGCGGCGAGCCGTAACCCCAGCCGGCGGCGAGCGAGCGGAGGCGGTTCGCGCGGGCAGCGTGAATGTCGAAGCTGCGGTCGCCGATCATCCATGCGGCGGCTGGATCGAGGGAACGTTCGCGGAGGATGTTGGCGAGCAGGTCTATCTTGCTGTGGCTTGTGTATTCCATCTTGTCGCCGTAGATGGCGGTGAACAGGCCCGAAAGTTGGAAGGCGTCGAGGATGCGCAGGGCGAAGTGCTGCTGCTTGGATGTGCAGACATACAGGGGAAATCCCTGGCGGCGGAGGTCGGCGAGCATTTCGCGGACGCCGGGGAAGACGGAATTGTTTTGCCAACCTTCGCGGTCGTAGCAGGCGCGGTAATCGCGGGCCAGGGCGAGGCGCTCTGCTTCGCTCCCGTTGGGCAGGAGATCGACTACCCATTCTTCGACCGGGGGGCCGATGAATCGGTCGAGCGGGCCTTGATGGCTGATTCCTCGGGCTTGAAGCACCTTGCTCAGGCAGCCGAGGATGCCGGGTTTGGAGTCGGTGAGGGTTCCGTCAAGGTCGAAGATGAGAGCGGGCAGGACGGGAGTCATACTTCAAGTTTCGCAGAGTGGGGCGCGGGGAGGAAACGCCTCTGAAGGGAAGCGACGCCGCTTTGGGTCGGGTATCCCACCCTTGCTCCTTTTGTCATCATCCATTCAGAACCAAGAAGGCTCTGATCCGTCGTTTAAACTGGTAGAACAATGCTCGATCTGGGATTTGTCAGGGGAAACCTGCAACTTATTGAAGAAAAACTGCGTGCGCGGGGGGCTGATCCGGCGGCGCTGCTGGGGGATTTTCGCGCGCTGGACCAGAGCCGGCGCGAGGCGATTACGACTTCTGAACGGCTGAAGGCGCGGCGCAATGAGCTGAGCCAACAGGTTGGTGCGCTGAAGAAGGCAGGGCAGGACGCCACGGCGGTGATGGAAGAGACGCGCGCCCTGAAGGACAAGCTCGACGAGCTGGATCAGGCGGCGGCAGGCCTGGACGAAAAGATGCGGATGGCTTTGGCGAGCATTCCGAACCTGACGCGAGACGAGGTGCCTGCCGGAACGTCAGAGACTGACAACGTCGCGGTAAAGACGTGGGGCGCGAAGCCGGTTCTGGATTTTGAGGCGAAGCCGCATTGGGAGATCGGCGAGGCGCTGGGAATTCTGGATCTGGAGCGGGCGGCGAAGCTGAGCGGGGCGCGGTTTGCGGTCTACATGGGCGCGGGGGCGCGGCTGGAGCGAGCGCTGATCGGGTTTATGCTCGACCTGCACACGCAGAAGCATGGTTATACGGAAGTGTTGCCGCCGTTCATGGTGAATTCAAAGTCGCTGTTCGGGACGGGGCAGCTGCCGAAGTTTGCCGAGGACCTGTTCCGGTGCTCGGATGCGGATGCCGAGGGTGTTGCGCGAGGCGAATTCAAGGACAACGATCACTGGCTGATTCCGACGGCGGAGGTTCCGGTGACGAATCTCTACCGCGACGAGATTCTGGACGAGGCGCGGCTGCCAATCAAGCTGACAGCGTATACACCGTGTTTTCGCGCGGAGGCTGGGGCGGCAGGCAAGGATACGCGGGGCATTATCCGACAACACCAATTTCAGAAGGTGGAACTGGTGAAGTTCACGCGGCCGGAGGAGTCGGACGCGGAGCACGAGAAGCTGACGCGTGACGCCGAAGAGATTCTGGAGGCGCTGAAGCTGCCTTACCGGCGGATGCTGCTGTGCGCCGGCGACACGGGTTTCAGCTCCGCCAAGACTTTCGATTTGGAAGTGTGGCTGCCGGGGCAGCAGCTTTACCGGGAGATTTCGTCGTGCTCGAACTTTGAGGGCTTTCAGGCACGGAGAGCGAATATCCGCTTTAGGGCGGCGGCGGGGCCGGGTGCGAAGTCCAAGCCCGAGTTTGTGCATACGCTGAACGGGAGCGGGCTGGCCGTGGGCCGGACGTGGCTGGCGATTCTTGAGAACTATCAGCAGGCCGATGGAACGGTGCTGATTCCGGAGGTTCTGCGGCCTTACATGGGCGGGCTGGACCGGATTGCGAAGGAGTTGTGATGGAGACCGTAAACGAGGGTGAGCTCTTTCCGGAGCCGAAACGCGGCTTCAGTGAGATTTTAAAGAGCTATTTTTACTGGACTTATCCGCGCGGATGTTTTCACTACGACGTGATGGTGACGTTGATTCTGCTGTTCATTTTTGTGACGCCGCACCTGTGGAACTACGGGGACAAACCGTCGTCGAGCGCAGGCCTTCGGCATCCTATCGAGCTCATTGGAGATGGAAGCCACGGAATGATCGTGACCGTGCAGGCCTCGGATATCAACGTGCCTGCAGGCGGATCTGACTCGGCAGTGAAGAAGGCGCTACGGCAGGCTATTTTGCCGGTGAGCGGCGATGCCGTGGTTGTGGAGCGCTGGGAGACGATCACCGATGCGCAGGGAAATACAGCCTGGAAGATCTGGGCGCACCGGTAAGAACAGTGGACAGTGCGCGGTGATCAGTGGACGGCGGACGCGACGTTGCATGTGAATGTGCGTTGAAGCAGATGAGGACCCTATGCATTTGAGAAAGATTTTTTTTGCCGCGCTGCTTGCGGTTGGGATGCTGCCGGCGCGCGCGGTGTTTGCGGCGGACAGCTTGGAAGGCGTGCTGCGAAAGCTGGACAGCGCGGCGGCCAATTTCCGAACCACCTCCGCGGAGTTCGAGTTTGACACCGTGGAAACCGTACCCATCTACGACAAGGACGTTCAGAAGGGTATGGCCTACTACAAGCGCGAGGGCCACAGCTTCCAGATGGCAGCGCACATCACGGAAGTGAACGGGAAACCTGTGCCGAAGGATCTGTCCTATTCCGGCGGCAAGGTGATCTTGTTTGAACCGTTGCTAAACCAGGCACGCGTAATGGATGCGGCGAAGTACGAGAGCTACCTGCTGCTGGGGTTTGGCGCCAGCGGCAAAGAGCTGGAAGACAAGTGGCAGATCAAGTACCTGGGGCAGGAAGTGGTGGATGGCATTAAGACCGACAAGCTGGAACTGGTGGCCAAAGACCCGAATGTGCTGAGGCTGTTTCCCAAGGTGACCATCTGGCTGGATACCGAACATGCGGTGAGCCTGCGGCAGATTTTCGACGAAGGACAGGGTACATCCCGCACCTGCATTTATTCGCACATAAGAACAAATGTGGAGTTGCCCAGCGACGCTTTTACGCTGAAGACGAACAGGCAGACGCACTTTGTGAAGTAGGGCGGAGGGATGCGGGGCAGCACGGTCAGGCGGCGGTTTGTTTGGGCTTTATTCGGCTCACGAGGCTGCTGACGGCGATTCCAGCAAGTGGAAAGAGGATGGGAAAGAATTCGAGGGTGTAGCGGGCTTCAGGGGCCTCCACGGTGAGAAGTAGGGCGCAACGCAGGAGGATGTAGGCCAGCATTGCTTTCCAGAACTTCGGCCTGAGCCAAAGGGCGGCGGCGGCGAGTACAAGATAAAGCGCATTGAGCGCTGCGTAAGACCAGCTGAAGACCGTTTCAGAATGATGATGCGCATAGACCCACCAATC
>JBARBP010000168.1:0-4216 GCA_049793195.1 Occallatibacter sp. | reverse complement strand
ACGCAGTAGCCTCCCCCGCCGGCCGCTTCCTCCAGTGGAAAGCCATCCTCCACGCCAACGGAGTCGTCGGCAGTGTCGCCGTGAACTACCTTCCCGTCAACGCCGCCCCGGTCGTCGACGACCTTGTGATCGCCACCGGTGCCCGAGTAAACCCGCAGACTCAATTCACCGGCCAGCCGCAAACAGTCAGTATTGCCTTCGGCGCATCCGCGTCTGCCTCCGACGGCGCTACCACAGATATATCTGCCGCCGTACCCCTTACCGCCACGAAGGACCGAACCGCGATCACCGTGCGCTGGTCCGCCCACGACGACAACGGAGACACACTCGTCTACTCCCTCTATCTCCGCGGCGACGGCGAATCTGTCTGGCGCCTGCTCAAGAAGAAGATCACCGAAAAGGCCTACAGCTTTGACTCGACCCTCATCCCCGACGGCGGATATCAGGTCAAAGTCGTCGCCTCCGACGCCCCGTCTCACTCCCCCGGCGACGCCCTCACCAGCGAGAAAATCAGCGACCGCTTCGAGGTGGACACCACCCCGCCAGTGATCACAGCCCTCAAGGCAGTTCGCGGAACCCCCTGCTCTGGAGCCCCGTGTTCCAACACGCTCCTCGTATCCTTCGACGCCGTCGACTCCTTCTCGCCCATCGCCCGCGCGGAATACTCGCTCGACGCTGGGCCGTGGCAGTTCCTTGAGCCCGTCGACAAAATCTCCGACTCCCGTACCGAGCACTACGACTTCAGCATCGCATTCAACGAACCGGCCGGCAAAACCAGCGAACATCTGATCACCGTGCGTGCTTACGACCGCTACGACAACGTAGGCGTGGCCAAAACCGTAATCCCCGCCGCGGAAGAATGAAACCCGTAAAGTAAACCGGCAAAGTAGTCCAGGAAGCCAAAGCACGATGCGATTTGAATTCTTTTTAGCGGCGCGCTACCTCAAAGCCAAGCGGCGGCAAGCCGTAGTCGGCGTGGTCACCGCCATCTCCGTCGCCGGTGTCGCCGCTGGCGTGGCCGCACTCATCATCGCCCTGGCCATTACCAACGGCATGCGCCGCGACCTCCAGGACCGCCTCCTCGGCTCATCTGCTCACGTCGAACTGATGCGCATCGAGGCCGACGGCATTCGCGACTGGCGTCCTCTTCTCGATCGCCTGCGCCATCTACCCCACGTCACCGCTGCGGCTCCCGGCATCTACGAAGAAGTCATGGTCTCCCACGGCCCCCGCGCCGGCTTTGCGCTCGTCAAGGGCATCGTTCCCAGCCAGGAACGCACCGTCAGCAACCTCCTCGATACCATCACCTCCGGCTCCGCCGCGGGCCTTAATCCCAGCGCGAGTACCGACACAACCGCCAGTTCCATCCCCGACCTCGTGCTGGGCAGCGATCTCGCCGAGCAAATCGGCGTCCAGGTTGGCGATCAGGTGGTCGTCACCAGTCCCCAGGGCGAACTCAACCCCGTCTTTGGACTCGTTCCCAAGTTTCAGACCTTCCGCGTCACCGGCATCTTCCATTCCGGCTTCTACTCCTACGACTCGAGCTGGGCTTTCACCCGCCTTGCCGATGCGCAGCGCCTCTTCGACGAGCCCGACCTGCTCTCCGTCATCAGTTTCAAAGTCGACAATCTGAACCGTGCTCCCGAAATCGGCGCTGAAATCGAGCAAGCCGCCGGAAAAGGCTTCATGACCACCAACTGGATCGAGCAGAACCGCGAGCTCTTCCGCGCCCTCAAGCTCGAGCAGGAAGTGACCTTCATCGTCATCGCGCTAATCGTCATCGTCGCCGCCCTCAACATCCTCATCGCCCTCACCATGATGGTCATGGAGAAGACCCGCGACATCGCCGTCATGATGAGCTTTGGCGTCGACCCCGGTCAGGTCCGCCGCATTTTCTTGATGCAGGGCCTGCTCATCAGCGTCGTCGGAACCGCCCTCGGCCTCGCCCTCGGCTACTCCGCCGCCTGGGCAGGCGGCCATTACCACTTCATCCACCTCTCCGCCGAGGTCTACTCCATTGACACCCTGCCCTTCGCTCCCCGCCCCGTCGACGCCCTCATCGTCTCCGCCGTCTCCATCGGCATGTCGATGCTAGCCACCCTCTACCCCTCCTCTGCCGCCGCCCGCGTCCTCCCCGCCGCAGCCCTCCGCTACGAGTGACAGTCTCGATGAGCATCAATATGGAATTGAAGCGCATTTCGGGAAGAGATATATAGGCCGCCAACTCGCAGCGGTCGATCCAATGTCAATTCGATGTCAATCTTGAAGTATGCACTCGATATCCTTCAGCCAATTGCGAATCGCCAAGTGCCTCGATCAGCTGTCGGCGTGGCTGAGAGCCGGTGAGACAGTCGAGTTGCTCTGCCGTAAGCGTGTCGTTGCCCACTTCTTCCCAACGAAGCCATGTCCGCTACCAGAAGAAATGAATGTCCCCAGAACTGCGAAAGGCCGAGCTACCAAAAGTTAGAAAAACTTACCGCGGCGTAATAATCCCCCCCAGAGCATACCGTCGCGGCAGAACGATGCCCCGATGGTCCACCTCAGCCGCCGCTCCCGCAGCCTCGGCTGAAGCCGCGCGCTCCACCAACGCCCCGCCGCAAGCCGGGCACCAATCCCCCACCATCTCTTCCCCAACCACCGCATGACACTGGCTGCACATCCGTTCCATAACCAAAGATTACCCGACCCGCCCGATACACTAAACCCATGCACCCTCCCGTTCGCCTGGTGGCCATCGACATGGACGGCACACTCCTGCCCAACTACGAGCAGGCCGTCAGCCGCCGAAATGCCCAGGCGCTTCGGGCCGCCCAGCAAGCCGGCATCACCATCGCCATCGCCACCGGCCGCCGCCTTGCCTACACGCTCCCTCTCCTCGAAGGCCTCAACCTTCGAGCGGATACCCCCCTCATCACGTCCAATGGTGCAGTGATTCGCACCCTCGACGGCAAACTCATCGATCGAGCCCACATGGAAGCCCGCATCGCCCGCGCCCTTTGCGGACTCCTCAGACCCTTCGGCGCCGTCGTCTTTACCTTTGACCGCCCCGGTCGCGCTGAGCTGGTCCTGGAAGATCTTGCACAGGTGCACGGCCGCATTGCGCTCTGGGTTGAAACCAACCGCAATGCCATTGAGGTTATCAAGCCCTTGGAGTTGGCGTTGATCGACGGCGAAGACCCCATCCAGGGCATGGTCGCCGGTTTTGTCAACCGCATGAAAGAAGCCGAACAGGCCCTCAAGGCCAGCGAGTGGAGCAGCAGTTGCGAGTCAGTTCGCACCGAATACCCAGCCCGCGACGTCTGCATCCTCGACCTCCTCCCGCGCGGCATCTCCAAAGGCTGGGCATTGAAAGATCTCGCCGGCCGCCTTGGCATTAGCCGCAGCGAGACCATGGCCATCGGTGACAATTGGAACGATGTAGATATGCTGGAGTGGGCAGGACAAGCTGTCATCATGGGCAACGCGGCCATCGAGCTTCGCACCATGGCCAAGACCCTCGGCTGGAAGCAGGCCCCGCCCAACGATCAAGACGGCGTCGCCTTAGTCCTCGAAGCTGCAATCAAAAAACACGCACTCCGAGCAGAACCATGATCGAACAGGGAACAACACTCAAAATCACACGAAGACCAAAGAATCACAAGACGCAATCGCTCATGACCGGGAAACATCTCTTCATCGCCGCGCTCCTCGCCGCCCTGGCCCCCTCCGTCCAGGCGGCCGAACACGTCACCCTCCGCAACGGCTTCGATCTCCGCTGCGACCATCACTCCCAAATCGAGAACCGAGTTCGTCTCTACCTCAGCGCCGGCGAAGACAACTACATCGAATTCCCGTCACTGCAGATAGCTCTCATCGAACCGCTTCCCGATCCGCCCCCACCCCCGCAAATCTCCAGCAAGCCTCCAAGCCCGGAAGCCAAATTAAGCCAGGCCGACCTCGCCGAAATTCTTGCCCGCGCCGGCAAGGCCCACAACCTCGATGTCGACCTGCTCGCCAGCGTCGTCAAAGCGGAAAGCGGCGGCAACGCAAACGCCGTCAGCCGCGCCGGAGCCCGCGGCCTCATGCAATTGATGCCCGGCACCGCCAACGATCTTGGCGTCCAGGACAGCTACGAGCCCAACCAGAATGTCCGTGGCGGCTCAACCTATCTTGACGCTCTTCTCACCCAATATCACGACAACCTGTCTCTCGCGCTGGCCGCCTACAATGCAGGCCC
>JBARBP010000167.1:0-72747 GCA_049793195.1 Occallatibacter sp. | reverse complement strand
ACGCAGTCACGTGAGGCCTTGCCGGAGGCGTGGGCGGAATCGACAGCGGGCTGACAAACGCAGTCACGTGGGGCCTTGCCGGAGGTGTGGGCGGAATCGACAGCGGGCTGACAAACGCAGTCACGTGGGGCCTTGCCGGAGGTGTGGGCGGAATCGACAGCGGGCTGGCAAACGCATATGCAGCAACTGCTGCCATCGCTGCCATTAAAACAAGTCCGCGAATTCTAACTGAACTGGTACCCATGATCGTGCACTCCTTGCTGGAGAAACAACTACGCATACAAAGAGTAACCCAAAAGGGGCATCAGCGCTACCACAAAAGTAATATTGCGGAATTTTTTTCGATGCATTGCGGTTTTTCATCGCTCCAGGAGCCTTTTGTACCTGGAGACGGCTAGATGTTCGCTCTATATTCTCCAATTTTCCTCTTTCTACGCCTTTCATTCGCCACGTGCAATTGAGACCCCACCGCTCAGGCGACCGAAAATAAATAATCTGCAGGTTACTGAGAATCCTTTTTCACCTGCTCCGAACCAATTACCCTCCGTGCCTGTGCCCCCAAATTGAGCGGGCAATCAACCTCTTGCAGTTAACCTTTATCGAGAGGACACCCGGTTGATTCCCGAGCTCCGTTCCCGATTCAATCGCAGCTTCACGCCCTCGAAGTACGCCTCTTTGCTGGAGAGGCTGGAGCAGGGTTGTGGCGTCCGCATCGACTTCCGTGTCGCGGAGACCCCAATATTCATGCGGGGCTCGCAGCTCGAAGCGATGGCAGAAATCGGGGCTGACCTTACCAACAGGCTTATGAAAAGTTCCGACTGCCTCGCGGCGGCGCGGCAGGCTATTCCAGAGGGGTATAGGGTGGCCGGAGAAACGGTCCATCCCAATTTTTGACTGCTGACTTTGCACTCGTCCGGAACCCTGCAGGCGAGCTGGCTCCCAAGCTTGTGGAAATCCAGGCCTTCCCGTCCGTATATGGATACTAGGCAGTACTCTGCTCTGCTTACCGCGACGCGTTTCAACTCGATCCAGGGCTATGTGCCTATCTGGACGGCCTCGATGAGCAGAAGTATTGGGTGCTTTTAGCCAGAACCGTCCTCGCTGGCCACGATCCGGAGAACGTGGTCCTTACGGAGCTCGATCCGCTCCATCAAAAGACCAGGCCCGATTTTGAAGTGACCGCCGCGCGGTTGGGCATCGCTGTGGTCGATATCCGCGCAATTGAAGCGACTGGAAACAAGCTCAATTACCGCAACGGGCGCGGGCAACTTGTTCCAATCCATCGAATCTACAACCGTGTTATCGCAGATGAATTGATGGCGCGCAATGTGCGTTTGCCTCTCGATCTTACCGATGCATGGGATGTGGAATGGGCCGGCCATCCCAACTGGTATTTCCTCATCAGCAAGATTTCCATTCCATGGCTATCGAGCCCACCGGTGCGACATGCGGTTGTTCCTCCAGCCGTCTTCCTCAGCGATTTCCTTGAGGGGTCAGGCAGGGAAAAGCTCCCCGCAGCCGGTGTGTCCCTTCCGGCCGGGTCGACTCCAGAGACCGTTTATAGTGAGCTTCTGCTCAAGCCGCTCTTCTCTTTCGCAGGCAAAGGAATTCAGTTTGAGCCGACCCAGGCGCAGTTGACACCAATTCCGGCCGCCCTGCGCCCCAATTTTCTGCTGCAGCAGCGAATGAACTTCGCCGCAACCATTGAAACCCCGCGTGGGCTTACCCAGGCAGAGATCCGCATCCTCTATTTATGGCCGGACGACGGCACACTTACGCCTGTTCTTTCCCTGGTGCGCTTGGGCAGAGGCAAGATGATGGGGGTGGACCACAACAGGGATCAGGAGTGGGTGGGAGCCTCCGCCGCGTTCTTCCCAGGCAATTGAGGAATCCAAAGAGTGAACACCGGCTTGGCGGAGTTGATTGAGCCCCTTAAAGCTGGCTCAGGACCCTCGCATCTGTTGCAGCTAACCTATTTATTTTCAAAAGAATAGATAGAATCATTGGAGAACTTCGCAGATCATGAAGTGCCTCACTTCCCCGCGTGCGTGCCTTCGAAAACCACCCGTTTTCCTCTTCGTTACTTCTCAGGGAACTTTGGTGCTGTAGGTGTAAGTCAGAAAATTAGCTAGAGTGACTCAAGGGACCTTTCAGGTCCGGGTGCTATCAATGAAAGTAACTAAGCCGGATTTACGCCAAAAGTCGGCTGTACCCACCCAACCCAGCTCGCGTCAGGAAGTGCGTTGCGCGGTGCGATTCCCGCTGGCCCTCCCGGCAGTGCTCAACGCGGGCAAGTCCGAGTTGACCGCCCTAACCCAAAATGTCTCTGCCAGCGGCGTCCTCTTTTCCCTGGACCGGGAGCTGAAGGTGGGGCTCGACATCCGTTTTTCCCTGCGAATGCCCGGCACGGTGCTAGGAACTCCTCACGATGTGCTGGTTCATTGCACGGGACGTGTGGTACGCTGCTCTCTAAGCCATCATCAGTACCTCGCCGCCTCAACAATCGATGAGTACCGATTCGCGGAGCAATGAGAGTACCAATGGACTTGGCGGCAGCCAACTATGGAAATCCTGGACGATGCCCCCGACGGCGAAATTGTTGACACACCGGTAAAGCCCGGTGCGATCCGCATTATCCTTGCGGACTCACAGGCAATCTATCGCGTAGGCATCCGCAAGGTCTTCGCGCTCGAAGATGACCTCCGCGTCGTCGCTCAGGCCGACTCCCTCGAAAATCTCCGCTCCGCCATCGAACGCTACCCCACCGACATCGTTCTCCTCGAAGGTGGCCTCCTCGCCGGCACCGCCAACGTCATCCCCGACCTGCTCCGCGCCGCCCCTGACGTCAAGCTCATCGTCCAGGCCGTCGCCGCCGACGAAAATCATACCGTCGAGCTCTATCGCCGCGGCGTCCGTGGCATCATCTCCCGCTCCATCTCGCCCGACCTGCTCGTCCGCTGCGTGCGCAGAATCGCCGCCGGCGAAACCTGGATCGACAATCAGTCCGTCAACTGGGTCATCGAGGCCTACCGCTCCCAGGCCGCCGCCCTCGTTAGCCCCCGCAACCAGCCCCGCCTCTCCCCCAAGGAGATGGCCATCATCACCTGCATCACCCAGGGCAAGCGCAACAAGGAAATTGCCTTTCAGCTGGGCACTACAGAACAGGTGATCAAGAACTACCTGCGCAAGATCTATGACAAACTCGGCGTCTCGGACCGCCTTGAGCTCGCCCTCTATTGCCTGCATAACAAGATTATCCAGGCGGACGCCGACGAAGAAGTAATTGCCAAGAAGGTCGTCGCAAGCTAGCGCAGGGCCTCGAAACCTCGTACGCTAGAATCCAGCCTCCCCATCCCGCCCCTCAAGAAAACTCGTCGAAAAAATGCCTGTCACCTTGAGCGAAAGTCGCCGCAGCGACCGCAGTCGAAAGACCTGCGTTTGATTTTTAAATTGATTATGTTGCCACCCTCAGCCAGCCCGCGACCATGCCTCAGTGCCCCATCGCCGGAGCAGCCGATCCATCCGACCAGTTGCCAACCCACACCATCATGATCGTCACCCGCTCTTCGGGATCGTTTGCAGCCATAATCGGCGAATCCGCCTGGTCGGCTCCCCAACTCTTGGCCGCGTCCCCCGATACAAAAAACATCAGGTGCGGATGCCAGCTCTTGCCACGGTCGTTCAGGTACTGCTGCTTCGACATCATGTAGCACATCGCGCCGGGCTCCAGCGCGGGCAGCTCCTTCGTATCCAGTGCCGAGGCGGTCGCCGCCAGAATCTCCGCCTTCGACTTTCCTTTGAGCGCCAGTTTTGTCTTCATGAGGAAGATCTGCGCAAAGCTTCCAGCAGCGGCCCGATTAAAGCAAATCGGCGAACGGACTTTTGGATTCCAGAACTCTGCTTCGTCGGTAGCGGCGCCCCATGATCGCTCCACCAGGCACATAAAGCCGTTCGTGCCTTTCACTGCGGTCGTGAATCCGCTCCTCCCAAGTACCATCACCTCGGCTTCGCCCGAGATCGATGCCGGAGCAGCACTGCGAGCCAACGCAATCTCCGAACTCTGGTCTGCGATCAAATACTCATCCACGGGAGCCATCGCCGCATACGCACCCTTCCCCGCCTGCGCCTCGCCGGTCGCGCCTGAAAGGCAAAGCTGAGCAACAAAGATGAGCGCGATAACCCTGAATTCATTCCATCGCATGGCAGTCTCCAATAGCCACATCTTACTCGACCACGGTCCCTCGACTCCGACCCGCCGACTCCGGACCGTCGCCCCGATCCACCGAATTCTCCGTCGCCCAACCCGCGCCGTAGGCGCAGTGTATATTAGCCCCGCGCTTCAGCGTGGGGGACGAATCGCCACAACGCCTCAAGTCCCGTAGGGACGATGCCTAGTGCCCTTCGCCAACCCCTCCCGAACTTCAAGATCCTCCGCACACCGCACGCCAGCCACCGGGTTCAATCAAATCCCGCGAAGGAAAAAGATGAATCTCAGCCGGTTACTTCGAGACAAGCCACGATACAGGAGCCAAAGATAAATCCAATTTCATGGCTGGACAATAACGCCGCACGCGATTCGTCCTCCGGCATTGCCCGTCGGGTCTGTCATCATGTCGTCAGCCTTCTCATGAATGATGATAGCCGTGCCACCGTTGGCAAAAACTGAGTTCGGTGCGGCAGGGTCCAGCGTCACGTCCTTGTTCCAGAAGGTCGTGGACAACTTGCCGTCGGCGTTGACGGTGAGGTTTTGCGGCATGTCGCCGTTGTGGTGGCCGACAGGATTCTGGTATCCGTGCTTTTTCCCGGCAGGGTTGAAGTGGCCGCCAGCAGACTTGAAGTCGGGCGGATCGCACTTGGCATTCTGGTGGATATGGATGGCGTGTTCGCCGGGAGGCAGATTCTTCAGGTCTACCTTCACTTCCACCCCGGCCTTGCCCTGATGGAGCACAATCTTTCCGGCATCTTTGCCGCTGGCGGTTTTGATCGCAACTTTGACGGATTTGGGTGCAGCCGCATTCGCGGCCAGCGGCAGTGCGGCCACAGCCGACAACAACGCTGTAGCCAGAAACAACTTGGAGTATGTCTTCATGGGTAACCTCGCACGGACTAGCATATACCGGATTTTCGCCTTATATCCATCAGAGGTCTCAAGGGCGGAATGAAAAGAACCAAAGGGGCGGAGAGAAAGAGAGCCAGTAAGAGGCAGCATCAAACTCGTTTTATCGGAAGAGAAGTCCAGTGACCGGCATTCATACAGAACCTTAAGATAGGGCAATGTCCGGTTTGGCAACAAACCGGGCACAACCGAATTACTCGACCCTGAGGCGATTGCCGCGGGTAAACCGACAGACGATCGAACCACAAGTGAAAGTAATCCAGAACTAGCCAGCATTCGTTTGCTGGACGGGGTGGCGACCAGTTGTGCGGAATGATCGCAGGCTGCCGATTTCGAACAAGCAGGTCTTCTCCTCAGTTGTTGCGAAGGGCAACCATGGGGTCGATGCGAGATGCTCTTCTTGCTGGAATGTAGCCCGCAAGCAGAGCAACCATGCCGATAAGCAGGACCATAGCGGCAAACGCAAGGGGGTCAGTGGGTGCGGTGTTGAAAAGCAATGCGGCGATGGCCCGGGAGACGAGCAGAGATGCGATTGCGCCTGACGCAATGCCGATGAAGGCGAGACGGAGGGTCCTTACAACTACGCTGCGCTGGACCTGAGATGTGGTTGCGCCGAGGGCCATGCGGATGCCGATCTCCTGAGTGCGCTGGGTTACGGAGTAGGAGATGACTCCATAGATGCCGAGGGCTGCGAGCAGCAGGCCGAGGCCGGCGAAAGAAGCCACAAGCAGCATGAAGAACTGGCGCGGCGAGTTGGCGTGATCGACGAGAGTCTGGATCGGGCGGAACTCGGCGGCGGGCTGCTTGGGGTTGAGTTCACGTAGAGTGGTCAGGACGCTGGTGGCAAGCGTGGCCGGGGGCAGGGTTGTGCGCACGACGAGGTGGGCGGAGTTGGGGAAGTTTTGCGTGATGGGATAGTAGATTTGCCAGCCAGTGTCGCCCTCGGTACCCTCTTCGTGCACGTCGTCAACGACGCCGACGACGAGCGTGTCCTGGTTGCCGTCGTTGAGCATCTGGCCTACCGCGCTGCCGTCAGGCCACTTGGCGTAATTCGCGAGGAAGCGGGCGTACGCCTTGTTGATCATGACCACGTTTGTGCTATGCGGTCCGTCGTCCCAGGTGAAATCGCGACCTCGAATGCCTGTACCCATCGCGTGAATATAGCCGGGAGAAGCCACATAGACGAGCGGCTCTGAGTTGATGCCGTTCGGGACTCTGATACCTTTCGGAAAAGGCAGGCCCCAGGAGCGATTTTGGCCGAGGGGAAGGTAGTCCACGATGCCTGCGGCCTGGACGCCGGGGATGGAACTGACGCGAGTGATGACCTCGTGGAAGATCTGGGCTTGTTTCAGAAGTATGCCCTGGTTCGTGGGAGCGCTGGTGTCGTAGTCGACCGAGACGGTGGCGGCGTGTTGGGGCTCGAATCCCAGGTCGACATTAAGAACCTTGAGGAAGCTGCGCAGAAGCAATCCCGCGCCGACGAGCAGCATGCAGGCGAGAGCTACTTCAGTGACAACAAGAACTGAGCGCAGTCGCTCGTGTTTTCGTCCGCTGCCGGAACCGGGGCCGGAGTCTTTGAGTGTCTCCTGCAGGTTGCCTGAGGCCATGCGCAGTCCGGGGAGAATTCCGAAGAAGAAAGCGGCAAAGACAGCGATGAGAACTGTCCAGCCGAGGGCCGCGCCGTCGATTTGCAGTGAACTGAGCAGGGGCAGGGCAATCGAGCCCTGGCTGCCGAGCCAGGCGAGAAGGATGGCGGCAAGAGCCAGACCTCCGATGGCTCCCGCGCCGGAGAGAATCAGGCTTTCAACGAGCAACTGGCGAACGATACGCAAGCGGGTGGCGCCGAGAGCAGAGCGCATCGCAAACTCCTTGGCGCGGGCTGCGGCGCGGGCGAGAAGGAGGTTGGATAGATTAACGCAAGCGATGAGAAGGATGCCGCCGACCGCCGACCAGAGAGCGACCAATGAGCGGCGCAGCTTCCCGCTGACGTAGTTCTTGAGTGTGACGGGGACGGCTGCATATTGACCACAGGACTGAGGGACTTTGTTGTTGTTGCACATGTGGGGCACCACGATGGCGGCGTCCTGCTGAGCCTGGGCGAGAGAGACATCGGGCTTCAGGCGGCCGATAAAGGTGATGATATTGCCCTCGTTCCGTGTAGCGTCGAGGTTGAGGGGCGTAATGGCGTCGATCTTTGCACCAGGCGAGAAGACCGCACCGAAGTCGAAGGATTTGGGAAGCACGCCGACGACCGTGGTCTGGTGGCCGTTCATGTCGAATGCCTTGCCAATGATGTTTGGATCGGCGTTGAACTGGCGACGCCACCACGCATCGGAAAGCAGAATGACCGGGGCTGCCCCGTTGCGCGCGTCGTCGAGCGAAAAGGCGCGGCCCATGGCGGGCTGGACGCCGAGGAGCTGAAAGAAATTGGCGACCACCTCGATGCTGGTGGCCTGGATGGGCGCGCCAGCGCCGACGCTGAGGCTGAGATTGTCAGAAGTGTCGAAGGCGAAGTAGCCGGTCACATCCTGAAAGGAATGGGTGCTGGCGCGGAAGGTGTCGTAGGCGTCGCTGGAATAGGTAGCGCAGGAGAGGCCACACCTGGTGGGCGGCGGGGCGATCCAGACCAGCTGCTGCGAATTGGGAAAGGGCAGCGGGCGCAGAAGCAGCGTATTGACGACGCTGAAGACGGCGACGTTGGCCCCGATGCCGAGGGCGAGAATGAGAATTGCGGTGAGAGTGAAACCACGGTCGCGTCTGAGGGAGCGGATAGTGTAATGGAGATCCTGGAGAAGAATGTCGAGTTTCATAAATCCTCGCGCTTCGCGTTGTTTATCTTTCGCCAAGTCGATACCGCCGAAGCGTATGAGTGCCTGTCGGCGGGCTTCCAAAGGGGTGAGGCCGCGCTGGATGTCCTCTTCGATCGCCATTTCGAGGTGTGAGGCGATCTCAGCCTCGAGATCGGCGTCGAGCGGGGGCTTCGACAGAAAAGAACGCACGCGGGCCAACGCCCGCAGCAGCGCGCTCATTAAAGGTCGCCTTCTGCAGACATGGCGAGCACGCGTCCCATCACGTCAGATAATCGCTGCCAGTAGGCTGCGTCCTTTTCAAGCTGCTTACGGCCGCTGCGAGTGATGGAGTAAAACTTAGCCCTGCGATTGTTGTCGGAGGTGCCCCACTCGGCATCGATCCAACCGCGCTGCTGGAGACGCACGAGAGATGCGTAGATCGTGCCCTGATTCAGCAGGACTTCGTCTCCGCTGACCTGCTCGATGCGTCGCGCGATGCCGTAGCCATGTTGCGCGCCAATGGCGGCTAAGGTTTGCAGGACCATTAGGTCCAGGGTGCCTTGTAAAAGATCAAGTTTGGATTCGCCCACTTTTCCGGCTCCTGTGCGTATGCCACATATAGTATTGCATAGCCTATGTGGGATTGCCACAGGAAAGAATAAACGCGTTCGTTGATCGCTTGCAGAGTTAGCTCACTCGGCAGAGCCGATTATCCCAATGGCGCGTGGAGAACATAGAGCACCCCGCCATCGCCCCAGGCAATCCATATATAACTGCATTAGAAATAAATACATAGCGAACAAAATGCGGAATCAGTTCCTACATGTCGGCTTTGCTATTTGAACTCCGTATTTTGACGGGTCTGAATGAATCACCGCCAACCCGTCAGTGTCTCTTCGCACAACATCTCTCCACGCTCGCAGGGCGGACGCCCCACCCCCAGGCGACCGTTTCCCTTCAATGTGACCTCCGCCCGTCGCCGCTCTCTCCCGCCGCTATCTCCGCGCCGCTTTTCCGCGCCACTTCCAGAAGCCGAATCAGCTCCGCCAACTCCGCCTTGCTCATGTGTCCCAGCAACTCAATCGGAGCCCGCTCGATCACAGGATCCATCGACCGCAGCAGTTCCAGCCCAGCCTCGGAAATCTGAGTCCATACCACGCGCCGGTCGTGCCGGTCGCGTTGTTGACGGATAAGTTTGAGCCCCTTCAGCCTCGAGAGCAACCGCGTAATATCCGGCTCGGCGGTAATCATCCGGCTCCCGATGGCCGCGCAGGTGAGCCCGCGCGGATGTGCGCCGCGCAGAATCCGAAGCACGTTGTATTGCGTCGACGTCACGCCCCAATCGCGAGTCTTGCTGTGAAAGGCGCGATGCAGGAAATCCGAAGTGCGCATCACGTTCAGAAGCACCTCCTCCTCCGTGCTGGAGAAGGGGCGCTCCTGCATAATTTCAAGCTTCAAGGCCGGCATTCTCTTCCTTTCGCTCCATCCGTGCTTACTGCTTCGCTACGTCCAGATCAATGCTCAGTTTGATCTCATCGCCGACCATGGAGCCCGGGAATTTGGCGCCAATTCCAAAATCCGAACGGCTGATCGTGGTTGTGGCCGAGAAACCGGCGTGCTGCTTCTTGTCCATGCCCTGAACCGGCCCGTTGGGTCCTTCCACATACAGCACCACGGGTTTGGTCACGCCGTGAAGTGTAAGGTTCCCGTTGACAATCAACCCGCTGCTGCCCTTCGTCACGCTGGTGCTCGCAAAGGTCGCTGTGGGAAATTTAGCAAGGTCAAAAAAGTCTGGAGTCTTCAAGTGATTGTTCCGGGCATCTTCGCTCGTGTCAACGGTTGAAATATCGATCGTTGCCGCAACCGCCGACTTTGACACATCGGTTTGGTCGTACAGAAGAGTAGCAGCAACCTTGCCAAATCGGCCGTGCACGCTTGTGATGCTCAGGTGCGTCACGCTGAAGTCAACTTCACTGTGCGCCGGATCGGAGATCCAGGTTGAGGTTTCTGCCTGAGCCTGCGCCATGGCCAACGGTGCAGCCAAAGCCAGAATGCCGGTTGCGATTGTTAAAAGCTTCATGACTAAAATTCCTTTCGATTCAAAGTTTTGGCGTCACTTTCGTGCGCAATAAGTACGGAAGCTAATGCCGCACATCCCAAAACCACTGAATACAGTGTCTGGGGCTGGCACAAAATCTCCCATCCACATATATGACTCACGAAGCAAGTTATTCGTTGCAACAAATATTATTTCCCCGCCCCGTTTACCCGCCGAACACGGCCGATCCAACCCGCCTTTGCTCCCTGTCTGATATGCTCCGGCCTATGTCCTTGATCGACCGATTCAGGCAGCTGAGTAGCCAGCAACGTCACACGTTTCTGGCCGCTTTCCTCGGCTGGACTCTTGATAGTCTCGACTTCTTTTTGCTGATCTTCTGCGTCAAGGCCATCGCCGGCGAGTTTCACACTCAGCCCTCCGCAATCCTCGGCGCGGTCTTCATGACCCAGGCCTTTCGCCCCGTCGGCGCGCTTCTGTTCGGAATGCTGGCTGACCGCTATGGCCGCCGGCCCATTCTGATGTTCAATATTCTTAGCTTCTCGGTGATTGAGCTGGCCTGCGCCTTTGCTCCCTCGCTCAGCGTCCTGCTTTTGCTGCGGGCGCTCTTCGGCATTGCCATGGGCGGCGAGTGGGGCGTTGGTGCCGCGCTGGCCTTCGAAACCCTGCCGAAAGAGGGCCGCGGAGTCTTCTCCGGCATCCTGCAGGAGGGCTACGCGCTCGGGTCGATCCTCGCTTCGGCAGCATTTGCGTTCTTTTTCGAGCGAATCGGATGGCGAGGACTGTTTATCCTCGGCTCTCTGCCGGCCATCCTGGTCTTCTATGTACAGGCAAAAGTAGCCGAATCCCCGGTATGGCTTGCTGCCGCCAGAAAACGCATCCCCACCAGCGAAACGGGACTGGCCGCACCCATAATTCCCCCCAATCTCATGGGTTTTCTACCCACATTCCTCTTCCTCATCCTGCTCATGACTGCTTTCATGAGCTTCTCCCATGGCACCCAGGACGTTTATCCCACCTTCCTTGCCGTGCAGGCCAGGCTCTCGCCCGAGACAATCGGCATCATCGGCGTTCTCTACGGATTCGGCTCCATTGGCGGCGGTATCGTGTTTGGAACCCTCTCTGAAAAATGGGGCCGCAGGCGCGCCATAATCACCGCCGCCCTCTTGTCCATTCCTGTGATTCCCCTCTACGCCTACGGCCATTCGGCTTTAACCCTGGGCGTCGGCGCGGTGCTTATGCAATTCATGGTGCAGGGTGCCTGGGGAGTCGTCCCGGCTTACCTTACCGAGCTCTCTCCCGCGCCCGTGCGAGCCACGGCGCCCGGATTTGCCTACCAGTTGGGTGGTCTTGTCACTTCATGGAATGGAAAAGGTCAGGCCCTGGCCGCTGAGCGTTGGGGCAACTATCCCGCCGTTCTCGCCATCACCGTAATTGTGGTGGCCCTGTCGCTGGCCGGTTTGGCCATGTTTGGCCGCGAAGCAAAGGGAATGGAGATGAGTGAAACCTGATCCGCCGCGAACGGTTCGCGCTCTTCCCATGTCGATTCCGGGAGCTCATTCATCTATCCGTATTCATTGAACTTGTCCTGTTTCGCACTAATTCCACCCCGGCTAGCTTCACAAAGCAATCAGTCGGGAGCTAATATATCCGCAGCATCGCAGCCACCAAACGCTGCACCGCAAATCCTTTAAGAAAAATCGAGACGGGAGAATCGGCTATGACAGAGATTCCAGAGCTGAAAACGACCGACGCCACGTCGAAGTCCGTCACTAGGCGCAAGTTCATTCTGGGAGTCATCGCAGCTGGAGGCGCGGTCGCCGCGGCGAACTACAAGTTCATTGCCTCCGCGGTCCACGGCCAGAGTTCTTCCGCCGCCGAACGCCTCATTACCATCAATGTCAACGGCATGCAGCGCCGCGTAGACGTCATGAAGCAGGAGACGCTGGCCTGGACCTTGCGCTACAAGCTCGGTCTCACCGGTACCAAGCTCGGCTGCGACCGCGCTGAGTGCGGCGCTTGCACTGTCCTCATCGACGATGTGCCTCGCTACAGTTGCTCCACGCTCACCCATACTGTGAGAGGACACAAGGTCACCACCATTGAAGGTTTGGCGTCCGCCGACGGCAAGCTCCATCCGGTGCAGCAGGCAGTTGTCGATGAGCAGGGCTTCCAATGTGCCTTCTGTATGTCCGGTTTCATCATGTCGGCCGTCGGCTTCCTGAAGACTAATCCAAATCCAACACGCACCGAACTCGCGCACGGCATCTCCGGTAATCTCTGCCGTTGCCAGGACTACAACAAGATTATCGACTCCATGATGCGCGGCGCAGAGTACATAAGGAGGGCTTGAGCATGCCCGAGAGCGTTCCCGTTGAAATGACCAAACCCGCCAAGCCTTCCCAGACAAAAGAACGCGTCTACGGTGCCGGCTACAAGCTGATCGGGAAGAATTATCCCACCAACGACATGCTGGCCAAGGTCACTGGAAATTCAAAATATGCTGAGGACTTTCGGGCCGACGGCATGTTGTTTTGTCGCCTCGTCCTTAGTCCCATGCCACATGCCCGCATCAAGCACATCGATATGGATGATGCGCTGGCGATTCCCGGTGTCAAAGCGATTCTTACCGCCGACGACATTCCCGCCCCCGCCGACAGCCTGAACGATAACGGCACGGTGATCAAGGCCAGCAAGTGGGGTGAACAGGCGCTCACCAACGAGCCCCTCTACATGGGCGAACCAATTCTTGCCGTCGCCGCTGTCGATGAGCTTACCTGTGCCGAAGCGATTGAGAAGATCAAGATCGACTTCGAGGAGCTGCCCTTTGTCATAGATCCGCTCGAGAGCCTTCGCCCCGGCGGGCCAAATCCACGCGAAGACGGCAACGTCTGGGTGCGCCCCGAGCCGCCGAATCCGCCCATCCCGCACCTCACAGAACTCAAGTGGACCGAGCAGGACTTTGCGGAATACGATCAGGGTCGCCTGCCCATGGGGCATGCACCCGATAAATGGTCCTATGGCGATATCGATGCGGGTTTCAAAAATGCGGCGCTCATCCTCGACGAAACCTTCATAACACCCGACGTCAGCCATCAGTGCCTTGAACCACGTACCGCCATGGCTTACTGGCAGAATGGAAAGCTCTTCCTTCATTCAGGGACGCAAAGCACCTTCCAGACAAAGCCCGCGATTGCCAAATGGATGAACATCGATCAGGACAAGATTGTTTTCATCAGCGAGTACACCGGCGGCGGATTTGGCAGCAAAATCACCGGCGGGCTCACAATGATCATTCCCGCCCTGCTGTCCAAGAAACTTAATGCTCCGGTCATGATGCGCATCAGCCGCGAAGAGGAGCACCTGATCGGCCGTGCGCGTCCCAGTGTTGAAGGCCGCATGAAGATTGGTTTCGGCAAGGATGGCCGAATCCTGGCAATCGATATGTTCACCGTGTGCAACAGCGGTTCCTACGACGCGCAGGGGGACGGAGCTTCAGCGGCTCGTATCGTATCGCTCCTTTATCAGCCGATAGCCATGCGTCAGCGCGCAATCTCGGTGATGACCAATACGCCTCCGCGCAGCGCGCAGAGTGCGCCGGGCGGCATGCAGGGAATCGCCATCATCGAGCCGATTCTGTCCAAAGCCGCGCGCAATCTCGGCATCGACCAGGTCGCGCTGCGCCGCGTGAACTGCCCTGAAGGCAAGGCGGAGTTTGGACCCGAACTCAATGGCAAGCGCGGTCACGCGACAAGCTGCTTCCTCAAAGACGCACTCGATCGCGGTGCGGTGCAGTTCAAGTGGCAGGAAAGAGTGGCGCGCCAGCCCAAACGCATCGGCTCCAAGGTGCGCGGTGTCGGCGTTTCGCTCAGTTGCTATGTCGGCGGCACCACAGGTTTCGACGGGCTTCTGGTCATCACGCCGCAGGGGCGAGTTCAATTCCAGTCGGGCATCGGCAACCTCGGAACGGAATCGGTAATCGATGTGCATCGTGCCGGCGCTGAAGCCCTCGGCGTTCCCTGGGAGATTTGCGACATCGTGTGGGGTGACACATCCAAGCATCTCCCCTATACGTGCGCATCCGGTGGCAGTCAGACGACCCATGCCATGACCCGTGCATCGTTTGCCGTGGCCAACGAGTGCAAACAAAAGCTTAAAGAAGTCGCCGCGAAATCGCTCGGCGGCAAGCCGGAAGATTATGAAGTAGCCAACCAGCGCGTATTTCGCAAGGGTGGCGGCGCTGGCTTGAGCTTTGCGCAGGCGGCCCAGCGCGCCATTCAGCTTGGCGGCATCTACGACGGCCACGAAGCGACTACCGACGTTAACAAAATGACCAAGGCGGCGGTGGCAAATCTCGCTGGACAGGGACTCGTGGTATCGGCCAAAGACAAATACCCTCACGATGGCAACACCTATTCTTATGTCGCCAGCTTTGCTGAGGTCGAGGTCGATGTCGAAACCGGCAAGTACTACATTCTCGACTTTCTTGCCTATGCGGATGTCGGTACGGTGATGCATCCCGCAGCACTCGGCGGGCAAATCCTGGGCCGCACCGTTTTGGGTATCGCACATGCCATCGGCCAGAAATGGGTATATGACCCCCACTACGGTCTTCCGGTTGCCATGCGCTTCTATCAGAACAGGCCGCCCACAATCTTGGATGTTCCCGTTGATATGCAATGGGAAGCGCTCGATATTCCTGATCCGGAAACGCCGGTCGGTGCGCGCGGCATCGGGGAACCGCCTGTCGGTGGCGGTTGCGCGGCCATCCTGAACGCTCTTTCTGACGCGGTGGGTGACGAAGTATTCCGCCGCGCGCCTGTAAATGCCGACACTATCCTGACGTCGTTGGAAGCGGGACGTCCCATGCAACATCCTTTAATGGCAAATATCTGATGACAAACATATGATTCCGATTTGAACGGAGAGCGCTATGGCAGTTATACGAGACGTGATGCCCGCTTTTGATTTGCTTCAGCCGAGCTCGGCGGCTGACGCGCAAAAGTTGTTGCAGCAACACGGTGAAGAAGGCTGGGTCATGGCCGGTGGGCTCGACAGTTTCGACTGGCTCAAAGACCGCATCAAGAAGCCCAAGGTGCTGGTTGACCTGAGCGGAATCGACGAGCTCAAGGGAATTCGCACCACTGGCGATGGTCTGGAAATTGGCGCCATGACAACGCTCACTGAGATTGCAAATCATCCCGAGATCAAGGCGAAGTACGGTGTGCTCTCGGATGCTGTCTCCTTAGTTGCTTCTCCCCAAATACGCAATCAAGGTACGCTCGGAGGCAACGTATCGCAGGATGCCCGTTGCTGGTACTACCGCGCCGGCTGGCCTTGCTACCGTGCGGGCGGCAACCTTTGCTACGCTGACACGCCAGTGGGCCGCAATCGCGAGCACGCCATCTTTGGCGCCGACCGCTGCGTGGCAGTTCATCCTTCCGATTCGGCTCCCGCCCTGATCGCACTCGATGCGAAGTTCGTGATTCAGTCTGCCAAAGGCGAGCGCACGGTTGACGCGGAAGACTACTTCCTCGGACCTGACATCGACATCACCCGCTTGAACATCCTTCAACCTGGCGACCTCCTCACTGCCATTCGCATTCCTTCCGCATGGGCTGGCGCAAAATTCTACTTTGAGAAAGTTCGCGATCGCAACGTGTGGGACTTCCCGCTGATGAACGTAGCCTCTGCGATGGTGCTCAATGGCGGCAACATTGACCGAATCCGCATCGCGGTCAGCGCAGTGGCTCCAAAACCGATGCGCCTGAAGCCCGTCGAAGATGCGGTTCGCGGCAAGCCCGCGGATGCAACCACCGGTGAAATGGCAGGCAGGCTCGCCGTCCAGGGCGCGGTCCCGCTGCAGTTCAACGCCTACAAGATTCCGTTGATGAGAAATCTGGTCAAGCGCGCCATCGGCGGCGTACAGGAGGCAACATGGACTTCATAACCTGGGCAACCAGTCCTTGGGGACAAACGGTTCCCATCCATATCGCGTGGTACCTGATATGGGTGATGGTGATTTCCGGCCTGCTCTTCATGATCGTGCACGCCCTCTACGTGGGCATCTTTGCCGCGAAGAAGACTTTTACCAAAAACGACTCAACCGCTGTCTTGGCTGCTGTTCCCGAGCGCGTCCCAAGGCACTCTCTTGTCGCGCGCGCCTTTCATTGGGTGATGGCCATCTCCATGTTCGCGCTGCTGATTACCGCGTTCCTGCCTAAGGTCGGCATTAAATTCGATTGGGTAACCTACCACTGGATCGCCGGTCTTGTGCTGACGGCATCCGTCCTCTTTCACATCTTTCACGCCTCTTTCTTCTTGGACTTCTGGTCCATCTGGCCAGACAAGATCGACTTGCGCGATGCGAGGAGAAGACTGCTGCGGTCGATCGGTAAGCAAGCGCCGCCGCCCGACCGGTTTGCCAAGTATCCGTTGGAAAACAAGTTCTATCACTTCGTGATCCTGTTGTCAGGTCTGGCCGTAATCTTCACCGGCGTCTTCATGATGAAGCGCGTCAATACATTTGGTATCTTCACTCGCAATCCCTATATCTTTGGCGATATGACATGGGGCATGATGTATGTGCTGCACGGCCTGGCGGGCGTCGGTCTGATTGCGTTGATCATGGTTCATGTCTACTTCGGAGTGCGGCCGGAAAAGCTGCCCATCACCAAGTCAATGATCTTCGGCTATATGAGCCGCGATTTCTATCTTGAAGAACACGATCCGCAGCGATGGGGAGTCGAAAAGTCATCGCCACCTAAGGAAGGATATGCACCCAGCGATGCCGACTGATATTCAGGAACGATGCGACACGATTGAGGCTTGTTACGAATTCACGCTATCCTACGCAGCCCAGGGCCTCCTCAGCGATGAGGGCAGCCCTTCAGGCAGACAGCTCCGTGACCATCTTGCCCGTGCCGCAGAGGCTTTGCACGGTGTCGACCAGAGCTGCGCCGCGGCCGTAAAGCAGGAGCAATTAGCTCCCGCCGGCAAGTACGAGGCTTTTATCCCTGTGCTGGCGCGCGATGCGCAAAGTTCCCTGGCCGCCATTGAACTGGTTCTGGCCCAGCCCGCCATCAGTTCCCAGTTGATCGACAATCTCAACGCATCGATGCACATTCGCGCTCTGCTCACCGATTTATTCCTGATCACCGAGATTCTCCAGTTGCGCCAGTCCCAACCCAAAGCCCTCGCTTCAAATTGATTGCGGCTTTGTCTCCTGATTTTCAGTATGCCTCTGGTCGTACTGGTATGAACTCTCTCGCACTCCGAAGTTTGACCGATACGGACCTTTTTCGGAACTGAAAATCGGATGTACTGGGAGTCGCGCCAGAGGCGCAGAGGATGTTAGCCCCGCGCTTCAGCTTGGGAAAACTGAGTCCCACAAATACACAATGGAGCCCCGTAGGGACGGCGCAATTAAATTTCTTCTGGAGGGACCAATAGCCCCTGCAGCATTTCATTCGCGATTTTTCGATGGCTGACGCCGTGCTTGGATCCAGACATTGCGCGCTTCATTGAAACCGCCAACTTGCTAACTCGCTAACCCCGCGGAGCGGGGGCCAACTTGCCGAATTTGTTTTGAACAATTCCTAGCAGCTTGTTCAACCACCATCGCATAGGACACAATGTACTCCCCACAGGTTCTCGACCACTTCGAGCATCCCCGCAACGCCGGCCTCGTCGCCAATCCCGACGCGTCCGTGCAGATTGAGAATCCAGCATGTGGCGATGTCCTCAAGCTCACCCTCAAACTTTCTGGCGACCGCATTGAGGAGATCCGCTTCCTTGCCAAAGGCTGTGTATGTTCCATGGCCTGCGGATCGGCACTCACTGAGCTTGTTCAGGGCAACACGATCCGGCAGGCGAGAGGACTCGACAGAGAACTCCTGGTGAGCGCCGTCGGTGGGTTGCCTCCCGCCTCCATCCACGCCAGCCATCTGGCCATGGACGCCCTCGCTGCCGCACTCGACCGGCTCCCTTAATTTAAGCGTCATTGATTTGCATATAATTTCCCGCTGATTGGTTATGCTTGACTCAGAGCTTGGAAAACAGTGGGTCAACGTTGCGCACCTCCCAAAGAGAGAATCGCCGATTTGTGGAGTTAAATCATTTATAATGAGTATTATACAAATAAGTTCCTTGTCGTGACCATCTTGCGGCGATACATTGCGCCTATCTCCTTTAGGGATAGTATTTTGCCAGAATGCAGGGGGGAGGGGGAGTGGGCGCGGACAGGTCACGTGCCTGGCAGATTGAGCCGGGACAAGACCTGGCCAATCCCGGAACCCGCGTCGTCTCGGTATTCCGAGAGAAGATTCAGAATGGCTCTCGGTCGCCGCCTGACAGCGCCGCATACTCTTCCGGCGTATTCAGTTCCAGAGTGACCAGCGAATCGGGAACAGGCACTGCCTCAATCAATCCAGCATGTGCCCGCTTGACCTCGCGCGCATTGCTCGTCACCGGAGCTGCCAGAAATGCATCGATCAACGGACGGTTCACCAGCAATGGGTGCCCCCGTTTGCCGCCATTTTCGGGCGCCACACCCCATCTCCCGTTGCCAAGCGCCTGACCGAACGAATTGCTCAGTTTCTCCATGCTGGCCCTGCACAGCGGTGGACAGTCCACCAGCGTAATCATCGCGGCATCATATCCGCGCGCCAAAACTTCGCGCAAACCAACCTGCATCGAGCTGAATTGACCCAGTTCCGGCGCAGGATTGCGCACGATTGAAGCACCATTGGAGACAATCACTGGAGTAACCAGGTCCGCGTTGTTCCCCGCCACCACGATCACTCCCGCAGTAAACGGCCTCAACGCAGCAATAGCTGCGGAGAGCAACGTTTCACCGGAACCAGTAGTGCCGAGCGCAACAGGCGGCCACGGAAGCAGCGCCTTGTCTCGTCCCATGCGCGACGACGCGCCCGCGGATAGAACTACCCCGCATACCTTGTACTCGCAGTCCATGGGGAAACCATAGCAGAAAGGTAAGGAGGCCTAGACCAACTCGTCCACTTCACCGCAACAAGCCTTGCCCGAAGGTGCGGCGTCATCCCTGGTGGCATCCATCGCGTCCGGCTTGTACTTGTGGAACCAGCTCATGTGTGGCAGAAGTCGTTCCGCATTGCGGCGAACGCCGATCAGCTCAGCCACAATCGCGACTGCAATCTCCTCAGGCGTAATCGCCCCAATATCCAGTCCCACCGGTGAGTGCACCCGCTCGAACAACTCCGGCTTCAGCCCTTCTTTCGTCAGTTCGCGAAAAACCGTGATTGCCTTTCTCTTCGAACCAACCATTCCGATATATCGAGCTTGCGTCTGCACCGCCCAGCGCAACACACGCATGTCATCTCGATGACCGCGCGTAACAATCACGACGTAAGCAGACTCGTTCAGAGTTAACCCGGACAGAGCCTTGTCGAAGTCCTCAGCAATTACGTCTCTGGCATCTGGGAAGCGCTCGCGATTCGCATAGGCCTCGCGATCGTCCGTCACGATCACGTCGAATCCTGCACGCCCCGCGGCCTTCGCGAGTTCGTATCCCACGTGACCCGCGCCGAAGATATAGAGCAGCGGCGATGGAAGGATAGGCTCGACAAATATATCCAATGTTCCTCCGCATACCAGGCCCGTGTCGTATTTTGGATCCTGGTTCAGATCGAACGTGAGTGTGCGCGGCTTTTCGCTGGTCATCACTTCCCGTGCCGCTTGCCAAACCTCGGCCTCAACGCAACCCCCTCCGATGGTGCCTGCAATCGTGCCGTCGTCCCGCACCAGCATCTTCGCGCTCTTGAACGAGGGAATGGATCCGCGTACGTTAACGATCGTGGCCACGGCGCCCTTGTGCCCCGTGCGCTGCAACTTCACGATCTCTTCGTAGATATCCATTGATCTCGATTATTGGATTTGCAGCAACCTATGTCAAACGGCAGGACCGTCGCGCAACAGAAAATCGAAGTCGCAACCCTGGTCGGCCTGCAGAACGCTATCCTCAAATAACTTCGCATAACCACGCGTGGCCGTCTGGCGGTGAGGTGGCAACTTCTTCCACGCGGCGAGACGACGCTCGAGCTCCGCTTCGTCAATCAGCAGCTCGATTTTCCGCGCGTCCACGTCCAGCATGATCTTGTCGCCTGTTTGGACGATTGCAAGCGGGCCGCCAATAGCTGCTTCCGGTGCGATGTGCAAGACGATCGTCCCGAAGGCGGTGCCGCTCATCCGCGCATCGGAGATGCGGACCATGTCTTTCACACCCTCGCGCGCGAGCTTCATTGGGATTGGCAGGTAGCCTGCCTCCGGCATACCAGGTGCGCCTTTCGGGCCGGCGTTACGCAAAACCAGGACATCGTCGGCGCGGACATCGAGATCCGGAAGATCGATGCGCGCCATCATGTCTTCCAAGGAATCGAATACGACCGCGCGTCCAGTGTGGCGCATCAGATTCGGTGATGCCGCAGACTGCTTGATCACTGCGCTTCGCGGGGCGAGGTTTCCATGCAGCACAGCCATGGCGCCCTCCTTTTTCACGGGCGAGGAGAGGCTCGAAATTACATCTTGCCCGGGCGCCAATTCAGCCTGGGCGATCACTTCGCCTATTGTGGCTCCTGTGATGGTGGGTGCGCAGAGATCGAGCAATTGCCGAAGCTCGTGCATGAGCGCGGGCAAACCGCCGGCGTAGTGAAAATGCTCCATATAATGCGCGCCGGAGGGCTTGAGATTGAGCAGCACTGGAACATCGCGGCCGAGTTTATCGAAGGCATCAAGACCCACTGCAACACCTGCGCGGCCGGCCATCGCAATCAAGTGAATCAGTCCGTTTGTCGATCCGCCGATGGCTTGCAGAACGATCATCGCGTTGCGAACAGATGCCTCAGTGATCAGTCCGCTTGGACGGGGCGTACCGCTGATCGCTATCTCGGCTGCGCGCTTTCCACTGGCTTCGGCGATGCGGCGGCGATCGGCGTGGGGCGCGGGAGCGGTGGCGCTCATGGGGAGCGAGAGGCCCATTGCCTCGACGATGCAAGCCATCGTGCTCGCTGTCCCCATGACTCCGCAAAAACCGACGGAAGGCGCGAGACGCCCGCCAATCTCTACCATCTCTCCTTCGTCTAATTTGCCGGCGCGATACTGGGCCCATAGCCGCCGACAGTCTGTGCAAGCGCCGAGTACCTCACCTCGATGATGACCAACGACCATCGGGCCGGTTGGCACAACAACGGTCGGAATGTCCGTACTGGCAGTGGCCATGACCTGCGCCGGCAAAGTCTTGTCGCAGCCACCGATCACCACGACCGCGTCCATGGGTTGGGCGCGGATCATCTCCTCGGTATCCATTGCCATCAGATTGCGAAGGAACATCGAAGTGGGATAAGCGAAGCTCTCGTGGATCGAAATGGTGGGGAACACCATCGGCAGACCACCTGCGAGTAGAACGCCGCGCTTCACGCTCTCGATCAGATCCGGGACATTTCCATGGCAGGGATTGTAGTCGCTGTAGGTATTGGTCACGCCAATGATGGGCCGATCGAGGGCATCGTCGGAATAACCCATGGCCTTGATGAAGACCTTGCGGTGAAATAACGAGAAAGCGGCGTCGCCGTAGTTAGTTAGCCCTTTGCGCAGGCCCTTTGTCATTTCTGGTGTCCTCTCGCCGGTCAATTCCGCAGCTACTTCATTGTTTTTGTCTGTGCGCCGCGGAAGGCCTCATAGCGCGCCTTTGTTTCGGCATTGGCAGGGTGCAAGCCGGGCAGGGGAACACCGGCGCGCACCTCGTCGACAATCCAGGCTTCGAGCTTCTCCTGTTCGATGGCTGCTTCCACAACGCTATCGAGCATCGCGCGTGGAATCACAACTGCGCCGTCGTCATCGACGACAATCGCATCGTCGGCAAACACCGCAACGCCACCGCAGGCGATCGGATCTTGCCAGCCGACAAAGGTGAGACCAGCTACAGATGGCGGCGCGGCTGCGCCTTTGCACCACACCGGCAAACCGGTTGCGATTACGCCGGCAACGTCGCGCACCACGCCGTCAGTCACCAGACCTGCGACACCGCGCACCCTCATCCGTTCGCAGAGGATATCGCCAAATATTCCGGCATCTGTGATGCCCATGGCGTCTACGACTGCAACGCAACCTTTTGGCATAGCTTCAATGGCGGCGCGCGTCGAGATGGGTGATGCCCAGGATTCTGGCGTGGCCAGATCTTCGCGCGCCGGCACAAATCGCAGCGTGAATGCCGGACCCACAACGCGCTTTTGACCGGGGTACAGCGATCGGGTGCCGCGCAACCAAACATTGCGGAGCCCTTTTTTGAGCAGCACGGTCGTGATTGTCGCGGTAGAAATGCCCAGGAGAGATTCAATTGTCTTTTCATCCAACGCCATGTCGATTTGCTCCGGATCTTTGTTGCTGTCGAGCTAACGCCGTTGTCAAATACTGGCGATGAGGCCGCCATCGACACGAATAATCGAGCCGGTGATGTATGCTGCTCGCTCGCTGGCCAGGAATGCAACGGCGGCGGCGTACTCTGCAGGTTTTCCGTAGCGGCCCAATGGAATGCTCTTCACGCTCTCCGTGGACACATCTTCAACAGTGCGCCCCTCCCGTGCCGCCTTGGCTTGATCAAGAAATCTAGTGCGTTCGGTCGCGATGCGGCCCGGCAGGATGATATTAGCGGTGATGCCGTCCTTGCCCACCTCGCGAGCCAGTGATTTCGACCAGCCTACGAGCGAAAGCCGCAGCGCATTTGAGATAGCGAGATTTGGGATCGGAGAGATGACGCCCGATGATGTGCTGGTAATAATGCGGCCCCACTTCCGCTCACGCATCCCTGGCAGCACACGGTCGGTGATGGCGATAACGGAAAGGACCATTGCCTGAAAATGCTTTGTCCACAATGCTGGATCCTGCAAGCTGGCAGGCGTTGGCGGTGGGCCGCCGGTAATGTTGACGAGTACATCCACCGGTCCCAGTTCGCATTCAATCTTCGTGACGTGCGCATCGATAGACGACAGATCGGCAAGATCCCAGCCCAGTCCTATGCATTTGCCGACGGCTTTGCTGTCGATTTTTGCCAGTGCGGCTTCCGTCTCCGCGATGGCTTTGTTGTCGATATCGGCCACAGCTATATTTGCGCCTTCACCCGCCAGCGCAATTGAGATTGCCCTCCCCAGGTCTCCACCGCCGCCCAGTACCAAGGCCGTTTTGCCTTTAAGCCCAAATTCCATAGGTCTCTTCCGCTCAGGCCATAATAGCAGCGCGCTTCTGGAACAAGGCAGCCCTCAAGCAACGAGATTTTGCCTCGATATGAGCTGGTATTCTCAGCCAAGAAACTAGGTTTCTGGCTCGAAAGTGACCAATCTCCCGGTTACTGACGGGATAATGGGAATTTTTGGCAACTTATTTAATATCTTTTGCTTAATGTACAAAATGCTTCAGACAGAGGCGGAATTCTGGCGGAGCGCACGCACACCGGAAATTGAGACTCCACGACCGATGTGATTCATGAAAGAGCTCGAGAGAAGCCCGAGCGGGCAAGAAGCAGTCGAAGTTGCTCATTCTTTGATCCCGCGTCAGCTTGCCGTAATTCTCTGCTTTACTTAGGGCTTTTGAATCATTCATCTCGCATTTATCACTCAAAGTTCTTGGGAAAACTTAGAAACTAATCCTTTAGTTGACCGTCTATATTCTGTGTGACCGATCCCATACTAGGGGAGCGGTCACTTGGAATCAACAGAATATGCCCCCGAAAAAATCCATCACGCTGACCGAGGCCGAGCTGAGGTTGATGAGGATCCTCTGGCGACGAGGTGAGTCGGCAGTCAACGACCTGGTGACAGCTATGCCGGACGGGGAAACGCTTGCCTACAACTCGGTGCTCACGACAATACGGATCCTTGAGCAGAAGGGCTACGTCGAACATCGACAGGAGGGCCGTGCATTCGTCTATCGTCCATGCGTCGCCGAACAGGAAGCCAGCCGATCAGAGGTGCGCCACCTGATGAGCCGTTTCTTTGGCAACTCGCGCGAGCGGCTGTTGTTGTCGCTTTTGGGCGACGAAGAGATATCTCCGGAGGAGTTGCAGCGGCTGAAAGATGCGATCCAGCTTGCGACTCCTGACGGAAAGGAGGAGCAGTAGACGATGCCGCTTCCCGCTCTTATCCAGACGATGATCGAAGAAGTGATTGGGATGATGCCGATTGTCATGGATTCAGCCTTGCCAGCTCTTCGCGCATTATCGCAGCAGGCTGCACTCGCCGTGGTAAGCACCGTTTGGCAGGGTGCCTTGATCGCCAGTTGCTTGGTGATTCTGCTTCGAATTGCGCCGTGCACACCAGCGAGGCACCGCTTTTTGATCTGGGCTGCGGCCTTCGCTAGTCTTGTCGGTTTGCCCTTGCTGACTCTCTTCTTAAAGTTTCCTGACGTAGTGAGTTCAGGCGTCTCTTCTCCAACAGCAGATGCGGCGGCCAGGCCCTTGCTTAGCCGGCCTTGGTTGAGCATTGATGCGCGTTGGAGCCTTCTGATCGTGGCAATATGGATTGCTGCGATGGTCTATCGCTCCGTAGATCTCACTGTGCATTCGATCCGGCTCCGCAAGCTGTGGGAGGAGGCGATTCCTGTGGAGCTGGACAGCCGACTCAGTTACATATTCGCTCCGATTGCGGCAACGTGGCACCGCAGGCGCACTGAGGTGTGCACTTCGACGAAACTGCAGCGCCCTAGCGTAATTGGATTCTTTAAGCCGCGGATTCTTATTCCGGATTGGCTTATCGCGCGCCTCACTGTGGGTGAGCTCGAACAGATTGTTCTGCACGAAATGGAGCATCTGCGCCGCCGAGACGATTGGACAAACCTCTTCCAGAAACTGTGCCTGGTTCTCTTCCCACTGAATCCTGCAATGGTTTGGATTGAGCATCGTCTGTGCCGTGAGCGAGAGATGGCCTGCGACGAAGGGGTTATTAGAATTACGGGCGCGCCGCGCGCCTATGCAACGTGCCTGGCGAGTCTGGCCGAGCGTGGGCTTCAGCGACGCGCTGAGGCTCTTTCGCTAGGAGCATGGCAACGACGGCCGGAGCTTGTGCATCGCGTTCATAGCATTTTGCGGCGCAAGCATACTCTGAGTCCTCTTGGGAACGGCACCTTGCTGGTCGCGCTGGGGTGCAGTCTTCTTTTCGGCTCGATTGAACTTGCGCGGTGCCCCCAGTTGATTGCGTTTGTTCCGGCGCGGAATCTGGATCGGAGTCAAGATGGGACGAACGTCGGCGCTCTTGTCCATCCACAGGCGAATGGCGTGCGGCCCGGTAATACCGAAATGAATGCAACATATTTCCTTTATCGGAGCAATGAAGCAGGCCACGCTTCTTCGGCCATGCACGCAACAAAGGTTGAGGCCGTTCTGCCGGTAAGCGGATCGGTGGGAGAGGGTGAAGCACGTGCATCGATAAAGAGAAGTGGCGTGAAGCCACCCGCTGCACATCTTTCCGCGACTCCGTCGTACAAATCCAATTCTCAATCGTCCCGCTCCGTCCTGCTGCAGGCCGAGTTGCCGAGCGCGCAATCCCAAGCGATAGAAGGACAGTGGGTTATAGTCGCCACATGGGAGCAGCTTCAAAGCTCGAATCAGAATGCCAACCTGATTGCGGACTATGAAGCTCGTGCGAATGTAAGTGCAGATGGAAAAAACGAAGCAGGCTCTGAGTTGGCCGGTCAGATCACCGTCACGCGGCTGATTCTTAGAATTCTTCCCGCTGGTTCCGTTTCAGATTCCGTTTCAACGCAGCCTGCCATTGTGCCCACGCGCAACGGCTGGCTGGTGTTTCAACTCTAACCAACAAATTCAATCCCTTGGAGAGACAGCTATGTCAGCATCAACTAGTGAATTAGTAGCGAGTGCTAAGAGACTTGCAGGCCCAATTGGAGCAGTCGTTGCACTGGTGTTCGCGGTAATCTTCGGTTGTGATCGCTCAATAGCTCACGCAGCAAGCGGCGCCGCAATTGGGGCAGCAGTTCCAATTGACGATAACAGCGTCTCTTCTCTGGTCGCGCTCGATAACGCGGTAGAAGCAGTCGCGGCACGCGTCACTCCTGCCGTGGTCAACGTTTCAGTAACTTCGCGTGCCAGTGTGGATGACTCCGACGACAATGGCCAAAGCTCCGGCAGTCCGCAGGGGGCAATTCCGCCTGAGTTCCAATGGTTCTTCGGGCAGCAAGGCCCCGGCCAGGGTCGAGGGCATTTCATGAAACCGCCGGAGCAGTTAGAGCACGGCATTGGAAGCGGCATTATCGTCTCCCCTGAAGGCTACATCGTGACCAATGACCACGTCGTCGACGGTGCGACTCAGATACGCGTTACGCTGAATGACCGGCGTGTATTTCCGGCAAAGTTGGTTGGAGTTGACAAGCTCAACGACATTGCCGTGATCCGCATTGACGCGAAGAACCTTCCGAGTGTTGCCTGGGGCGACTCGACGAAACTGCATCCCGGGCAGACCGTTCTGGCGTTCGGCAGCCCATTCGGTTACTTCCAATTTTCGGTCACGCGCGGCATTGTGAGCGCTATCGATAGACCGAATCCATACTCGGATGATCCGCGGAAGCCTGGGGACTTTATCCAGACGGACGCGGCAATCAACCCAGGCAACTCCGGCGGTCCGCTGGTTGATGCGCATGGTGAGTTGGTCGGCATCAACACTTTCATCATCTCCGGAAGCGGGTCTTTTGCCGGAGCAGGATTCGCAATTCCGTCGCAAATTGTCAGAGCTTCAGTTGAACAGCTTATCAAGGATGGCGCCGTACATCATGGATACCTGGGCATCGGGATGAATGATGTCACGCCTGACAAGGCTGGCTTCTTCGAACTGCCCGACGCCGCAGGAGCTATCGTCTCGCAGGTCACGCCGGACTCGCCAGCCAGCCGGGCGGGGCTCAAATCGGGCGACGTGTTACGCGAGATCAATGGACACAAGATCGTCAATGGAGGCGCGCTTCAGGTTGCAGTGAGTGAAATGGCACCCGGCAACGCCATTACTCTCGGCATCATCCGCGACGGCAAGCCGGACACCATCAAGGTAACGGTCGGTGAATTTCACGACAACAATCAAGTTGCAGAAAATTCCGGAACAGGAGTTGAGCAGCACGGAAAGCTTGGGCTCGCGGTTGCGGAATTGTCACCGGAAATGCGCCAGCAACTCAACATTCCGGAACGTGTGAAAGGAGCGGCGATTCAAAGCGTGCGCCCAGGAAGCCCGGCGGACGATGCGGGCCTGACTTCTGGAGACGTCATTCTCGAAGTCAATCGTCATCCGGTCGAGGGGCCAGATTCGTTCGCAAACCAAGTCCACTCGATCCCCGCCGGCAAGGACATCCTGCTGCTGGTCTGGGCGAAGGGCGGACAATCTTATCTCGTCCTTCACCCCTCGCAGAACTCCGACAACGGCATGTAAGATATTCCGCAGGGAGAGGGCCGCTGTTTGTCGGGGGACATGACAGCGGCTCTTCTCCCGAGCTTCAATTGAGTGCTTCAGATGACGCAGGTTCAACTTTTATTTATTTATTTATTTATTGCTATTGACCGCATGAAAAGATCACACGCGAATGCGAAATACCAGCTAGTTACTACTACAACATAAGTAACTTTACTGTCGCCTGATTATCGGACATTCGCGGAGAACTTACAAAAGAGTTACTCGCATTGTCGTTATTTCTTCGCTGATGATGCGTTTCAAATCGTAAGCTCGCGATAAATTCCCCGGCATTTGTATTGGCCCATCGATGTGACTCAACACGATGAAAAGAAGGGGTGTACTAGATTGGTACCAATAGTAAACGTGTAGTATGCTGATTTCCTCCCCCGAGACAAGGAGAGACAGCTATGTCCAAAATTTTTACTCTTGCGTTTGTGATGATTGCCTTCGGTTCGTCTGTGCTGAGTGCGCAGACACAACAATTCAGGTCGAAGGCGATTCTCCTTCATGTGACTTCAGTGGAGCGTTCTCATGGCGCCGTTGCCTGCAGGAGCGGATCGTGCAGCGCGATGAAGTATACGGTTGACGCGTACGCGGACGCCCAACGCGGTGCTACGAAGACAGAGTTTGTCATCACATGTAATGAGCTAATGTACGATCTGCCTCGTCCACATCGTGACAACATCTGCGCTCGATTCCATGCGGGTAATGTTTACTTTGCACATTTGCAGTCTGACAGCATTTCATTTCCGCACAGCATGCTGAACAAGGACTTCGAGACGGATTACAGGATCGTTTCGGAGAAGGAAGTTGCTTTGGGTCCGGAAGACCGGTTGAATGCCAGCAATGCGGATCCGCGAGTCGCGTCGAACGACACGGAACAACAAGACGCGACGAAGAGCGCTGAACAAGTAGCGAGCAGAGGCACGCACTGATCGGTTTCGCTTTGGGGCGCGGCTGACGCCGTGCCCCACTCGAACATTTCATCTTCACAGTTTCACAGGCGCGATTTTTTTGAGAACTTGCTGAAGAATGCAGGCTTCCGGGCTGAGCTTTGGAGGCAGAAAGTCGGCATTGCGGCAGAGTTTTCAGCGGGAGAAGGCGCGTTTGAATTGCCGAAGCGCGCGTTGCCAGGCGACGCGAGACGATTCTGTTTCGCACCCGGCCTCCCAGGTACGCGCAAAGCGCCACGATTTGTGCAGGGATGCTCTTCATAAATTTCGCCCTAATTCGATTGTGCGCGCAAACGGGATAATTTTATGCAAATCGGCAGGGAGCGGAATTCTGTCTGAGGATGAAGCCCCGATTGTTCGTGCAGGACTAATGTACGGACTGAAGCCCGCGCCCATCACTGCATAGAATTTCTCAGCGAAGTATGAAGAGATGCGCCGATACCTGGCTTCCCTTTTTCTCCAAATGACCAGGTCTCGAGTTGCTTGTTCAGAACCCTGCGGTCCCCGCTTCGTATTGGCGCCGGTCGATTTTGGCAGACGAGCGCGCGGCAGGCGAGCGAAACTACGCTTGCAAGCAGACAAAAGGTTCGAGTTTTCTAGCCTTTCAGGTTGAGATTCTGGACAAGCCGCGGTTTGTGGAAAGAAACGTTGGGATGTAAGCGGACTTTTTGTGGGAAATGTCGGGATCTATGTCGACGTTTTATGTGCAACGTGGGGATGAATGCGGATCTTTATATGAAATGTCGGGATGTATGCCGACGAATAAAACGAAAAGCGGCGATGATGCGCATTCATTGAATGTTCGGATGTGGTCCAAACCCGCCAGGTGAAGGTGGGATGACGATCGGCGGCAAGGAAAGTTGAGCAGGTGGAGTTTTGGACGAGAGGCAGGTCAGGCACATCTGGACGATGAGAGTTCAAACCTACTCATTGCAGAGTTGAGCTGCTTCCTTTTCAGCGCGCTGCGCAGGCTGGCAACGACAACGCCGGGTTGAAGGGGAGTTTGAATATAACCCGATGCTCCTGCGAGCATCGCCAATACTCCGTTGCGCAGCTTTCCAGGCGGGGTGATCACGACGACTGCGACGTCTGGAAAATCCGCACAAACGTTATACAAAAGCCCCATCCCATCCAAACCTGGCATCTCAAGATCGCAGAGGACGGCCTGATGCCGGCCTTGGCCTAGCATCTTGAGCGCATCCCTTGCATCGCGGCATGGCGTCGCGGAGAATTCGCATCTGGCCGGCAGAGACGTACGTGCCGTCGCGAATTTTCCCACCACGAGAAGAGATGTGCCTGAGTCTCTTTTAGAATCCCCAGAGGCTTTCCGCATGAGAACAGTGTACCCGCGTTTTATGTAGCGAAAATTAAGGGAATTGAGTGCAAAAGCGCCGCTGAGCCATTTTTTGACCACTGTATATATTTGATACACAAATAGTTATGAGGATTGACTCGATACGAAACACTGGCGGTAATCGAGATTTAGTCCGAAGTGTCAAGCCCGCTGCAACTTCCGTGTGACTCATGATTGGCAAGAGCGATGCGAACCGGTCTGCGTGGCTTGGCAAGCTATTTGTAATGAGAGACAAACGAGCGATGCACGCCGATTGACAGCAGTTTCGAACACGCGGAGTTAACAGCACCAGCGCCCCCCAAAGTCTCGGTTGAAGTATTCCCTATATAATTGACTCCAAATTGGCATCAAACTTGATAGCAAATTTGCATCACCTTTCCCCGAAGTACGTCTATGTGTTGTTGAGCAAGGCAAGAACGAGTTGAAAACAATATGATTTTACCGGGCCCGAAACAACTGTTGGGCGAGGACCGGCAATCCAGGATCGTGATTGCGGCCCTCGTAGTGTTCTCAAAATCGTCATTTGGGGACGCGACCACCGAAGAGATTGCTCGTCACGCGCATGTCTCAAAGCGCGATATCTACGCTGCGTTTCCCGATAAACATGCAATTCTGACAGCCGCCATCAATATGGTGTTGCAGGCAGGCGACGAAAACCTTCGACGCGTGATTTCAGACAGCCAACGAGCCCCTTCATCCCACAAGGAGACGCTGGAGATCATCGGTCTGACCCTGGTTGGCGAGATCTTGTCGCCTTCGTCGGGGTTTGTGTTCCGGCTTGTGTCATCGGAGAGCGTCGAAGAACCTGCACTGGGTGCGACCTACTTCGAGAATTGGTATACCCGGCGAAGCCGAACGATCGCTCAGTTTTGCTCCAGATACCTGGCGAAGGGGAATGGACGGGCCAGCAGGCGCTACGATACCAATCTGGCTGCAAAACAGTTTGTGGGCCTGGTCACGCATCTACCCCAGTTGACTGCTTCGATCGGGATGCTGGATATGTGGAACACAAAGTCGGTTCAGGTTCATGTCAGAACTGCGGTGGAGTGCTTTCTGAATGCGTATCCTGGGCTGGCCTGATTGTTGCGGTGAATGCACTAGGATTGGAAGGCAGCTTGACTCGCGACGCGATTGTCGCTTGATTCCGAGCGCAGCGACCCGGCATTGCGATGGTGCGCCACGCAGTTGTCATAAAGCAGTTCTAGATTTTCAGTCTGCCTCTCAATATCGAACCGCTCCTTGACCCAAGCGGGGCCCTGCCGATTCATGGATGTCCAGAGTTCGGAATCATCGAGAAGTGTGCGCAGGGAACCGGCAAGCGCGGTGACATCTCCTTCAGCGCAAAGCAGGCCCGTTTGCCGATGCTTGACGACCTCAGGAATGGCGGCATGGGAGAAACTCACTGGTGGAGTGCCCACTGCCTGCGCTTCCGCGAAGACCATGCCGAATCCTTCCTTATCGCCGGATGAGGCGGTGATGCTGGGATTACACAGGATGCGAGCGCGCGCCATGCTGCGCGCAACTTCGACCGGATTCTGCACGCCGCGGAACGAGACACGAATGGAAAGCGCAGCGGCAAGCGCTTCAAGCCTGGACCGCAGCGGTCCATCGCCAACGATCTCCAGATGAACATCAGGATCGTGCTGTTGCACGAGAGCCATGGCGCGAAGAAGGTATTCACAACCTTTCTTCTCCACGAGGCGGCCCACAAACAAAATCAGCTTGGGGTCGCGCTGTACGTGGACAGCACGAAACCGTTCACAATCGATTCCCGTGTAGTGGACGCGTAGTTTGGATTCAGGAAAGCCAGCCTGCAGGGCTGCGTTCCTAATGAATCGGGAGACGCAGATAAATGCCGTGGCCTGCTCAAACAGGCGATCCCTGTTTCGCAAGTAATGGCGGCCGGCAAAACTGACGCGAAGAGCGCGATCGTTCGAGGTGACATCGAAGCCATGGAGAGAAACCACGAGAGGGATCTCGAGCTTCCTGGCGATGGGCAGGGCTTGAACGGCATCGACGGCAAAATGGGCGTGAATGATGGAAGGGTTTATGGCCCGCAAGCGGCGGATGAAATTGGTTTCCATGGGGAGCTTGCGATAAAGATTTGCGGCGAGTTTATCGACGAAGCCGTCGCCATTGCGAAGCAGGAATTCGGGCTGCGAATAGTGGAGGCTGGGACGGGTGCGGCGCAAACCGACCAGGACAGGACGGTAGCGACGCAGGCGCTTGGCCTGATCGGTGATGAACGTCTCGCTCGGTGCGAGAAGGCGTTCGCGAAATATGAGCGCGGTGTTCATAGAGTGATTACTCCCAGAAAGAGCGGCGAACCGGATGAACGGACGGCGAAACATCGTTTTTGGTGCATGCCAGGCGGAAGGGAAGCGGTGTTTTATTCAGTTGCATGCGCAACCTCCCGAATAGTTCCGGCGGAAAGTTTCCATTGCACGGCGAGATAGACTGCGATCATCAGGGCGGCATCGGAGGCCAGGCTGGTCCATGCGGCACCAACCCACGACCATCGAGGGAGCACGAGAAGATTCAAGCCGATGTTAAGTAGAGCGACTCCTACTTGAATGCCGGTTCGCAAGATCTGCGCATTTGCCCCGGAGAGGGAGTCGGCACAAAACCAGTGAACGCAGCGCATGACGGGGATGAGAGCGAGCCACTTGATTGCAGGCGCTACGCTGGCATAACTGGCTCCCAGAATGTGAGGCAGAAGCGGAGCAATGAGGATGAGGGCGACGCAATCCACGATCCCAAAGATGACAGCCTTGCGAATGAGGCGCTTTGCATAGGCGAAGCTGGCTTCCATGCCTTCCGCGCCTACGCGAAAGAACTCAGGGTAGGCAGCCGATACGAGGGATCGCACAGGCGTGAGGCTGGTATCGATGATGCGATAAGCGGCAGCGTAGACGCCGGTGGCGGATAAAGTGGAGAGGCGCGCGAGCATCGTCTTGTCGATGTCGTTGTATATGGTTTGCGCCGAGGTGCTGATGGAGAAGAAGCTGCCTTCGCGGGTGTCATCCCACAGCGCGCTGAGGGAGAAATGGGGCAGGCCCCATAGTGCGTTTCCCTGCTGAAGAGCGAACAGACTTCCGACAATGGCCGTAACAAGATAGGTCCAGGCCCACAGGGCTACGGTGACATGGCGACAGCAGAGAATGAGGAACAGAATTCCGATGACGCGGAGAACACTCATGGTTGTGTTCTGAACCGCGGTCTTGCTCATCTTGCCCGATGCCGCAAAGCCGAACGATGCGAGGTCGATGATGCGCGTCGGGATCAGGTCAGCGACGCAGATTGCAGCAATGAGCGCAAGGGGAATGCTGGGCGACCAGAGATGAGAGAGGCCACACAGCGCGGCCGTTGTGAGCAGGCCCGTGATTAAAGTGGCAAGCAGCCCGTTGCCCCAGCAGAGAGGCGCTTCTCGTTTGCCGGAGCGCACATTCTTGAGGAACAGGTTTCCACAACCCAGACCCACATAGGGCGTAACGATATTGGTCATCGCAGTTACTGCGACAAACGCGCCATATTGCGCGGGTCCCAGCGAGCGAGCGATACAGAGAAAGTAGACTCCCTGGAGCGCGAGTTTTATTCCTTGCCCGAGGCAAAGGTTGGAGGAGTCCTTGAACAGCGTGCTGTTCATCCATTTTGAAGACCGCACACTGGCGAGGCGGGTTTGGACTTGAGACTCGATATGGGAGCGCAAATCCGGATCTGCGAGTGTGAGGGGGAGCGTGACGAGCTTGCAAAGAGTGGAGCACTCGCGGAACGAGATCACCTTTGAGTGTTTTCGAATTGCATCGGCACGCTGCTGGAGATGATCTGCAACTCGTGCGTAGCGCGGCGCCCGGGCAAGATCTCTGGTTTGTGTTTCAAGCCGATCGAATCTCACGATGGTCTTGCTCAAGCCAGACCGCATTTTCGAGAGTGAACCGACACGCTCAGTGTATTGGTAGTAGGCCTGCGGGAGAATAAGCAGGCTGCCACCGGCCAGCAGAACGTCGAGATAGAAGCGAAAGTCCTCTCCATAGCGCAAGTTTTCGTCGTAGGCGATACGATGCCGGCGAATATGCGCGGTGCGGATGAGCGGTTTGAGGAGGCCAAAATCCACGGCATCGGGCTGGTTGGTTTTGCATCGCGCAGCGTAGCCTTCCACGTCGAGGCGAAGACCGGCGCCGAGGAGCGCCGGATCGATGGCGAGCTTGACGATGCGGCCGGCAAGGCAATCGAAGAGTTGCAGATTATCAGCGACGAGGGAGTCTTCAGAAGCGGAGGTATCGAGGAGCCGCTCGAGCCGGTCGGCGGACATGGTGTCGTCCGCGTCGAGCAAGGCGATCCACTCGCCGTTTGCCGAGGCGATGCCGATATTTCGCGCCGCGGCCGGGCCAGAGTTTGTTTTGAGCCGGTGCAATTGAATGCGCGGATCGGTCAGGGCGCGGCTCATCACCAAGTCCACTGTGGAATCGGTCGACGCATCGTCAATCACGACGATTTCGATGTCGTTGAGGGTTTGTGCCTGAGCGCAGTCAAGGGCGCGAAGGATGGTCTCTTCTGCGTTGTAGGCCGGAATGAGGATGGATACGCGCGGCACTAGAAAACCTCCGCGGGCGGGCGAGGAAAGGCAAGGACCACGAGGCAGATGAGCGCGTAAAGCCACGGAACTCCGAGGGGAAGCAACAGCGACGACTCGCCGATGTTTTGAATCAGAATCACGGGAAGCAGGACGATTGCCAACATGGCGGCGGAGTCGAGGAGCTTGCGCTCGATGGCGGTGGCCGCCTGCACAAACCCGCGCAGGAGGAGCGCGGCGAGAGGAATGAGGCCGACGATTCCGAGCTGAAGCAAAATGTCGAGGTATCCATCCTGAGCCTGGCCTTCCATCCAACCGGTGGTGAGCACGGTCTGCATGGATTCGCCGTTTAGCCCCGCCCAAAAGGCGGAGTAGCCATACCCGAGGAGCGGATGCTTGGCGATGGAAGGGAGGACCTGCGCCCAAATAATGGTGCGCTGGGTCAAGGTGGGATCCTTGTCCATCGCGGCGAGAATCTGGTTGAAATTTGAATAGATCAAGAAGACGGCCAGAGTTGTTGGGATAGCCATCACCATGAAAAAGAGAATGCGTTCGAGAGACCGGATCCTGGCGATGAAGCGGAGCCCGAACGTAAGAGCGAATGCTAGAGCGGCGAGGATGAATCCCGTTCTGGAGCCGCTCATCACGATAAAAACGAGGGAGAGAACAATGACCGATGCGCGGAGTAGTTGCTCGATCATTCCACGGGTTTTGGTGTGCAGGCCGACTGTGAGGAACAAGGTGCACGCAGTTGCGCAGTTATTGCGTTGGCCGAAGATGCCGCGCCAGGAATCCTGCTGAAAGGCGTCGATGCCGACGCTGGGAAATGCAATGACAGCAAGCATGCAAAGCATGAGCGCGACAAAGGCCGACAGGGTAAGGAATGAGACGAGCCGGTCTCCGGGATAGCGCACGTAGAGGAATATTGCAAAAAGCGTGGTGAGCAGCAGGTTCAGCGAGTCGACAAGGGTATGCGTGGGGTTCTGAGACCACAGCATCGATGCGAACGCGAGAGCTGGAAGGAGGAGCAGGAGCTTCGACCTTTTGCACACGCTCAGGATTTCCTGGAAGCGCGTCGAGATAAGGATCGAAATGAGGAGCAGGCAAGCGAGTCTCGCCAATCTGCGCCCGAGGGAGTCTTCTTCCATGGCGGTAAACCGGAAGGCGACTGGGCCGGTGTCAGTCTGAATCCTGCCGCTGACGATAATGAACAGAGTCGGCAAGAGAGCCAGCCAGGAAGAGGCTTCTTCCCAAATCGATGCTTCGTAAGGCCGCGCATCAGGCATAAGGATGGCAGACTCCAACACCATGTTCTCGCTATGAATAAAAGCTGCCATTAGCCCAATGTGCTCCTGGCCGGAGATTTTGCCAGCTCGTCATTGGAGCGCAATCCTGCCGGACCGCTCACTACGGCTCGTACTGGGTTTTTGAGGAGTTGAGCATCGCGAGCGTGCGCGAACTGGATCGGTTGATGATCGGAAGCCGGATGCATCGGGTGGTGCAGAATTGCGGGCGACTCCAAAGACGAGGCAGAAGGGCTGGAGTCGGCTGACAGGAATCCGTCCCAGAGCCCTCGTGTCTGAGCCAGACAAAGCTGGGCGCCTTTCACATCTCCGCGCAAGAGAACGAGGCCTGCCCGCGCGGAATTGTAAGCGAGAAAGCTCATCCAAAGGCCACGCAGCGAGTTAATGCGCAGGACATGACCCATTCCAAAGCCATAGGCTTGTGCGCGTGGCGCAGAGGCGTTGCCGCTGAGCATGTCGCGACGCGGATGGGTCACATGGCGGGTCCGATCGAAACGCCCCCGAGCATTCGAGCGCAAGAGTCTCAGGATGTAATCGGTTTCCTCGCCGCTTCCGTACGGAGTTCCCGACCCTACGCCCAGATGGATGTCAAATTGGGTAGACCTGGCAAGATCGGTAAACAGAAAAAGGGAAGACGAGAAGGTAGTGCGGAATGCGTTGACGGGCTTGATATCGCACGAGTCTTGCGGCCAGCGATTACCACTCGGCACGCCATCGAAGTCCTGTACGCCGACCGCCAGGATGTCGTACTCAAAGTTAGTTTCGAACCAATCGACAACCCACTCGAGCAAGCCTTGCTGGTACATGCAATCATCATCGGGAAACGCCACGAGCCGCCCTTTTGCAAAGGACAGGCCGTGATTTCTAGCGCGAGAGAGCCCACGTTCGCTCCGAGTATGAAGGATGGGCAGGGCATCGTGGAACGGGCTGAGAAGAGCGGGGACACGATCTCGATCCGGATGCTGGTCGACGATAATGACTTCGCTGATGAAGTTGACTTGCGGCATTAGCGAGCGCAGCAAAGCGGACAGGTCCTCTGACCGTTCTCCTAGCGTGGCGACAATGAGAGAGACCTTAAGCATGTGTCAGGATGTTCCTCCGACGAAAAGAATGGACCAGAGTGCGCGGCGTGAGAGCAAGGCCCATGGCAATGAGCAATGCGCGGGGATAACGCATGGTGTTGCAGACAACCGACCAAAACGTAGCCGGCGTTTTGCATCGGGCCGCGATCTGCGTTGCATAGAAGTAGGCTCTGGCCTTGGAACTCACCAGGCGATTGCCATTGACCCATTTCATGGATGCCATGAGAGACCGGTCCGAGCTGACTGAGTTTCGAGCGGCGCCGATGTGGTAGATCACAAGCGGCTCCCACACCCAGAGGAATTCGACTCCGCTGTGCACAGAGGCGCGGATGAGCCAATCCCAGTCCTGATGCCTGGGAAGGCCCGACTCGAATTGCACCTGAAGCATGAGGGCCCGCGGAACAAAGAGGGTGGACGACTGAATGAAGCCTTCTCCCTGCCGGATGGATGCCTCTCTACAGAGCAGGTAATCGCTCATCGATTCGCACGGATTCATTTGGCGTGCAGGCCAGATCTCATCGGTAGCCGGACTCCGGGCAATCAGACGGCAAGTAACCACTGGATAACGCGCCGTGGATTTTCGCGCAAGTTCGAGCTGCATAGATAGTTTGTTCGGACTCCATTCATCGTCGTCATCGAGCAATCCAATGAACTCGCTGCGGCTCTTCCTGATTCCAATGTTTCTGGCCTCAGAACCTCCAAATGAGTAGGGAAGGGGAATCACGCTTACACGACTATCCTTTATCGCGGATAGAGCTTCAACCGTTGCGGGATCCGGACCATCAATAACGACAATGACCTCGATCTCAGCCAGCGTCTGTGCAAGCGCGGCTTTGACCGCGCGGACCACGAGGGCAGGCCGATTCCGAGTGGGTATAACAACACCGACGACGGGCTCCGTTACCACCAACACACCTCCAACTTTCCCATCCTTCAGAGCGCAGCGCCGGCACAACCTTCAGGGAACCGCATAGATTGCGGCAGACGTTGCCGACGCTGCGATGCTGCTCGCGCCGAATACAGCGAGGTTCCTTCCAAAACTGAACGGCACATAAACAACATCGCCGGGTTGCATGGCAATGTCGGGGATCTTGCCTTCCTCAAGATCCCCGACAGAGAGTTTGCGGTCGGAATACGATCCGCTACTTTCTTTTCGGATCAACCGCGCTCCCCCTTGCTTGGCCGTTTTGGAAAGACCACCGGCGAGCGCGATGGCTTCAAGCATGGTCATTTTCGACTCGTTATTGGTCATCGCGTATCCGCCAGGATGATTGACATCGCCCAGGATGTAGACGATTCCCGCTCTTGGCACAAGGACCGTGTCTCCAGGGCTGACGAGGACCTGCAGGTCTACGGCCGCGTCCGCATTATTGGAGTAGTTGTAATGAACGCGATTTGCTGGATCGCTGCTGCGCTCGATGACGATGTTGCGATCAGCAACGGGATTGAGGCCACCCGCGAGCGCAAGTACATCGAGGATCGATCGAGGCGTGGCAATCGGATATGCTCCGGGCACTTTTACTTCTCCAATCACGGAGACAGTCTGGGTGGCATATTGCTCTATGTTGACCAGAACGACGGGATGGCGCATATAGTGGGCGGCAATGAGCCGATCCTGAATCGCGATTGCGGCCTCGGCAGGTGAGAGTCCGGCAACCTTCACATTGCCGACAGCCTCGATTGGAACCTCGCCAGCATCGGTGACGCGGGGATGCTGCTCCATCTCCGGAGTATCGGCGACCTGGATGTGCAACTGATCGCCGGGGCCGATTAGGAGGCTTTCTGAAGCTGCCAGCGGAGTGGCGCTCAGTAATAATCCGAGAGATAAAAGCATGAAGCAACGGATTGCAATCTGCCTGGCAATGGGAAGGGTCGAGTTAGACATGGAACGCTTCATTTGACGCTCGCTTCGATGGAATGGGAGTGGGAACGGGAACGGGAATGGTGATAAACGGAATCCGAGTATCCGTAATACGCGTAGTAGGAATTGTCTTTTTGTTCTACCGCGTTGACAACGATGCTGACTTTTTTATCAGCACCGTTAGCGCCGCAAAGAAGCGAGTAGCTGCGCTCAACCGACTGCCGTTCGGTTGCGCCGAAACGTGCGACGAGCAACTTCGCGTCCATAAGACCGCTGAGGATTACTGAATCGGTGACAGGAAGAATGGGAGCGCTGTCGAAGAGAATGAAGTCGAACTCCCTTCTCCATTGCTGCAAGAGGATGCGCATTTGGTTGGATCCCAACAGCTCAGAGGGATACGGAGGTATTGGGCCAGCGCAGAGGATGCGCAGTCCCGGGACTTCCTCAAACGCGATAAAAGCGAGCGACGGGTCCTGCTCGATGTGGCCCGCGAGTATGGAGCTGAGACCGGGCCCCGAGCTCCTGTGCAGAATCTTATTCAACATTGGCCGGCGGAGATCGGCGTCGATGAGCAGAACCTTTTTGCCATGCTGGGCGAGCAGGACCGCCAAGTTAATGCAGAGGGTTGTTTTTCCCTCAGAGGCGATTGAGCTGGTGACGAGAACCGCCTGGGGTGGGGCTCCTCCGCGCGAGAGCAGAAGCGAGGTACGTAATCCACGAAGTGCTTCGATGTAGGAGGATTGAGGTTCGTCAAGGGCTAACACCCGCGGCCGACCACCAGCCGCGAGCGCTTCATTGGACTCTGCCTTGGCCGGAATCTTGCGGCGAGCTGAATGAAACACGGGAAGGACGCCAATGGCCTCTTTTCCAACTTCGGCCTCAAACTCCTTGAGATTACGGATTTTGTTGTCGCGAATATCCACGACAATGGCGCTGCAGCCGCCAATAAATAAACCGCCGACCATTGAGAGTGCAAGATAGAGCGGCACATTTGGCTTGGCCGGCTTGGACGGCACTCTGGCCGGATCGACGACGCTGACATTGGATGAGCGCAGCCCTTCAAGAACTCCAGCTTCTTTCAAGTGGCCAAGCAGGGTCTCGTAGAGTCCGCGGCTTTGTTCAGCCTCTTGCCGAACGATCATATATTCGATGGCTTTATCGTTTAGCCTGTCGGCGTCCTGCTTCTCCTGGTTAAATATTCCGCGGGCTCCGTCTTCAACCTGCTGCGCAACTACATAGTCGTTATTGGCGCGCTCCTGGATGCGCACACCTTCATCGTGGATTGCCTTGTCGAGCGCAGCGATGTTGCTGCGCATTTCGTCGAGCTTTGGATATGCAGGCCCAAACTTTGCCGAAAGCTCATCGAGTTGCCCCTGCTGGGTCGCCTGTTGGAGGCGGAGATTCTGAATGAGCGAGAGAGAACTGGCAAGCCCGGCAGACAAGCCGGGAGAACCGGAGTTGCCAGCAAGACCCGAGATGAGCTCGGGGTTGCCGGATTTGGCGGCCTCGTAAATAGCGCGCTTGAGGATGCGGTTGGATTCCGCCTGGGTGAGCGAGGCTGTGGCCTGCTGCAAACGGTCGAGGACACTACTGTAGATTCCCGTACCCGCTTGCGATTTTCCGTCTACATCGACGCCTTCTCCAAGCGTGAAGACACCGGAGTCCTTTTGCAGTTGAGCTACTTTCGCCTGGAGATCTTCACTCTCTTTGCGCAAGTCAGAAAGTTGACCGCCGAGCCATTCCGAAGCCTGAGAGGTGGCGACATAACGGGTCTGAAAGCCGAAGTCTTCAAGTGAAACGATCAGGTGATTGACGACATCCGCAGCCACCTTTGGGTCGGGGTTGGTGTACATGACGGTGATGAGCCGAGTGCCCGGCACAATCTTGACTTTCAGATTTTTAGAAAAGACCAGCAGCGCATGCGAGCGCCGTCTGGGTGAGTCTTCAAGCGATGCACTTACGGGATCACCCGGCCCGGACGCGCTTAGTAGTCCCGAGATCCAGCCAAGTACCTTGAAGCGGGGTTGGAAATCCGGAGTGGAATCGAGCTTCAAATCGTTGATGACCCGGAGCGCCAGCGTGTCCGACTGAAGGATGGAAGCTTCTGTCTGAATGGTGATGTTTGCATCGAGAGCGTCAGTCGCGCCTGCACTGTCTCCGATCATGCTGGACAAGCCGAGTCCATCGAGAGACTCTTTCTGAACCTGAAGCTGGCCGGTCGCCTGATAACGCCGCTGGCTGAAGACGCAAATAAGAATGGCAATAGTCACCATCGCGGCGAGAGGCAACAGAATGACAATTTTTCGGCGGACACAAAGATCCCAGAGATCCCCGAGGGTCAGCTCGCGATTGCGCCGGTGCCCCGCGGCATTGAAGGTGGATTGGACATATGTACTCAAAACGTTCTCCCGCTAGACGGTGATATTGATAATGGCCCAATGGACGCGTCTGGTTAAAATTACCTTCTACTGCTTGAAATGGAATAGACGACACCGGTGGTCAGCGAGAAAGCAGGTAAGTTCCTCAGGGTGGTGTGGGTGTCAGTAAATGTTGCCTCGGCGAGTTTCCACCTTAGCCGCCCAGTATCGAAGGCCAGGCTCTGGCTGACTTGCCAGCAGGGCGCCCATTGAGCCGGAAGCGCCACATAGTGCGGCCCCGCATCCACGGCGTAGGACATGCCTGCGCCGGCGTAGGCAGAGGTCACAAACATGCGGCGAACGGGGACTTCAAGGCGATAGCCCGCCGTGAAGGGCGTTTGCGGATAGCGCGCGAACATAGGATACGTTGCGGCGCGAACCTCAACGCCGAGCCACGGCGAACGCTGGATGAACACGCCACCGTCGACGCCCAGGGCGTTGTAAGTGAAGTTGATGACGTGTGTCTTTTGACCGCCAAAAGAGACAAAGGCGTTAAGACCCGAACCCGATGTCCCGGCCGGCCCGACCTGGCCCAGTGCCAGGGAAGCGCCGCCGATGGCGAGCAAGGATAGACCACGGATTATCTTGTTGAAAATTGAGCTTTGAGCCATAAGATCACCTGCACAGTTTTTTGGAATCACCTGGTTTCTCGTTACATCGACAACTCGATCAATTCATTCGAGCGAGTTGCCACCAAACAGTCTGCATTGCATCTCCGTATTCAATTCGACAATTTATTGCTGTGGCCGCCGGCGATGACGATAGGCGCCGAACCCATTGAGGAACCGAACACGATGCCTTCTTCTTTCGCGGACACACTGGTGAGCCTGGATTTCACAATGTGCCAAAGGAACTCGGAGTTGCCGATGAGATAGCGCCGCCATAAGCGGGCGGGCTCCTGCGACAGACGATAAGCCCACTCGAGGCCGCTGGTTTGCATCCAGGCTGGAGCGCGCTTCAGTTTTCCAGAAAGGATTTCGAAACTTCCTCCGATGCCGATGACAAGAGGCACGCGCAGGGAGCGGATTTGATGATGAATCAGAAACTCCTGCTTGGGAGCTCCAAGACCGACAAAGAGAACATTCGGTTTTGCGTCAGCGATATGGTCGAGGACAGGTTGCAGTGTCGCTTCGCGTCTTTCGAAGCCGAATGGCGGGCAACTTACGCCGGCGATCTGGATGCCTGGATGCCGTCTCTTGAGAATTTCGGCGGTCGAGTTTGCCGCACCCGGCCGGCCGCCGAGCAGGAACACGCTCAGTCTGTGCGCAGCACCGCGCTGACAGAGTTTCTCGATCAAATTGACACCGGCAATTCGCCGAACTCGGCCGCCGTAAAGCGAGTTGCATGCCCAGACTATCGGCATACCGTCGGCGCAAATGTAGTCGGCATCGCGCAGGCACTCACGGAAGCGCCTGGATCTCTGGGCCAATACATAGAATTGGGCGTTGGCCGTGACCAGTTGTCGCGTGGAGTCGCCAAAGAGGGAGTGATGCAGGATTTCATCGACCAAGGCGGTCTCGGAATATTGGTCAACGGCAATTGAGCCGATGTCGAGACGCTCCATGGGCGCCCAGTCGACGGCGGCGGTGGTGCCGGCGACGACCCTCAGGGTGCTCTCTCTGCCGCGAAATTTGTTTGACATCGTCACTGCTGATTTATCCTTTGCGCGTCACTCAACTGCCTGTCCCGCGAACCACGGCTGTGATAGTACGGAGCAGGATTCTCATGTCCAGTTGGAGAGACCAGTGATTGATGTAATTACTATCGAGAGAAACGAACTTATCAAACGAGGGATCCTGACGGGCCTCGACCTGCCAAAGGCCTGTGATTCCCGGTACGGCATCGAGACGGCGCAGGTGGTCAGTGTCGTATTGCGCGACTTCAGAATCGAGGGGCGGGCGCGGCCCAACGAGACTCATGTCGCCGCGAATGACATTCCAGAGCTGCGGCAGTTCATCGAGAGAGTACTTGCGAAGGAGCGCGCCCAGGGAGGTGACGCGAGGATCATTGGAGATCTTGAAGGCGACCTTGTCGCGTTCGTTCATGTGGGCCAGTTGCGCCTGCAACGCGGCTGCATTATCGACCATGGTGCGGAACTTGATGCAGGTAAAGACCCTTCCTTTGTGACCGACCCGCTTGCTGAGGTAAAACACCGGGCCCGGTGATTGCAGCTTGATGAGGATGGCAATCAGGGCGAAAAGGGGGAGAAGCGCGACGGATGCGAGAGATGCAACGACAAGGTCAATTGCGCGTTTGACAAAGAGCGAAACCGGGCGCTGCCTGACCTGATAGACCGCAATGGTGGCCAAGTCCCCGACAAATTCGACATCTGTGCGGTCGACCAATGTTTCAGTAAGGCTAGGAATGAGGCGGATGGAAATGCCCATCGCTTGCGCCTGATGCAAGACGCGGCTGAGGACGCCGGGAGTTGCAGGACGCCTGGAGAAGATGATTTCATCGACGAATCGACTGCGCGCAATTTCGACTACGCCGTGAATCTCGCCGACGAGTTCATCGTCATTGACGCTCAGCAGATTGTCAGTCGGCTCACACATTGCGACGAAGCCTTGAAAACGGTATCCGCTGTAACGCAGAGATGTGAGATAAGAGCGCACGTTCTGGCCAATCTCGTCGGCGCCTACGATGAGGAAATTTCGCAATGCGATATCGCGCCGATAGAGACGATCCCTTCGCTGCCGCCAAAGCACGCGGACGAGGAACAGAGCGGCTCCCGAAAGGACGACCTCGCGGGCGATCAAGTCAAAAGGGAGGGCAGCAACCCCCCAGAGTTTCTGCAGACCAAAGAGCGCGAGCCCGGCAGGAACGACGGCTCGGAGGATCAGAGCGGAATCAATGAATACGGACCCGTTCGCTTTCTTTCGATACAACCCGGAAAGATGGGCCAACACGAGAGCAAGAAGAGCGAAGGGGAGCCCGGCAAGTACCCAGGCATAGCCGGACTGAAAGGGCAGAGGGCTTTTTCCAGAACCGATTTGCGTCAAAGCTGCCACGGCCAGGATGAGCGAAAAATCCAAAACGACCCAAGCCCCAGACGATGAAAGCAGGAAAGGGCGCGAAGAGAGCGAGCCCGCGCGCTGCCGAATTCCCTGGCGCGGCACATGACCATTGCGAGACGGGGCGCCATGAAACGCCCTTTGAGCATCGCTGGCCGCGCGAATGCTTTCAGCATCAAGGTCAGAAGGATCTAGAGACCGCTCGGCATTCGAAAGCATGGCAACAAGTCCTGAAGGATGAAAGTTTCAGATTCCGGGCGACGGAGGGACGGGGGGCTCGGATCGCCAGTAACCTGACCGGGCAGCCGGTCGACCCGGCAGTAACCACAGCTTAGGGCACTGCTTGGTACTCGTCAGTACCACAGTGGTACCATACAGTACCACAAAAGTGGCAGAGCGCTTGCGCAGCATTTCTGTATGCTTAACGGCTTTTTTGAAAGCGCTTGAGTTTACCGGGTGGCGCGGGACGCGATTCAGATGCAGATGGCATTTAGAAGCGTCTTCGCCGTGCCTCGAAACTACTGAGTCCTCAGCGAGTTCCGCGCGGCTGCCTCCCTTCGCCGGATTTGGACTCTCGATCCTACCAGCAGAAAGCGTTCAGGATTGCCATTCGACGCGCGACTCATGGCCCAGCCCAAACTGGCTGGCTCAACCTGATCGATGCCCTGCAAGAGAATTAGAAAACCATTAAATTCAGGTGCGATTTTCCCAATCGGGTAACGCGCTAAGTGGTTACAAGATAATGGGTTTAATAGGTACCAAATGGTCTTGAGGTAAGACCGATTCGCCGATCTACTAGATATAGCGAAACCATCGCTCCGATCGGCACAATGCTCACCTCTACTCCCTCCATTGAACTCTCCCGCCGGCAACTGCTCAAGGGAATTGCCGCGTTTTCCGCGACCGTGGTTTTATCGGGTTGCAACAAGTCACAGATGGCGTCAGCCAGCCCAGTCAACGTGCAAGCGGCCACCAGTGGACAGCCCGCGCCCACCGGCCCTGTCACCCAGGCGCTGCTAAGCGTGACGGGGGATAGCGCCGGCACCATCGGCTCGGGGTTTGCCGGACTCTCGTACGAGAAGTCGTCCATGTGCGAGCCGTTGTTTGGCTCAGCCAACGCAGATCTGGTTGGCCTGTTCGAGCTGCTTGGTCCCGGCGTGCTGCGTGTGGGGGGAAACTCAGTCGATCAGTGCGTGTGGACTCCGAAAGGCGCAGGCCGGACTGCAAAGCAGATTGCTCCAGCAGACGTCGATGCTCTTGCCGGCTTCCTGAAAGAAGCGGGTTGGCAGTGCATTTATGGAATCAACCTTGGAGGGGCGGCAACGGGTGCAACAACGCCGGAGTTGGCCGCTGCTGAAGTTGCCTATGTGGCTCAAAAGCTTGGCTCGTCCTTGCTTGGCATCGAAATAGGGAATGAGTGCGACGGGTACGGGGCCACGGGAAGCTATTATGCGGGCAACTGGTCCCTGGCCCAGTTTGAAGCGCTGTGGAACCAATTTCGGAGCGCCATCCAGGTGGCAGCGCCAGGAGTTCCGATTACCGGACCTGCCTCCGGTAGCAACGTGGCTGCCTGGACGGTGCCGTTCACACAAGCTGCGACCCGCAAGAACCTGTCGCTGACGACGCAGCACTACTACCGCGGAGACGGGCACTCTTCGGCGTCCTCGGCTGCCAATCTGATTTCGCCGGATGCCAACCTGCCGAAGGCCCTGGGAATGCTCAGCGCGGCCAGCCAGGCGACGGGCGTCCCCTTCCGGATTGGAGAATGCAACTCGTACTTCAATGGAGGGGCCCCGGGGGTAAGCAATTCCTATGCGTCAGCTCTCTGGGTGATTGATTTTCTCTTCAATTGCGCGCAGGGTGGGGCTACAGGCGTCAATCTTCACGGCGGCAGCACAAACAGCTACACACCGATCGCCGACAACAACGGCGCAGTGATCGGAGCGCGGCCGGAGTTTTACGGGTTAACACTCTTCACGCTTGCCGGACAGGGTGCGGTCTGCGAAACGACGTTGTCGGCAGGTTCAACGAATGCCACGGCGTACGCAGTAAAGGATGCCTCGGGCGGTATGTCGATAGTGATCGTCAACAAGGACACGACGCAGAATCTTCAGCTGACAGTTTCATTGCCGCAGACAGTTCAGTCCTCTTCGCTGATGACAATGAGTCAGCTTTCTTCAGGGGCCGCTGGGCCCAGCCTGACAGCGACATCCGGCGTGACGATTCAGGGCGCCTCGATAGCTGCGAATGGGGATTTCACTCCCGGAGCGCCGTACAGTCTTTCCTCCAGCGGAACGCAGATCAACTGCTTTGTTCCGGCTCTGAGCGCGGTGCTGATTCAAACGAAGCAGTAGGACGCAGGGCATGGCGTGATGCACGGCCCCGCCAGGAGGATTGCTCGCCTCTCACATTTCCTGCAAAGGACGCAGGGAAGATCGGCACCTGCAGTGCTGTGACGACTTAAAGGGATGACGCCCCGGAGTTACCCGGGGGAGTTTCTCTCAAATGAATTATGCGTTCACGCGGTCAAGAGTGTCATATGGATATGGCAAGCTGCCAAGATTTTGCGGCAGTTCGTCCATCGGCCCCATCCATTTCAACTCACGCTCAATATCCGGGTGAAGCTGGTATTTCTTTTGTACCGAGGCGATTGATGCTCCCTTGACTTCGATCTTCGACAGGTCAAACTGGCCGAGGCCGGCCTGCGCGCAATAGTTGAGGTAGCCGACCCACGCCGGATTAATCCCCATGACCTCAATGCCGACGCGGTCAGCCGCAATAAAGTCAGTGGAAGCGATGGTGAGGTGAGAATGGACAGGCGTGCCGTCACCGGGCCCATTCCCTTCCATTCCTTCAAACCCGTCGATGAGTGCAAGGCCCCAGTTTGGATGCAACTTTTGCGCAGTGACCAGCATGTTGTAGTGGGTCTGGCGAAGACCGACGTGATACTTTCTCTTGTCGTTCCACTCAGCTTCGCCGCGAACACTGTGGAGGGGCGAGCCCAAGACCATGTTCTTGACTGACAGGGTTGCCACCACCGTGTTGTGGGTCTTGAGCATTGCGCTGCTAATCACGTATGCATCCGGATCGAGGACCATTGCCGCGAGGCGTACGGGCGTGATGTGCAGATCGCGGTCAAGCAGTTCGATGGTTTCGAATCTGCCGTCGCGATTGAGATCGACCAGCCTTACTTGCTGTGCCTTCCGTTCCGCGGCCATCTGGTTGTATTTAAAATTCTCAAAGCCATCCAAGGTGTCGTCGGCGGCGGATTCAGCAATGATCACCGGCCCGTGGAATCGCGGCTCAAGATAGTCGAGTATGCCATGCAACGCATCCACATGCGTTGCCGCCAACTGGTTGTCTGCGGAGACGTTGTTGGGCTTGATGACAACGTACTTCTTTTGGCGCAGCCCGGGCTGGATCTGGTCATCGATACTCTCAAGCGCCTGCAGCACGTTCTTACGCCGGTCGTCGCCGTGAACCAAGGCGACCTTCGAGGGGCCGGATGGAGCTTTACCCGCAGCCGCAGCTGTTGCCGCTGTCTGTTGCGCTTTGAGAAGCTGTGCCTGCATCAAAAGGCCGGTTCCTGCGCCTGCAAGCTGGACAAAACGTCTGCGCGATAAACTCATGGGTCACCTCTTTCTGACTCATCCCTGCGCGTGCATGTACGCATGCGCGGGGCATTGAATCGCATGGAAAAGGCGATCCGCAGCGCCAGGCTGCTCTACGTACCCACGTCACAAGGGAAGCTTAAGTAAGGTATATGGCAGTAAATCGACAACTGTCAAACCCGGCAATAGAGGGGACGGCGCAGCGCTGGGGTTGGCGGATGGCGCATCCTTCACAAAGAACTCGTGTTCTGGCGCAAGGACGGGAGACTAATTACTTGATTTCGCCGAAGCCAGGGAGAAGTTCGGAGTCTTTAAAGCTGGGTGACGCCGGCGCCGATTTGTTCGAGGGTGCGTCCTTTGGTCTCAGGGACGAAGGCAGCGACGAAGAAAAAGCCGAGCAGGCAGATGACGCCATAGGTGAGGAAGACGCCGGCGGTCCCTTCCAACCGGTTGAGGAGGGGGAAGGTGTAGGTGAGCAGGAAAGAGGCGAGCCATAAGGCGCTGACCGCTGTGGAGACGCCATGGGAACGGATGCGGCTGGGAAATATCTCGGAGATCAGAACCCAGGTGACGGGTGCGAGGGTGAGGGCATAGCAGGCAATCGCGCTCAGGGTGAGGACCAGGACCGCTGCGCCCCGCCATTGGGCGTGATAGGCCCAAGCGCAGAGGAGATGGGAAACCCCGATGCCGATGCAACCGGCAAGCATCATGAGCCGGCGGCCGAGACGGTCGACAAGGACCATTGCGAGCATGGTGAAGACCAGATTGATGGCGCCGGTGATGACGATGTTGAGGAAGATATCGTTGGCTCCGTAACCGGCGCTGCGATAGACCTCGGCGGCGTAGTTAAAAAGGATATTGATGCCGGTCCACTGCTGGAGCACGGCGAGGGCGATGCCGACCAAGAGGATCTTGCGGAATTTGGGAAGCAAAAGCTCGCGCCACGAGGACTGAGTCAGGGCGGCGTCAGCGCGCTGCGTGGATTCGATGCCTGCTAATTCAGCACGGGCGTAGTTGGGACCGCCTATGCGTTCGAGAACTGCGCCGGCTTCGCGGGCACGACCAACGCCGCAGAGCCAGCGGGGACTTTCGGGGATGAAGAGAGAGGCGCAGGTGAAGACAAGGGCAGGCGCGGCAACTGCGGTGAACATCCATCGCCAGCCGAACTGCACGTTCCAGGTCTGAAGCAGCAAATGAGCGGACAGTGTGGGAGGGACAGGACGAGCGATACGCCAGTTAACGATCTGGGCTAGAAGGATGCCGACGACAATTGCGAACTGGTTGAGGCTGACGAGGCGTCCGCGCTGGGCGGTAGGGCTGATCTCGGCGATGTAGAGGGGTGAGACGTTTGAACTGAGACCGATTGCGGTGCCGCCTAGAATCCGCCAAAAGATGAAAGCGGAAAAGGACCAGGCCCAACCGGTAAGCACGGAGGAGACGGCGAACAGCACGGCGGCGACTAGGAGAACGCGGCGGCGGCCATAGCGGTCGGCCAAGGATCCTGCGGAGAGTGATCCGAGCAGGCATCCAACGAGGGCGCAACTGTTGGCCCAGCCGACGAGGCCGGCAGAGGTGAGGTGAAAGTAGACCTCATAGAATTGCCGGGCGCCGCCGATTACGACCCAGTCATAGCCGAAGAGCAGGCCGCCCAAGGCAGCGGCAAGGGCGATGCCCCAGACATAGATGTCGTGTTGGGGCGAGATCGGCGAAGACTGCGGAGTGGCGGGGGGCAATGAACCGTGCATCGCTACCTCTTGTGAAACCGCAACAGATCGATGGCGCCAGTATGGGCGTTGTCCATGGCGAGAACTTCTTCGAGCAGGCGAAGTCCCTTGGCCTCTTCTCGAAGGCCGAACCGCGCCTGCGCCTCGAGGAAGCGAGCGGTGACCGTCTGGCGGCGGGCAAGGTCTTCGTCAAAGAGGAGCATGTCAGGATGCGAGGTAGCGAAGTAGTCGATCTTCGGCGTCTTTCGTTGGAGGTCGGCAGAGTAGTCCAGGATTGCCCGGAAGGCGTCGTGAGCTTCTTTTTCCTGGCCGAGGCTGAGCAAGGCCGAGGCGCTCCAGTAAGTGTTTTCGGAGACCGTCTGTGCCCTCATCTGCTGGAAGTCGGTTTTCTGGCGGGCGGCGCGCATCCAGTGACGATCGGCTTCCCGGCGATTGCCGGCATCGTGATGCGCCACGCCGAGCCAGTAGCCGATCATGCAGAGGTTTATCAGAAGGTGTTTGGCTTCGCTGAGACTCTCAGGCGGATCGGATGCAGCAAGAAGGGTGGCTACGGCATGCATTGGCTTTCCGCATTGTAGAGAACGATAGGCAAGCAGAACATGGGCACGAATGAATTGAGAGAGCACAAGTCCCTCGCCGCCTTCCCAGGGCTGGAATTGGCGGCTGAGGAGCAAGTCGAGAGCCCGCTGGGGCTGATCGAGGGTGTTGTAGAGCGAGGCGAGCTCGATGGAGAGGTCATCGCGCTTTTGAACAAGCTCTGGATTGGCTTCGAGACCGGCCAGCCGCTCGGGGAGGGCATGGCCGGTGCGCTTCAGGAGTTGGTCGTATTCGTAAAGGATGCGGGCATCGTGAGGCGCGGTCGCGCGGGCTTTGGCAAAGGCCTGGAGAGCGCGAGCGCTGTCGTGCAGCACATTGAAATACCCGATGCCGAGATTGCGCCAGGGAGTGGCGAAGGAGGGTTCAAGCGCAACGGCGCGCTCCCACATTAAGATGGCTTCGGCGTAGCGGCGGCGGTCATATAAGAGGTTCCCGAGATAGTAGGGTGCATGGGGATCGCCTGGATCCGCCTGGACCGCTTTGCTGAGCAGAACGAGTTCTTCAAGGCGGCTGGGGAAGACGTAAGCGGGATCAGCATGGCGTGCGCGCTCGCGGAGGTCAGCACTTTCGGTGAGGCGGCCGAGACGATGGAGGATGTCTGCCTGCAGATAGAGCAGCACGGGCTCGACGCCGGCGGTTGTGGCCCGGTTGGTCGCGGTGAGCATCGACAGTGCTTCGTCCAGGAAGCCGGCACGCACGAGGTCGAAGGCGAGATCGAGCAGTAGCTGGCCGTCCTGGGGCGGTGCATTCGTGGCCAGCCAGCGACTGAAGATATCAAGAGGGTCAAGCGCGCGGGTTTGCTCAAGGAAGGCCTGGGCCTCCGCGGTGCGGCCGAGACGGCGTAGCACAAGGGTGCGGAGATTGCGAGTGTTGAGGCTTTCGGCCTCGGCGCGCAGGGAGCGGTCGAGATGATCGAGGGCGGCCGTCCAGTCGGCGCGAGTGCAGTCGATTTCGGCAAGGCGGTGATAAGCGGAAGCGCGCCATGCGGCGTTCCACGTGCTCTTATAGAAGACGTCGTAGGCTTCATCTTGGCGTCCCTGAAAACAGAGCACCAAGCCGAGAGTGTAGTGCGGCTCACCGTCGGGCGGATTGGGGTTGCGCGCGGTGAGGCGGGCGATGGAGGCGAGAAGATGTTTCTCGGCTTGAGGGAATTCGCCGCGGTTCAGATGCCAACGTCCCAGGGCAAGATTACAGCGGCAGTCGCCGGGATCGCGCCTGATAGCCTCGCGCCAGTAGATCTCCGGCGATCGAGTTGGATGGCGATATTGTTCGAGATGGAGGCCGTTGAGAAAGAGTTCGTCGTTGCTGGCCACGTCTTCGGGCAAAGGCGGCTCGGTGGCAACGGTGGGAGACGGTACGGGCGCGATTTCGTCCGGCGCATAGCGGAGCACTAGCCGTTCGCCTTCTGTGAGCGTGACCTCGAGACGGCCGGTGGCGCCGTTGGTAGGGAGTTGAAGATGAAGCGGGTCATCAATGGTGAGCCTCCCCGTCCAGTGTGCGACTTCGGATTCACCGATGCGAACGGTGAGACGCGCATCAGTGAGATTTTCTGTGACCTGAAGATGGAGGGTCACGAGTCCGTCTGAGCTCTCGGCGCGGAGAGCTGCCTGCAAATTAGCGACGTCGGGAACACCGATGTCGCCGATGGGGTACCAATATTGGCTGAAGGTCTTCGTCTCGCCGGGCGCGAGGAAGGAGAAGTCCGGTTGATTGTCGGTATAGACTCCGGACATGAGCTCTACGTAGGGTCCGTCGTTGTCAGTGAGGCTCCGGTCCCAGGCGTAGCCGAATTCGTGGTTGCCCCACGTCCATTGTTTCTTGCCGGGAGCGATGTGGTGGTTTGCGTAGGCGACGGTGCCAGCGCGGCGGCGATGGTCGTAGCCACCGAAGAAGTCACCGCGAGAACCGACGATCATATAGCTGGTAGGGACGGGGATGTTGGCATACCAGCCGAGGTCGTTTGGAGGGTAGGATCCGTCGGGCACGAACCGGCCAGGCATTTCTTCGGGAGGCACGCCCGTGCGAGCGCGCTCGCCATAGTCGATGCCGTAGTAGAGCCCCTGGCTGCGGGGGTATTCCGTGACGGCGCGCTTGGCGTGGTCGGCCACGTAACGAACGTCTTTAGGGAAGAAGGACTGGTATTGCTCGTGGACATGGGTTGCCACATTGGCCCACCACAGAAACGTCTGGGTGTGGGGAGTCCGGTTGTAGAGGCGAACTTTGAGCTCGACGTAGGCCTTGTCTGGATGAAGGCAAATGCCGTGCATGCCTTTCATGCGGGCCATCGGATCGTGGTCGCTGCACCAGATCGTAATCGAACCGTCAGACGCGCGTTCAATTGCTGTTTCGACAGGCATGAATGTCGCCGGGCGATGATGCTGAGGCCAGTTGAACTCAACGCCACCGGAGATCCAGGGGCCGGCGAGGCCGACCAGTGCCGGTTTGATGACATTCTGGCGATAGAAGAAATCGTAGCCGGTGCGTTTATCGACACCGACATGAATGCGACCGCCGAGGTCAGGCAAGATCATCAGACGAAGGAATTCGTTTTCGATGTGGATGGCGTCCCAAGAGCGGAGATGAGCAGTTCGTTCAACGTAATCGATAACGGGCAAGGGATAGACACGGCCGCTGCTGCCCTGATAGACACGTTTCTCGAGGAACAGAGGATTGGGGTCGGGGGCGGCCGGCATGTAAGTGAGCATGGAGACAGGGGCGCGCCAGACTTTGACGGAGCCCTGTTCCCCGGCGGGAGGAGGTGGCAATTCGAGTTTGGGTAAAGTGGCCGGCGGCTGACTCGCTGGGTTCATTGTGTCCACTGCATCCGCCACAAGAGGTCCTTTTCACGGTCGAGGCGGAATGCGGATACGGCGTGATAAGTCGGGCGGCATTCTGCTGACCGTGTACGTTACCGTATTTGTCACTGTAGGAGTTGCTCGCTGCGATTGTCAAGCACCGGGCACCCGCCGCGATTGACGCCGCAGAGAATTCTAAGCATGCGGCCATGCGACAGTAGCGTGCGCGAAGCAGCCACATCATCACAATCAACCTCGAGGCCGGAGGCGGTAGCGCAATTCGATTCGAGCCGGCCAAATTATAGGCAGCTACCCCGCGAAATTTTCTACTGAGCTTGTAAGCCTGTTAACAAAGAGTGAAAGATTGCTGCGGAGAATGATGTGCGGGGCAAAACGGTGACTTTTGACGGGTTTGCTCTTGTCTGACAGATGAGCGATGAGCGTTTCGAACGCAGTTTTGCCCTGCGCTTCCGGGCGCTGATAGAGCGTGGCCAGAACCTTTCCGGATTCCACAAGCGGTACCAACTCTGGAAAAAGATCAGTCGCAATCACCTGCACGCGGCCGAGAAGCTTCAGTTCTTCAAGCGCGCGGAATACCGGAAGACTGTTTGCCGTGCTGATGTAAATTGCATCGGGGCGCTTTTTGGACTTCAGCAGCGCGATGGATTGGCGGTAGGCATCCTCGACGCTTTCGTGGGATTCGACGGCGGGAAGAAGGGTCAGATGGGGAGCAAGCACTGCGAGAGATGCTGCAAAACCTCGAAGCTTCTCTGCGTGATCGAAGGTGGCCAAATCGCCGGTAATGGTTGCGACGCGGGACGGAGTCTGCAGTTTGTGCGACAGCAGTTCCGCTGCGAGCGCGCCACTGATGTATGCATCCACCATGACTGAGGAAATGCAGCCGCTGTCTGGTGCATCGCTGGCGACGCAAAGCATTGGAATCCCTTGCCCGACGATGCGGCGAATAACCCCGGCCAATTCGCTGGGGCGTCCGGGGGTGAAGAGTATTCCGTCGTATTTCTTCGACGCGGTTCTCTTGAGGGCTGCAATATCGCCTGAACCAAGGCGTGGATAGTCGATAAAATCGAGTGTAAGCTGCATTCCGATGGCTTCATCCGCGGCTGTTTGAATTCCTGCCCGCAGAGGACCGAAGAAAGCTGCTATTTCGCGAGGGAATACAGCGGCGATTCGAACTTTGCGGTTGAGCTTAAGCGACCTTGCGGCGATGTTGGGCTTGTAGCCGAGTTGATGGGCCAGGCGCAGCACCCGCTCCTTTGTACGAGCGCTTACGCCGCTTCGTGCATGCAGGGCGCGATCCACCGTGCCGATCGATGTACCTAGGGCTTCGGCGATCTCGCGAATGCCAGCCGCTTTGCCGTTTTTGTCTGCCGATTTCATATCTGGCGTTGCTCACAGTTTCGCATACCTGGTCACTGAAAGCCGCGAAGGTTGGGCGGGCTGCATCATGGCAACAATCTGGCAGCCTGAGTTGTCGCCGCATGAATCCCTTGTTGAATTTGAAGATGAATTGAGAGTGAGGTATGCCACGCGGTTTTGTGCGCTTTGCAGAAACGATGACGGGGTTCAGAGAGCAACTTCAGAAGGAATGAGAATTGTCGGTTCGGTTTTCGATTGCACATCATCCACCGAAACGCCGGGTGCAAGTTCTCGCAGCCGCAGACCATCCGGAGTGACATCGAGCACGCAAAGGTCGGTGATTATGCGCTGGACGACGCGGGCTCCAGTCAACGGCAAGGAACAGGTCTTTACGATCTTGGGCTGCCCGGATTTTGCGGCGTGCTGCATGAGGACAACTACGCGCCGGACGCCAGCGACTAAATCCATTGCTCCTCCCATGCCTTTGACCAGCTGGCCTGGAATCATCCAATTCGCCAGATCGCCGCATTCCGAGACCTGCATCGCACCGAGAATGGCAAGATCGATGTGCCCCCCACGAATCATGGCGAAAGACTCGGCGCTTGAAACGAAACTAGCCCCAGGATTGGCAGTGACGGTTTGTTTCCCCGCATTGACAAGATCTGCATCGACCTGGTCTTCCTCTGGAAAGTCGCCGATGCCGAGCAGTCCGTTTTCCGATTGCAATGTAACTGTGATCCCTGGCGGGGTGTAAGCAGCAACCATGGTGGGCATGCCAATTCCTAAATTCACGTAGTCGCCGTCTTGCAGCTCCTGAGCCGCCCGCTCAGCCATTTGCTTGAGAGACCAGGACATCAGTTTGTACCTCGCACAATTCTGCGTTCAATGCGCTTCAGGTGGCCAGGGCAGTGCACGATGCGATCGATGTAAATGCCGGGAGTATGCACTTGATCGGGATCGATCTCACCGACGCCCACGAGTTCTTCGACCTCGGCGATTGCGACTGCTCCGCATGCCGCCACCTCCGGGTTGAAGTTACGCGCGGTCTTGCGATAGACGAGGTTACCGGCGGTGTCGGCCTTCCAGGCCTTCACGAGCGAGATATCGGCTTGGATACCGCGTTCAAGGATGTAAGTTCGACCATCGAAGTCACGATGATCCTTGCCGTCTGCGACCAGAGTGCCGACGCCTGTGGGTGTATAGAAAGCAGGGATACCGGCTCCGCCGGCGCGGAGTCTTTCCGCAAGGGTGCCCTGGGGGCAGAGTTCGAGCTCAAGTTCACCGGCAAGGTATTGTCTTTCGAATTCACAATTTTCGCCTATGTAACTGGAGACCATCTTGCGGATCTGGTGCTCCTGGAGCAGCAAGCCAAGACCCCAGTCGTCGACGCCCGCGTTATTGCTGACAATCACCAGGTTCTTCCTACCCAGCGCACGCAAAGCGAGAATGAGATTATCGGGAATTCCGCAGAGTCCGAAGCCGCCGACAGCAAGCGTCATGCCGTCTTCAAGTAAGTCGGCGAGCGCAGCGTTGGGATTGGGCCAAAGCTTATTCAAGGTTCCCTTTCTGAATGTCGTCCTGGCCGTGAGCGATTAGAGGCTTCCGTATGACGAGATCACCCAGATTTGGCGTCCCGAGATCTTTGTCTATGGCAACCCAGTTTTTGGAAGGCGCGTCTGAAGCAGAATGCAGGGGAAATGCCCGCCCGTTGCGATATGCATTCGCTCCTCCGGCAAAGTCGAGGTTGGTTGCTTGCGTGTTCATTCTGGCCTGCAAATTGACTCGCCTGGAGGTAGGTTCTAAAGAAATACTGTGTTTATACCTTCTAACTCCTGACTGCGTCTAATATCTTGTTGCTATCGTCTGATATTCCTTTCAGATCAATTCGAGCGCCAAATCTAACTAACGTCATTGTTTAGCGCTGCCCGGTTTCATCGCCGTTCTATAATCAGTCATGGAATTGCGGCATTTGAGGTACTTCGTCGCGGTCGCAGAACAGCTCCATTTTCGAAGAGCTGCCGAACAACTGCATATCTCTCAACCGCCGCTGAGCGAGCAGATTAACCAACTCGAAGATGAGCTTGGAACTCGCCTACTGGAGCGAAGCCGAGGCCGAGAGGTACGCCTGACAGTGGCCGGGACGGCATTCCTGGAAGAAGCGCGCAAGATTTTGTTGGATGTATCGGAAGCTGCCGAGGTGGTACACCGAGCAAGCCGTGGAGAGATTGGAACTCTCAGGGTTAGCATGGCTCCGGCAATGGCATATGGGGTTGTCCCCATGATCCTCCGTCAACTGCGAGCCAGTATGCCGATGGTGAGCCTGCAACTGTCAGAATTGGTGACGCCGCTTCAAGAAAAGGCATTCCATGACCGGAGGCTCGATGTTGGATTTTGCTACGGAAGGTTGCAATCGGACTCCCTCGTAGCTGAGTGCATCCATAGGGAGCGCCTTGTACTTGCGGTCCCGGATCATCATCCAATGGCAAACCAGGAACGAGCAAGGCTGATTGAGCTGGAGGGCGAGCAGTTCATTACAATTCCGCGCACTATCAGCCCGGGGTTATACGACTCAATCTTTCAGACCTGCTATAAAGCGGGACTGTCACCGAAAGTGGCTCAGGAGACTAATCAATTTCAAACGGCCATAGGCTTTGTCTGCGTTGGAATGGGAGTCGCATTAGTTCCGGAATCTATGGTTGCCTTGAAGCGAGAGGGCGTTAATTATCTACAGATCGACGATGACACTCCGGTTATTGAAACGCTAATGGTGCACCTACAGGACAAGCCCTATCCTGCAATGACACGCCTGATGGCCTTGGCGAGACAAAGCGCTGATTCCTCTGGATCCTCGCCCGGTCCTGATTCTTGAAACCATTCGATCTAGTAAATGAGCCGAATGGACTGTCGTCCAGAATCCAAGAGGAGATGTCCTGTTCGGATATCTACGTCAACATTCGCCACCACAATACTTATTGCTTTGGGCTGAGGCCAACGTCGAAGGGTTATTCACTTGAAACAACCTGGCTGGCTTGAATTGGTCTCTTGACGTTGTAGATTGACTTGAAAGGAATCGGACACTCAAAGATGAGACTAAAAGGGAAGGCGGCTCCAGTTAATGACTATAAGTGGCATAGGGCGAGGCTTTGCAGATGCAACCGCGGAGGCTTGCGATAAGGCAGTTCGCCTCAAGAGTAATTTCAGGGTGACTGCGGAAGTCATCCGTGTGTCGCGGCGCGGACGATAAAGTCCACGACCGGGGCCGGTTCATCGGGTCCAAGCGGATAATGTCCAACACCCCGCTTGACGATGACTTCGATCTTGCCACCGAGTTGCTTGTATCGCTTTTCGACCTCGAGCGTATTGTCCTTGAACCACGGGTCGAGACTGCCGCAAATGTGGAGGAGAGGCACCTTGGCTTTGGCGAGCGGGGCGAGATTGTCGAGCGGTTGAGTTTTCGCCAGAGCGCTGCGCATGCGCGGATTCTCAGCGTAAACGCAGGATACTTTGTCAGGGTTTTCTATGGCCCATTCGTACATTTCTCCGGCGCCGCCTCCCGCGCCTTCGATCACGGGCTTCTTCGCAAATCCGTGCGCGACAAGGTATTCATAAGCCGCGTCCCAATCTTTCATCAGGGGGCCGTCGGCGTTGGTGGTTACAGGGGCGGTGACGATGTGAAATCCCTTGGCCAGAAGTTCCTGATCGACCTTTGCGTCGCGGAACACAAAACCCGCGCGATAGACCCAGGGCATGCCCGCTGCCACGGTGTTCGGCACGATGACCGTGGCGGACATGGACGCGCCGCTCACGCGGAACTCGTAGCGGTTGTAGCAAGGGGAAAACAGGGGGCCGCGGCATGTGATGTAGGTATCTTCATCCGGGTAATCGCGGTAAAAATTCTCGATGCTGTAGTAGGAGGTTCTTGTAAAGCTGTCGCCGACGAACTCCGGTGCCGGGCCCCTGACGGCCTGCACGCTCTGCTCGATAAAGTCAGCGATTGGCTTGGGGTTGCGGAGGCTATGTGGATGATGGGCGTAGCCCTCCTTGACCATCATCGAGATGCGTCCGCCGAATTCCCGATAGATGGCATCGATGGCGGAAGCAAATTTGCCGAAGATGGGATCGATGGTGCCGCAGACTTGAAGGATGGGGACATCGGCCCGCGCCAGGTCGCCCAATCTCTGAAAGCCGTCGCGGTCCATTCCTGGATTGTCGGCATAGATGCACGAGATTTTTTCGGGATTGGCGGTGCCCCATCGATATTCGAATTCGCCGCCGCGGCTCATGCCGATGAACGCGGGCTTTTTTGACAAGCCGTACTGGCCGGTGAGGAAGGCGTACCAGGCATCCCACTCGGTTAATGACTTTGGCGTGGGATCGACCGAGATGTAGACGATATGAAAGCCGCGCTTGAGCAATTCGACTTCGGCCTGGGGCTGGTGATTCCAGTAAACGCCGCGCCATGACCAGGGGTTGCCGGGAGCCGCTTGCCTGGGCACAACGACAACACAGCGAAGCTGTCCTTGAGCCGAGGTCCCGAGACTGCCGGACTCTTCGCCAGCAAGCGCCTTGAAAGGTGTAATCGCCAAGGTCTGCATATCCATCACAAAGTCGTAACGGTCGAATCCATGCCAGTCGATTTTGTCGCCCTGGAAGGTCTTGGGTGTTTGAAGCGCGACCTCGGCTCCGTTCGATTGCGAAGGATTTGGATTATCGGCCGCGGCCAGAGTCTTCGCTTCAGCAGGGGTGGTCATGAGAGGGAAGGTGGCGACTCCGGCTCCGATGGCGGCTATGCCTTTTACGAAGGTGCGGCGACCCGGGGACGGCGGCTCAATGTTTCTGTTGTCTTGTAGGTCAGACATCTTCTTCATAATGGCGCTCCTGATTCGAGGGATCGCAGTGAGTCGCGGCCCAAGATAAAGTTGACCCGTCCATCTTACGCTCCGAAGCGGCATGCAAGTCAGGGCAATGCGTCCTGTTCACGCCCGGATGGAGTTTTGGCGAGAGACAGCCTCTCTCTCGAACTTAGACGTTAGTGGTACGGCGCACCCATTAACTGTTATGCTGCGCCTATCTCTTGATTTGGAAAGCTAAGCTTCGTAAAACTGGATCCGAACGGATATTTAATGGGAGATTCGATATCTTAACGCCTAAGAGCCGCTTGGATCTCACAACCCGTGGCAGCTGGGGAACCGTGCAACTTTAAGCCAATGGGACGCTGGCGAGGTTATCAGCTTGCGGGCGGTGGGAATGCGGCGATGTGGTTACCGCAATGTTTGGAAGCGAATTTCGTAGAAGTGCTTAGGTGCGCATCGCACGATTATCGATTACGCTACTGACGCAGCCGATCGACGCCGGCAGAAATTGAGGTCGTGACTTCTTCAAATGAACGGTCTCCATCCACTTCCACGAGTCGCCCCCTGACTCGGTAGTACTCTACAACTTGCGCGGTCAGCGTTTCGTAAGCATACATTCGTTCTTTGAAGACGTTCTCCGTATCATCGGTTCGCTGCACAAGGGGCGCGCCCTCAACATTGCAGAATCCATCCAGTTGCGGCGGATTTGTGTGGACGTTGTAAATGGACTGGCAGATAGGGCAGTTCCTGCGCCCGGTCACACGACGCAGAAGTTGCTTGTGAGCCACACGAATCACGAGAGCAACAATCGGGAGTCCGTCTGCCAGGGCGGAGAGGCATTCATCCAGCCAGATTGCCTGGTCAAGTGTGCGTGGGAATCCATCCAAAATACAGCCATCAGCCGCGTCAGGGTCCTGTAGTCGCGCCACCACTAGCTCCTCAACGAGCGAGTCAGGAACCAGCTCCCCTCGTCCGATAATTTCTTTGGCCATGCGGCCCAGCGCAGTACCTTGGCGAATATGGGCGCGCAGCAGGTCGCCGGTGGAGATGTGCGGAATTCCCCACAGTTTCTCCAGCTCTTTGGCCTGGGATCCCTTGCCCACGCCCGGTGCGCCCAATAGGAGAATCCGGCCAGGAACGGTTCGAAGGCAAGCAGCCCGGTCAAGATTCAGCGGGGGCATTTCGCTTTCCGCGCTTCGGCTGGATGCTGTAGAGTTCTCGGCTTGTACCATTGCGTTCACAGGATGTATTTCCTTTCGAATTCCCAGAATCTTGCGCTCAGGCAATTAACATCTCCAGTTTCCTAAATATCGATTTGCCCATTCGAGCGCGGTGTAAATTCCAATCGTACGGCTGGACAGCGGTCAAATCCATGTTCCATTCTTTCGAGACAGGTTGCTCTGGCGCAATCACGGCCAGTAATCCGAGTAGAACTCACGCCGCTGTCAAGAACAAGAGGGACTCGTCCGATTCGGACCGGTGGACAAAGACGCCGCTGGTGGGTGAAAATCCAGGAGGGATGGGAACGGCGGTCCTTGATTGAATTAGCTTAAGTAACACCTATCGGCTACAGACGGCCTTTATTCGGACCCAAGAGGTTCCATTCTCAGTGCCGTTTGCCGACCGAATTGGATTGCCTGAGGGATTGGCGGGATTATGACAATTGGACCGCAGTTTATCAAGGATCTGGGTCGCGCGCTCAAGCTGCGGCGCGTCTCCGAAGGCATAGCATTGCTCGATCAATCGGAAGGAAGTTGGACGAAATTGCTTCCGAGTCATTCTCATGCGATCGAGGTACTTTTCTTAATTGCACAATGGGTAGATGCAGGGTACCGGGACCATCATCTTTTGGATTCGCTCCTTCTGAGATTTCCCCACGAATGCCAACGTAAGCTCCCAGTGGACGACTACCTGCGGCTGCGCATGGTTGAGGGGTTTCGGGCACTCTCTGCCGAGGAGGTGGACACGGCAATCGAGATTCTCGATTTTGTGTTGAAAGCCGGGCCTGGGACGCCAGACGACCATCTTGCGACGCTCGCCCATTTCTGGAAAGGACGGGCTCACAGAAAGAAGGGTGAGTACGAAATAGCGCTCAAGGAAATCGTGCACGCGCGCGAAATTTCGCAACGAGTTCGTGAGAACGCGATGCTAACCTCAGTTATTCAGATTCACGAAGGCTGGCTTCTATTCCAAAAGGGTTTGAAGAAAGAAGCTCTGCGATTGCTAACCCACGCGGAGGCCACGCTTAAAGACACGGATCATTATCTAGCCCTAGGCAATCTCTGGTCAGCACGGGGCCGCATCGTGCGCCGGTCTGGAGAGTACGCCAAAGCGCTCGAACATTTCGATTCTGCGATCGCAATTTATTCGTCGGGAAATCCAAACCATCGAAATCTCGCCAGGACGCTTGTGAATGCTGCCTATGTGAAAAGGCTTCTCGCCTTGCAGTTGAAAAAGCGAATAGACTCGCGAGCGCTGACGCATCATTCGGCGGGAAAGGGCAACGAGCCCGCGCAAGGCCCAAACACTCCGGCCGGCCTGCGCGCCCGTTATCAGCAACTCTGCGACGAGGCAATTCAACAGTTGCGGCGAGCACGCGAGATTTATGCCATTCATGGCCACTGCGGAGGGCTTGGGGCAGTCATCGTCAACTCTGGATCTCTCCATCTTGATGGAGGCGATATCGATCGCGCCAGCCGTGAGGCACTGGAGGCATATCGACTCGGGCACGAGAAGAATGACCAGATTCTCATGGCCCGGGCGCGTGTTTTGCAATCGGCAACGGAGAACGCCAGGATCGAAGAGCAACTTGGTGAAGATGTGGATATCGCGCTGCACGCGAGCCATGCGAAACAATTCAGTGAAGAAGCTTTGGAGTTGGCGAAGCACACGCAAAATCGACGACTGCTTGCGGCTGCATACATCGCACGAGGGATGACGGCAGCGAACGAATTCTTCCAGGAATGGGATTTGGCAAAGCGCTGCGCAAGCGAAGCGACTGACCTAATTGGAGCGGGCGAGAACGATCATCTCATTGATGACTTGGCTGCGCTGAAATCGCACATTATGCAGGCATCCGGCATCAACGATACGCTTCGCGGATGGTCCGAGGGGATACTGGGAGAAAAGACATTTCAGCAAGTTACTGAAGAGTTTGCCGAGATCGTTATCCCTAAAGTCTGGTTGCGCGAAGATAGAAAGATATCCAGGGTGGCTGAGCGGCTCTCCATTTCCCCGAAGAAGGTGCGCCGGATTCTCCGCAATGCCGGTTTTTCCTGACATGTCCGATCCGGCGTCCGGGAATCGATCCAGGCCCGATGGATTGCTGCGCGGCAGCGTCGGGTATACCGAGGATATCGATCCGAGATTGATATTTATCGAGTGGCGCAAACTAAGCAGCGAATTGTTTACCGGCATGCTTGTGAAACGGTGTAGGTCTGCATGCATGTCTCGCTCTGGGTGGCCCCTTTCTAGAGCACGGGAGTTCGCAATGCAGAGGAAGTAAGTCGTGGTATCAATCTATTCAAGCTGAGTTAGATTCGGCGTTAGTACCGGACGTCACGACTTAGCGCTACCCTCACGACGTTGCTACACCCTATGAGATGTGCAGGCTAGCCCTGCAGGACGTTAGCTGAAACTCTCTCGGTGCATCTCCTGATCAGAAGTTTCATGCTTGTTCTTTGGTGTTCCAAGGAAGCGCAACAATGTCTGATTGAACTCCCAGGGTCTTTCGAAATAAGGAGCATGGCCGGTGTTCTTGATTGCGATGAATTGTGAAGCCCCTCCAATAGCGGCTTGCATTGCATTGCCAAATGTACTCGGCAGTACTTTGTCGTCCGCGCCCCATACGACAAGACAGGGAATTTGCGTGGCCAGCTCTTGCAGCCTCACTCCCACCACATCACTGTCGATCTCTTCTGCGATGTAATCTCCAAAAGCATGCAGGCATTCCTTCGCGCCCGGAGAGGTATTGAGCCTAAACTCTTGCTCTACAATGTCGCCAGCCGCGAGGCGAGGGTCAAACAAACAACGCCGGAGCCTTTCCAGCCCGCCCTCTCGCGATCGATACGTCATGATCCGTCGCAACCGCTCACGGTGTTCGGAGCCCAAGGGAATGGCGCCGCCACCGCTCACGAGCACAAGCGCTTTCACTCGACCCGGCGTTTGAGTCGCGCAATAGGCAGCAATATGGGCGCCTACCGAAGCCCCGACGAGAACTGCCGGCTCAGCTAGCTTGTCTAAGAAGGTGGCGAGGACTCGTGCATACTCGGGAACTGAAAACGGCTCCTCAGGCGTCTTCGAGGCGAGACCATGTCCGGGCAAATCTAACGCAAGAGCACGGTAGCCGGCCTGATAAAAAGCGTTAAGGTTGAAAGCCCATCGGTCAGCACTACCGCCCGGACCATGGACGAACACAATCGGCGGACCCTTGTCACCACGGCTCAGTACCCGAACAAACGTGTCCCCGAGTTGCAGGGGGTATGTCTTCCATTCATTCGGCAGTACGGTCGACCGCGCGACAGATTCGTCATTCTTTCCGAAGCATTTCGTCAAGAACGTGCAGCTTCGGCAGCTGGATGGAGCGTCTAAAATGTTCATTTTTTGCCCTATCTCAGTCGTGATGACGGGGGAGCCTTGTGAAGCTCGCCATCCTTCATGATCATCAACAGTTTCGCCCTATCTTGAAGTATGGAAATGTCGTCAAGGGGATCTCCATCGATCAGTAACAGATCGGCGAGCGCGTTCTCCTTTATCACGCCGATTTCGTCGTACATTCCCATAACAACGGCTGCGTGACGAGTTGCCGCCACCAGCGTCTCCAGCGGTGTGAAGCCTAACACTTCTACAAAAAGCCAGAGGTCACGCGCATAGTCGCCGTGGGGTGTGCAGACGAAGCCGTAGTCGCCTCCAGGCAAAACACGAATACCACGCTTTCGCATTTTCTCGACCGATGAGATCGTCGCTTCGAGCTCGGTTTGGAATTTCCGCGAAAGGGAAGGAGGAATATTCCATCGTCCGTCAGCGTACGCAAAGGAGTGGGTCACGCCTATTGCCGGGATCACAACGACGCTGTCCTTTGCACGCTCCAGTGCTTCCAGGGCCTCGCTATCGATATAATTTGCGTGATTGATAATTTTGATCCCGTAGCGCAGTGCCCTCACGACAGAGGTTGCACTGCGTGCGTGGCAAACAATCCGAAGCTCGCGTGATCGAGCAACCTCAACCACGGCGGCAAGTTCCTCGTCTGAAAACGGGGTCTGCTCCGACGGCGCGCTCGACGCACCCAAGTCCCCGGACAAATGCACCTTCAATGTATCGACCCCTTCTCGCGCGAACATTCGACACGCGCGAAGGATCTCGTCCTTGCCATCGACGACCCAGGAAAAGGTGGTCCCCGGATTGTGCGGCAGGTGCATCTGATTTGTGTCACCAAGCCCACCTGTAACCGTCAACTCGGGGCTGCACGCGAGATACCTTGGCCCCGGTATTCGACCGGACTCGATCTCGCGCTTGAGCACCACGTCAATCCGCGGCTTGGCGGAGGCGGCCGAAAAAACACTCGTGTACCCACAGTCGAGAGCCAGCTTGGCATGGTGCATGGTGGCCATCATGGTCTCCTCGACCGGCATGAACGTAAATTCCACGGCTCGGCCGTTGGTAAAACTCAGGTGGCCATGGGGTTCAATGAGGCCAGGCATGAGTGTCCCGCCGCCACAATCGACAACGGTCGCCTCTGGAGAATGATCCATCGGACGGGGGCCATCGCTAACCTTCACGATTCGGTTGGCGCGCACATGCACGGTTCCTCGAAACGGCTCGCGTCCCGAACCATCGAACACGTTAGCGTTGATAAAAACGATTTCACGTTCAGTCATTGCCGCCTCGTTACGTAATGTCTTGATTTATCCGTACGCCAAAACGCCAATATTGTCCAGAACCGGAGGATTGCCTACCTTGAAGTTGCGGGCCTTCCAGCGCAGCGCCCGCACTGCAGCTTCCTTCAAACACCGCTCGACCGATCCAGAGACAACCTACAGATACTCGACACGCTCACTGACATGTTTGCCAAGTTGCCCTTGCATGAAATCGATCAGAACTTGATTAAAGGACACGGGATCCTCGAAGTAACTGGTATGCGCCACGCCCTTCAACACTACAAGTTTCGATCGATGAATTAGTTTGTGGGCGGCGAGTCCCGCGGTGAGAGGTACCGTCTTATCCTGGTCTCCCCAGACCAGCAAGATAGGAATATCGGGAGGCAGCTCGTTCAACTTTTCTCCAATAACATCATTGTCGAGATCTGTGGCAATGTACTGACCAAGTTTCTTCAGGGCATCAGTCGCGCCCGGGGAGTTGTTGATAATGAACTCCTCTTCTATCAAACTTTCGGTGACCAACGCCTGGTCCACGATGACGCGGCGTAATTTCTGAGTCACAAAATCTCGCGCTTGATTGGACGCCCCAGTTTGAATGCGCAGACGCGTCTCTTCGCCGACAGGGACCAAGCCCATAGAACCCACCAGCGCCACGCCATTTATCCTATCCGGATGCAGGGTTGCGCAGAGTGCTGCCACATGGCCGCCGAGCGATGTCCCGACGAGGGTGACCTTGGGCGCGTCAAGTCCTTCTATGAAGCTAGAAAGAAAGTTTGCATACCTGGGAACGGAATGGTCGAAGGACGCGCTTTTCTCGGCGAAGCCGTGCCCCGGCAGGTCAATTGCGTAAGTTCTAAATCCGGCTTCGGCCAGCGGCTCGAGATTCCGAACCCAGCGATCGGCACGCGCGGCGGTGCCGTGAACAAGAACCACGGGTGCGCCGCTCAGACCCGCCTGTATAACTCGCGTTAGTGTTCCATCGACTTGCAAAGGATAGGAAAACATTGTTACCTCGATTCCAATAGAGTTGAAAATCATCCAGCCATGACTGGGTTCGAAAGCAAACCCACGCGTGAAACCTCGACTTCGATGCGATCACCCGACTTCATGAAGAGTGGGGGATCGCGAAGTGCGCCAACTCCCCCCGGCGTACCCGATGCGATCACATCTCCCGCTCGCAGGGTCATAAAGGTGGAGACGTACTCGATGATCTCGGGGATCGAGAAGATCATTTGTTGGCCGCAGGCATCCTGTACGATTTGCCCATTCAGCCTTGTCGTCAAATGCAAATCTTCAGGTGGCCCCACCTCATCTTTGGTAACTAAATACGGTCCAAATCCGCCGGTGGCATCGAAATTCTTGCCGGGCGTCCATTGATGGGTGTGGCGCTGCCAATCGCGCACACTGGCATCGTTGAAACAGCTATAGCCAAACACGTAATCGAGAGCCGACTCCTTCGGTACGCGTCGCGCGGATCTGCCCATGACGACCGCGATCTCTCCTTCGAAATCGAACATTGTGGATTCCAGCGGGCACAGTAAGGGCGCACCATGCGCCGCCAGGGACTCGGCAGTTCGCAAAAAGAGGGGAGGTTTTGTCGTTTTCTCGCGTCCAGTCTCGACCCGGTGGCTTTCGTAATTGGTACCTACACAGACGATCTTCCGGGGATGAATGATGGGGGGCAGAATGTCGATCTCATTCAAAGCCATGGATCTCTGCTTATCCGAAAAGTCGCCGACGTTAGCGACGGATAATCCCCGTTCAATAGCGTCTTGCAATGACACAGATTCGCCCGATGTGGGGTCCAGGAGCGGCACGACTCGACTCTCTTCCAGTACGCCGGAATAGCACTCCCCCTGAAATCGAAAGCTGACAAACTTCATTTCATGTTCCTCAAGTAGAAAAAATTGCGGTTAGCAACCTGTCGTAATTTGACCAGTCGACAATTGAGCCGGCGTGCTAACCCGCCGGCGCGTGAGCGAGTTCGGATCTGCGAGTCAAACCACGGGTTGAACTCAATACGATCGACACGGCGCTGATCAGGCTTGCGAGCAGCACCAGCAGGGCGATCGGCCAAGCCGCTTTTGCCCACGCATATAGGGCGGTGCTCAACAAGGGGCTGATGCCCCCAACCACGCCGGCCGCGACGCCATAACTAAGCGACATTCCGCTGTAGCGCAGACGGGGATGAAATAGGCTCGACACCAAGGGCGGCAGGACCGAAAACAGAGCCGCGATCCCGATCAAACCCAGGCACATGCCGCCGGCGACACTGCGCGGTGTCCCCAAATCCACGAGCCAAAAGAAAGGGAACGCGCATAGCCCAGTCATGATGGCGCCAAACAACGCAACCGTTTTAATGCCGAGCCGATCGCCCAGGATCGCGAAGCTGGGAAGCAACACTATCTGAAATACCGAGGTTACCAATAAGGCATTCAAAACTATCTGACGGGGAATGCCCACTGTTTGCGTTGCATACGACACCAGGAATACCGCTTCGACGTGAAAGGCAACCACGGTGCAAAGAATGATGCCGCATCCTAGTGCCACTTGCGGGAAGTGGTCGCGCAACACTTCTACAACCGGCGATCTCGAAAGGTCATTCTTCTCCAGAACCTCCGCGAAAACAGGAGACTCAAGCAACCTTAGCCTGATAACCAAGCCCACAATGACGAGAATGGCGCTGGCCAGAAAGGGAAGCCTCCACCCCCAGGTAATGAAGTTTTCTTTCGTCAGAGCGCTGAGCAGCGAGAAAGTTCCGGTAGACAAAAGCAAGCCAAGGGGGGAACCCATCTGCGCGAAGCTTCCCAGAATGCCGGCCTTCCTTTCCGGAGCATGTTCTACCGCAACCAACGCCGCGCCGGCCCATTCACCGCCAAATGCTGCTCCTTGAACCGAACGCAAGAGCAGGAGCAGAATTGGTGCGGCGACCCCGATGCTCGCGTAGGTTGGTAAAAGCCCAATCAATACCGTCGCCGATCCCATGATCACTAGCGTCCAAACCAACATGGCCTTCCGCCCAACTCGGTCTCCGTAATGACCAATAACAATCCCGCCGAGAGGCCGCATGATTGCGCCAACCGCATAGGTCCCGAATGCCAGCAAGGTGCCTATTGTCGGACTGTACCCGGGGAAGAAAATCTGTTTGAACACAAGCGCCGCTGCTGTGGCGTAGATATAGAAGTCGTACCACTCAATGGTGCTTCCGATGAGGCTGGCGGCAGCTGCGGTGACGGGTGTCTTTTGATATTTCGGCGCTGGCATTGATCGAGGGCCTCCCTGAATAATTCGTGCTGGACGTCAAATTCTCAACTAAGACCGAGTTCGTAATTTGGGGAATCGGGGAATCGGTCTTGCGCGGCCGCAAGTTGCAGGGGGGAAAGTCAGCCAGGCGGGTCTTCCGCGTTTACACTTTCGTCAGGCGCTCGGAAGACGAGTGCGCCAATAGGGCGTCCCTCTGGATCGACCCCTACGTCGGCAAAGTCTAGCACAACGGGTTGGTCGATCGTCCAGCTCTCCCCTTTCAGGTGCGCCAGCACACGCACCCCGTTGGGCAGGTCGACGTAGCCGATTCCGAAGGGCCGATGCAAAGTGGCGGGCCCGACCCGCACAACTGTAAAGGTGTAAAGCAAGCCAGTTCGTGGTTGCTCTTCAGTTTCGAGGGATTCGCTTGCGCAGTTTGGGCAGACTGAAACCGGCGGCGAAAGCCGGACATCGCAAGCCAGGCAATGGCTGCCGATCAATTGCGGCCGTCCGTTCTCGTCCCAACGGACAGCTGCCGCTCCCAAGATATGATTGCCGCCACTTTCAAAGCTCATCGTCTTGCACTCCTTCAGTGCACTTCCTTTTCTGCGCTTCTCGAAGCCAGGACTACTTCTTGTTGCTGACCTCAGCTCCTTGAGCTTTCACCCCGCCGCCTCCATCGATGGTATGGATCGACCCGCTGATATAGCTCGCCTTTTCAGATGCGAGAAAGACAATCAGATCGGCGACCTCGCTAGCCTTTGCCGGACGTCCCAGCGGCATCTCCTCATAAATCTCGGCGTAGCGCTCCGGGTCTCCCCACCTTCTGGACGCCTCCATGCGCTTCAACGAAACCGACCTTTCCGTGGCCACTGGGCCGGGGTTCACCCCCACCACGCGAATGTTGTCGAACAAACTCTTCGATCCCAAAGCGCGAGTAAAGCTCATCAATGCCGCATTTGCTGCGCTACCCGCAATGTAGTCGAAATTGGAATGCTCCCCAGCAGCGCCGATGTTGTTGACAATGACACCAGAGCCACGCCGCTTCATTTCCGCATAGGCAAGACGGGTGAGATTAATATAGCCAAATACCTTCAAATCCCACGAATGCCGCCACATATTTTCATCGAGAGTGAGTATTGACCCCCCTTGAATATCCCCGGCGTTGTTGACGAGAATGTCGATATCAGCGCAATCTGCCGCCAGCTTTGCAAGCTGTTCCGAAATTCGTAAATCGGCAGGATGTGTTTCCACGCGCACCTGGAATCTCGAACGCAGACTCTGGGCCTGGCTTTCAAGCATCGCCTCATTGCGGGCGTTCAACACCACGTGCGCGCCCTCCGTCGCAAACGATTCGGCGAGGGCAGCTCCAATTCCCTTTGAAGCGCCGGTAATCAGCACCTTCTTGTTGGTAAGCTTCAAGTCCAATTCGGGCCTCTCTGTTTCGTGCTTCGAATCCGTCGCGCATGACTGTGAAAACTACGCACCTTTGAATCGAGAGACGATGCCTCGATTGATTAGGTCGTCAATGTGATCTTGATCGAGTCCTAAGATCTCCGCGAGTATGCTCACCGTGTCTTGTCCGAGTTCTGGTGGAAACCCATGGTTGACCCTATCGGAACTTTCCAGGACGATCGGGTCGCCCATCACACGAACAGCGTTCTCGTTGCGGCGGAGCGTAACTACCATATTTCGATAGCGTATCTGCGGGTCCTGAACAACCTGCGCAATATCATTGACCACCGCCACCGGCACTTGCTCCTTTTCCAGCAGCGTCACCCACTCCGAAGCCGGCTTTCCGCGAAACGCCTCGCCAAGGATCGGCCACAGTTTGTGTCGATTTGCAAATCGCATCTTGTTCGATTTGAATTCGGGGTCGTCAATCAGACTATTCAGGTTAAGCGCGCGGCATAGGCCTTGCCACATTCGTTCCGTATTCGCAGTAACGACCACATCCCGTTCATCCGAAGCGGGAAATGTGCGATAGGTCGGTATAGAATCGTGCCCGGTTCCTTGGCGCTTTGGCGTCTCACCTGAGTGCAGGTGGTAAGCCGCTTGATAGGACAGCATCGCAGCTTGGCAATCGAGCATGGCAACATCGATGTAATCGCCGAGCCCGGTATTGTTGCGACGATTGAGCGCCGCAAGAATGCCGATTGCGCCGTACAGGCCGGCGCAGATATCGCCGATCGGGATTCCTGCTCTGACCGCTGAGCCACCCTCTTCACCTGTCAGGCTCATCCCGCCTGACATTGCTTGAACAATCATGTCGTAGGCCGGTTTGTCGCGATATGGGCCATCCTGACCGAATCCACTAATGGAGCACCAGATTAACGAAGGCTTTTTCTTACGAAGTGCCTCCGCCGAAATTCCCAACCGGGCGAGAACACCCGGACGAAAATTTTCGACCACAATGTCGTTAGCTTGAACCAAATCGCATACCACCCTCTGACCTTCAGTGGATCTCAGGTCGACCGCAATGCTCTTTTTACCGCGGTTTACAGCAAGAAAGTACACGCTGTCGCTACCAACAAAGTGCGGTGGGATGTGCCTCGCGAGATCTCCCTCGGGCGATTCGACCTTTACGACGTCGGCGCCAAGATCGCTCAAGATCTGTGTGCAGTATGGTCCAGAGAGAAACTGCGTCAGGTCGAGCACCCTGATACCAGAGAGGGGCTTACTTACCGATTCGGACATGAGACCTCGCACTGCAGGATCGACAGAAATCCTCTTGCTCTAGTTTGAAAGAATATGAATCGAGCAAGCACCGTGATCAAAACCGGAGATGCCCCCACCTGTGGCATGGGCCAATCCCAGGCGGGCGTTGGGGACTTGTCTATCCCGGCAATGCCCGCGTAGCTGCCGGACGATCTCCACAACTTGCGCCGCGCCGGTAGCCCCGATCGGATGCCCTTTCGACAACAGGCCGCCAGATGGATTGACCGCCACTTTACCACCAATCTCCGTGTTCCCGCTTTCGATGAGCCGCCCGGCCTCTCCGCGCCCGCAAAAGCCGAAGGCTTCATAGTAGAGGATCTCAGCGATTGAAAAGGCATCGTGGACCTCCGCGACGTCAATATCTTCCGGTCCCACACCTGCTTCTTCATAGGCCTCGGCTGCCCCCCGGACCGTCACCTCGGGAGTCGTCATATCCCTGAAGCCCGGAGTAAATTTGCCCGAGGCGAGCTCTGATGCTCGTATTTTTATTGGCTTGGAGCTAAGGTGTTTGGCGGCCGAGTTGGAACAAACGATCAGTGCTGCGGCGCCATCGCCGATAGGACAGCATTGCAACAGGGTTAAGGGATCTGCAATGGGGCGAGAGGCCAGGACCTGCGGGACGGTGACCGGCTCCTGAAATTGAGCGTCCACGTTCATCGCCCCATTGCGTCTGTTTTTCACCGAAACGAGTGCGAGTTGTTCGCGAGTCAGGCCGTATTCTCCGATGTAGCGGTTGGCTCGCATCGCATAGAGCGCTGGCATGACCATACCCTGCTGGACTTCCCAGTCATCGAGTTCCAGGGGTAACGTGCCTCCGCCAAATTTCGATAGTTTCTCTACACCGATCACCAGCACAATCTCATACATTCCAGATCGCACGGCAATGACCGCCTGATGCAAAGCGGTCGAGGAGGATGAGCATGCGTTCTCGATATTTGTCGTTGGAATTCCACTGAGACCGATTCGAGCCAGTATGCGCTGTCCCGTCATCATGCCGCCGAAGACTGTTCCACAATAAGCCGCCTCGATCTGGCGGCCTTCGATACCGGCGTCGGCGATAGCTGCTTTAACCGCTGGCCAGCCGATATCGGCGACGCTCACGTTCGGAAATTTTCCAAATGGGGTCATTCCGACACCGGCGACGTATACAGCGCGCATTTAAGGTTCTCCTGAAGGCAGGGCGAGGATTACGTGGCGTTCCGACCTATTCTGCAGATCATCGGTCGTAGTCGATGGGGTCGTCCGTGACAGCCTTGCCGATAAGCTCTCTCGCGGCGAACCCAATCTTATCATCACAAATCATGCAAGGCCACCCCCCCTTTCGCGCTGTAAACGCATCATTCAGCATATGATATATGAAAATACATATTCATTAATAAAATTCGGCAAGATTTTTAGCGTCCCGGTTTCGGCTTGTCAACAGAATGTTCATTGACACGATCACTCCTCGTTGGGACAGAGGTTGGATCCCCCCGGCTTCGTTCCGCATTCGTTGCCACAGACCCCATCCCGCTCGAATCGGAGATGGAGGAGCAGGAAAGTTGGCGTATTCTGACGCGAACGAAGGACGGGGCCGGGCACTCGTATGGACATCCCTGAGCACGCGGCGCCGTACTCAGGGATTTTTATTGACACATGTTCGATTTCAGGGATAGAAACTATACAAAGTAACATGCGGACGAATTCCTAAGGAAGGTGCATTGCTGGATCGCCCTCATCTTTCTTGCCGTCGCTGCTGTTATCTCATTCTCGAAGTTACCTGAGGTCTGGGAACTCTACCGCGATTCGAAAGGGGTGGGCGGGGAACGGCGGAGTTTTCGGGAATTTCTGTGGTGCCGCAACTTCGTCAAAGGCGCAGTCGCGCATTTCTTCTATGTGGGTGCCCGGGTGAGCGCGGCAAGTTTCGTTATCCGGCCGGTGGAGCAGGTGACCCTAAACCAAGCTTGGTTGGTTTCTGTTGGTA
>JBARBP010000166.1:0-4043 GCA_049793195.1 Occallatibacter sp. | reverse complement strand
ACCTTTAGCAAGTATGGATTCGGCTACGCAGTAGAAAAGGCTCCGACGACGACTGGCTGGACATATCCGGTTTTCGATGAACTATGGAACTACGGTTTACCCCAGGAGGTGCGCCACTTCGCCCGCGCCATACGCGGAGTGGAAGCACCAGTGTGCACGGGCGAGGACGGCAAGACCGTGCTCGCGGCAATCTATGCGGCCTACGCCTCCGCTGGTTTGGGTCGAAAGGTCTTTCTACCCTACGAACCCACAACAAAGCGTCCTATTGACGAATGGCTGGTTCGCAAGGCTCGCCCAGATATGCCTTAGGAGAGATGCGGGTTCGCCCCTCGACAGCCACTGCGGCGGAAACCATCCATGACTAAAATGTGTGTGCTAGTCTGCCGCTACCGCATTCTCGCCAGTGGTGACGGCGGAGATGTCTTTGTATAGCGATCCTTCCTTCATGATCACGTGCAGGTTCTTCTTGTGAACGACCAAATCCAGGTCCTCAAGCGGATCGCCGTCAACCAGAAGCAGGTCGGCAATAAATCCTTCCTTGATCTGGCCCAGTTCGTGGCCCATACCCATGACCTGACCGCCGATGCGCGTGCCGCATTGCAATGCTTCGCAGGGTGAGAAACCGAGCAGGTTGACGAAGTGCTTGAGGTCGCGCGCGTTTTCTCCTTGCGGTGATTGGGCGAAACCGTAGTCTCCGCCAATGAGGACCCGGACGCCGCGCTTGCGTAGCTCGGTATAGACCGCAGCGGTTGTATCAATGGTGCGCTGCATCTTGCGCCCTACTTCAGAGTCGCGATAGAAGCCGAACTTTTCACCTTCATAGAGTGTGCAATAGATGATGCCGATGGCCGGCCCGACAAAGACGCGATCTTTGGCGGACTCCAGCAAGTCGATTGCTTCTTCGTCGGCGGATTCGCAGTGATAGATCACGTCGATTCCGTTGCGGACGGCACGCTTTACCGACTCTGCAGCGCGGGCGTGGCAGTTAACCCGCTTGCCGAAGTCGCGGGCAACCTTGACGGCGGTCTGTATTTCTTCTTCGCTCATCACGGTGAGGCCGCCATGCGCAGCCGGGCTTAGATCATCTCCGGAAATGTTGAGCTTGATGTTGTCCACGCCTTCGCGGCAGCAGAGGCGGACGGCCTTTCGAATCTCATCAATGCCGTCGGCGATGAGGCCGAAGCTCTCGTAATACATGTGAGCTTTGCGCTCGTCGCCGAGGCCACCGGTGACGGTGATTTCCGGGCTGCCAGCGCGCATACGCGGGCCGGGGAACTCTCCGGCATTGATGGCGTTGCGCATCACAACGTCGAGCCGCAGCTTAGATGTGGCTGCGCTATAAGCGCTGGTGAAGCCGTGATCGAGCAGGGTCTTGGCATTGCGCGCTGTCAGCAGCATGTGTTCTTCGGGGGGAATGTTGCCGAGGTCGGAGTCGTTTACTGCCCCGCCGAATGAGATGTGCGCATGGCCTTCGACAAGGCCCGGCATCAGTGTTCGGCCCTTGGCCTCGATCACGATGGCGCCGTCGACTGCAAGGCGCTCCGGTTTCTTCGCGATGGCTTTGATTCGGCTGCCCTCAACCAGCACGTCACCGGGAAAGGCATCTGCACCGCTGCCGTCCCAAATGCTGGCGCCACGAAATAGAATTGGTTTCATACCGTCACCTCCAGATGGTTTGTTGGCGCCGACCTATTCGTCGGCCACATAGGCGCCGATGCGGCCCGCCAGGCCGGGCGACAATCGCGCGATTATCAAGCCGTAGACCAGGGACAGGGCGAGGACCCCGAGCGCAATCCACGGAAAGACATTGTAGGGCCATGGCTGGTTAGGCTGAAGCAGGCCCCAGAGGGGAAACAACATGATGACTGTGCCGGCGACCGGCAGCAGAATGTGACGAAAGACATCAAGCTCGGCGCGGCGATGGCGAATGACATAGACCGGCAGCGCGAGATTGGTGAGCATGTAGGTCAGGATTACGGGAATGGTTCCCAGAGTTCCTGCGAATCCAAAATACTGAAGCGGCTCGACGTTGCCGATTAATCCGAATCCAAGAATGAGAGAAACGGCGATTGCCAGAAATATCCAGGTAGCGCTATGCGGCGTTTGATGACGCGGATGAATCTTGCCGAGGAACTCCGGAAGCAGCCCCTCGCGGCCGGAGTTGAAGAGGATGCGCGCCTGGGAATTTACCAGGCCGATCAAGGAGCCGAGAATGCTGGTGACTCCGGCGATGTAAGCTATGGCCAGCAGCGCGGGAGCGGAGCTGCGGAGGCCGTCAATGAAGGGAATCTGCGCTGTGCCGAGAGCTTGGGCATTCATGCCGAATCCGGCTTCGGTAGCGTAGGCCAGAAAAATATAGAAGACGCCGATTGCGAGTGTCCCGGTGATCAGGGCTCGAGGGATGTTGCGACGCGGATTTTCTGATTCCTCAGCGAGAGACGCGGAATTTTCCCAACCTATAAAGAGGTAAATGGCAAGTGGGAAGCCGGCTCCCAATCCGGCGAGTCCGCCGGTCAAGTTGGAAAACAAGAACGGCGCCAATGTGAGCGAGTGAGCATGGGTCACCATCATCAGAATGCTCCCCAGCACAAGAAGTGCAGTCTCGAAGTAGAAGAAGACTCCGGACCAGAATGTAGAAAGACTGACGCCACGCATAACCAGCCAGCCTGTTCCAGCCGAGATGAGCACGGTGAGGACGGCCCAGTGGATGGACCAATGAAGGAATTTCGTAAGCGTTTCCGAGAACCAGGCTCCGGCCATTGCGACGATTGTTGAAGCAGCGACGATGTACCCGAAGGTCAGGAATACGGATACGGCTACGCCGATAGAAGGACCGAAGGCCTTGCCGGTGAAGGTTACAAACGATCCTGTTGACGGTGTAAAACGGGAGAATTGGGCGATGGTGTTGGTGAGGAACAGAATGACTACCATCGCGGTAAGGATGGTTAAGGGAGCCGCGATTCCGGCGCCGCGAGCAATGACCGCAAAGCCAAAGAAGAAGCTCATGGCGGGCGCGATGCTGGCGAGGGTGGTTGCGATAATATGACTGAACGAGAGCGCATTCCGGCGTAGCCGAGTATGCTGGGTCTGCGTGCTGGATGTGGATCCATTCACTGGCATTGGGCTCCCGAATTTTGTTATTTTGCTAAGCTTCGGCCTTGCACAGCAATCGCGATGTCAAGCGCCATCCGGATTGCTCCGTACAGTTGAGCATCCGCGCCGAGAGTGCTGCAGCTGACCTCGCAGTGAGCGCTTTGTTCCCGCTGGCGGAGGATCTTCTGAACCGCAGGGCTTAGGGCAGGATGCAGGCCCACGCTTCCACCGAGGACAAAAAGAGGGCAACTCAGCACGAGCGACAAATTATAGAGCGCATACGCAAGGAGCTGCGCGGACTGCTGCAGAATTGTGCAGGCCAGAGGATCGCCGTGTTCCTGAGCGGCATGGTCAAAAATCTGAGTCGCGGTCAGGTCTTTGGGCAGACGGGTCTTTTCCGGGTCCCACGCGCGCAGCCACCGGTTTCGGATGCCTTCACCACCTGCCAGGCTTTCGAGCGCGCCAGGCTCACCCGGTCCGGCAGGCTCTTCTGGCGCGCCGGGGACGAGCATGTAGCCAATCTCCCCCGCCGTCCAACCCATGCCGCGCAATGGAGTGCCGTTCAAGATGATTCCGGCGCCGATGCCGGTGCCGACCGCAATAAACACGAAGTCTTTTGCACTTTGCCCAATGCCCGCACATCTCTCTCCGAGTGCGGCAAGATTCACATCGTTTTCAATCGCAGCCGGAACGCCAAGCGCGGACTCGAGCATTGCCTGCAAGGGAATGTCGCGCCAGCCCATTAGATAGGACGTAGCAATAACGACTCCGGTGTTTACGTCGGTAATACCGGGAGCGCCGGCCGCGACCGAGAGCAGAGACTTGCGCGATACGCCATTCTCCTGCAAAAGCTTATCGATGCTTCTCTGAATCATGTCTACGACCAGTTGGGGATCGCGTATTCCCGCAGTCGACGCGGACTGCCTGGCAATGATGGCGCCGGATAAGTC
>JBARBP010000165.1:0-3075 GCA_049793195.1 Occallatibacter sp. | reverse complement strand
CCTTGATTCCTGCAAGCTATTAGAAAGATACCGCCATCACGCTTTCACTGAAAGAGGGCTGCTCATTACTGAAGTTAGCGGGTCTGGCTCTCCCTGCGGGTGGAAGGCTGCCGATCTCTTAGCTCGGCACTGTGCCCACTGGGCCCAAGTGCGATGGCGATTTATCCACAGACTGGCATCCGAAGAGGTAATAAGCATTTTTCGGGTGAAACGGCCTATCATTCTCTAAGAGCAACCCGCAGGAGCCTAAGAATGATTAGAAGAGTTGCGGTGCAAATTGGAATTCTCGTACTCCTTGCTTTCATAGTATGCAATGCATACTTCAGCGTCGGCTACTTAAAGCGTATGCAGACGATCGCCTCGCTCACGCTCGAAAGCTCAGCCATTCAAGCGGAACTCTCCGGTGTTCTGAAAGACCTTACCAATATGGAAACTGGTCAGCGCGGATACCTGCTTACCGATAACCCATCGTACTTGCAGCCCTACAATGATGCGAAGAGCAGGATCGAAAGCGATTTCTCCGATCTTCGGGTGGGGCTCGCCAAACGGACGCAGACCGATCAATCGCTAGAGCCGCAGTTGGAGACTTTGGCGAAATCAAAGCAGGCGGAGATGGAGCGCTCCATTACCTTGCGCCAACAGGGATATCGCCTTCGCTCCTTCAAACTCGTGGATACCAACGAGGGCGAGGGCTACATGGATGAGATTCGCCGCATCGTTTCCTCGCTATCGTCGATGGAAAGCAGTAATTTTGCGCGATTCGATAGCGAGAGGATTGCCGAGCTGAAACACGCGGTGCGGGCGACCATCGTTGCCAATTCCGTGTTGCTCGTACTGGCAGCATCCTTGTTCGGGCTGATGGGTCTCTACGCGCGGGTGCTGGCACAAGAAGCAGCGCGGAGTAAAAAAGAGTTAGTCATACGGGACTTGGAACTCGAAAGACTAACGTCTGCCCTTTCCGGTCCAGTCCGTTCCAATATCAGCACCATCAATACGATTCTTGGGTTCCTGCTGGAGAAGTACGGCGGATTTCTCCCACGACATGGGCAGCAATGTGCCGAACAAATCAAAGAGGCTGCGATACAAGTGGAGCGATTGCGACAAGACTTGGTCGGCAGCCGAGACTCCGAAAGTGATGTAAAGGCAGCTTAGACGGCAAACCGCCCTAAGTTTTCAGAAGGTTGATCCTGCTTGCCTAACGCCATGCAGGTCCCGTCAAAGAACGCATGCCATCGTCCTTATTTAGGGGTGAGATTGAATACCACGCCGTAAGCTATTCTCGCGTTTTCTTCGTCAGGTGGATTAGCGTCGGCGAGGGCGTCCCTTTGCCGAGGCCTCGGATCCCTCTGGTTCACGGAACGGCTCGACAGCAATGCGCTGGTAACAAACTTCCAGCACGGTCAAGTATTCTGTACCGCCCGGCAATTGAAGGACTACGCTGTCACCCGCCGCCGACTTCATCAACGCGCGCCCCAGAGGTGACACCCAACTGATGTGGCTGCGATTGAGATCGATTTCGTCGGTGCCCACAATGCTCACCACTCGCTCGCCTCCCGTGGCGTTGGCATAGCGCACGGTCGCTCCAAAGAATGCCCTCGCCGCCGCCTGCCCCGTTCTTCGAGCTTCCGGGTCCACCACTTCCGCGGCTTCGATTCGCTTCGTGAGAAAGCGAATCCGCCCATCGATCTGCCGCAGCCGCCGCTTGCCGTACTGATAGTCGGCGTTTTCACTGCGATCGCCGTTGCCGGCAGCCCACGCCACCACCTCCGTCACGGCCGGGCGTTCCCTGGCGAGCAGAAACCGGTGCTCATCTTTGAGGCGCTCCAGTCCGCTCGGCGTGATGTAGTTCTTGACCGGCGGCGCGGGCGCGTCCGGTTGTGGTTTTCTCGTAAACCCTTTTCGCATCTTGTAGTCCTTCCTGGGCGAACCCAGTGGTGCCCCACCAAGGCGCAAACCGAACATTTATAGTAGATCAATATGCGCAAACTCAAAATCATCGAGCATATCTCGCTCGATGGCGTGATCCAGATGACCAGCGGTCCGGAGGGCGATTTTCCGTACGGCGACTGGACCGCGCAGTATCGTTCGCCTGCCGGTTTACAGATAGTCGACGAGATGTATGGCAACCGCGACGTGCTGCTTGGCCGCCGAACCTACGACATACTGGCGAGTTTCTGGCCGAAAGCGCCGAAGAGTCCGATGGCGGACCGCCTGAATGCAGCGACGAAGTTCGTCGTGACTCATAGACCGGAGAGTCTGGAATGGGGCCCATTCGAGGCCATTGCATCGGACCTTGTGGATAGCATCCGACGCATCAAAGCGAAGAAGGGCCCGGAATTGATCGTCACCGGAAGTTCGACGCTGATTTCCGTGCTGCTCGATCACGGATTGGCGGACGAGTTGGTTCTGCTGGTCAATCCTATCGTGCTGGGCAAAGGCAAGCGCTTTTTCGAGGGCGGATCCCTGCCACGCGGGTTTGCGCTGGGCAGCTCCAGGGCTTTGCCGTCAGGCATACTCGTTAACGTCTACAAGCTTATTCCCACGCTGGCCGAGGACGCTGTCTCGCGCGCCAAGCTGGAACGTGAATTCGAGATTGCCCGCGAAGTGCAGGAGCGCTTGTTCCCGCAGGCTTTCCCCAGCGTTGCCGGTGTAGAGATTGCGGCGCACTGCAGACCCGCCCAGGCAGTCGGCGGCGACTACTACGACCTCATCGACATCCGTGAGGGCTCGCTGGCGGAAGCAGGACATGCGCCCGGCGACAACGTCTCTTCCACCAGCGGAACAACCGCGCAAGGTTGCGACCGGCTGGGTATCGCGATTGGCGACATCAGTGGCAAGGGCATGTCCGCCGCCCTGTTGATGGCAAGCCTTCACGCCAGCCTGCGCGGTCAAGTGCTGAGTGGCGCTCGCGATCTGGGGACCATGAATCTCGGGACCAAGATGGCCAATATCAACCGCCTTCTCTTCGACGCGTCCGAGGCCAACCGCTACGCCACGTTCTTCTACGCCGAGCTGGACTGCGCCTCGCGCTCCTTGCACTACGTCAACGGCGGACACAATCCTCCTGCGGTGCTG
>JBARBP010000164.1:0-2615 GCA_049793195.1 Occallatibacter sp. | reverse complement strand
CATCTATACGGAGCGCTACATGAGCAAGCCAGCCGATTTCCCAACGGGCTATAAAGACTTTTCTGTGGTGAACTCAGTCGCCAGTCTGAAGGGGCATCTGCTGCTTGCGGTTGGCACCGGCGACGACAACGTGCATATCGAAAACACAGTTCAGTTTGTGCAGAAGCTGATTCAAGCGGACATTCCCTACGATTTGCAAATCTATCCAGGCAAAATGCATTCGATTGCTGGCTCGGATGTGCGGACCCACCTATTCAAACGGATTCTGGCGCAATTCGAGCAGTACCTTTTGCCGACCGTGACGCAGTAGGCCCGGAATCCTTTCATTGCCGCAGAAAACGTGGCGCGCTAGATCAACGGTTTCTCTTGTGGGATGTAGCGAGGGCGAGGAGATTGTCTGTCTTCTATCGAGATTTGCAGCGCCTTCAGCGCTCGGTGGCTACAGTTCGTTGCGGTGGAAGAGGTCGTCTTTTTCACGTTTGGAGCAGTTGGAGCACTCCAGACCGCAGATCAGGAGCACAGCAACGCCCACCGTCACCAGAACGGCCAGAACGCTCGCGTTGACTCCAAGCCAGTGCACAAGACCATTCATATCCATTGCCCCATGAGAAGTAAATACCCTGAAATGTGTATTTATCAGAGCTTCACAGCGGAGATTTCCTGATACAAGTTTGACGTACTTCCGGTACCTCCAGCCGACCTTCTTCTATTTTCCTCTAATTTTATTTGTATTAAAGAGAATATAAGGCGAAAATAAATACTCGATGGCTACCAGCCCAATTCCGGAACAGGTCCTCCCAGAAACGGCGAGCTTCGACGAGGAATGGCCGGAGGAGCTCCAGATCCCAGAGAATGCGGTGCAATCGGCTGCCCCTCAACAGCCGGCCGGGGCCTACGTGAATTGGCTTTTCGTCGATCTAAATTCCTATTTTGCCTCAGTTGAGCAGCAGGTACGCCCTGAGTTGCGAGGCCGCCCGGTCGGTGTGGTCCCCATGATGGCCGACACTACCTGCTGCATTGCCGCCAGCTATGAGGCCAAGGCCTTCGGCGTCAGGACGGGAACTATTGTCGCCGACGCGAAACGGATGTGTCCGGAGATCGTTCTGATTGAGGGCCGTCACGAGATCTACACCGAATATCATCACCGCATCGTCGAGGCCGTCGAGACCTGCCTGCCGGTAACGGCGGTGCTCTCCATTGACGAAATGGCATGCCGCCTCATGGGCCGGGAGCGACCGCTTCTTGCCGCCATGGAGCTGGCCCGCAAGGTCAAGGCCCGCATTCTTGAAAGCGTTGGCCCCATGATGCGCAGCTCCGTCGGCTTGGCCACCAACCGCTACCTGGCAAAAGTGGCCAGCGACATGGAAAAGCCCGACGGTCTGGTAGCTCTGCCGCTCGATATTCTCCCCGATGCGCTCAGCCAGCTCACGCTGCGCGACCTGCCCGGCATCGGCGCTAAGACTGAAAAGCGCCTGAACGAGAAGGGCATCCAGGCAATGAAAGATCTATTGGCCCTGAGCTGCGAGCAGGCCGGTGAACTGTGGGGTTCAGTCTGGGGAGAGCGCTTGTGGCATTGGCTCCAGGGCGAAGACTTCGACATGTCGGAGACCGAGCATCTCAAGTCCATCAGCCACTCCCACGTGCTGGCCCCCGAGATGCGCACCGCGGAGAAGGCCTGGGCGGTTGCGCACAAGCTGCTGCATAAGGCTGCCATGCGTCTTCGCGCTGGAGGGCTGTGGGCCAGCAGCATCGGGCTGGAGGTGGGCTTTGCCGTTCCGCGTGGCGAGAAAGCTCCGGTCAGCCGCTTCGGCGTTCCCACCCGCGGATGGCACGACGAAATCAAGCTCAGCGAATGCCAGGACAACCCCACGCTGATTGCGGCGCTCAGCCGGCTGTGGGCCAGCCGGCCCGCGGGCGGCGACTACGAGCAGCCCTACTTTATTGGTGTGCAGCTCAACGGCCTGGTCCCTGATCGCCTGCACTCACTGAACTTGTTCGACAAACTCGACGGCGAGCAGAGCCGCACCCGCCTGCTCAAGGCCATGGACGAACTGAACAACAAGTACGGCCTCAGCACCCTGGCCCCCGCCACCATGCTCAGCGCATACAAAGCCGCGCCTACGCGGATAGCGTTCCATTCCATTCCGGATCTGTTCTGACCGTATCCGCTATCTCAATTTGGCGCTGGCCCCTCGTCTTCCGAACTTTTTTCCCTGGAATTCGTAACTCTCTGCATCCCCGTCTCCGCATTCCTGCGGATAAGAAGGTAGCAGCGAGAGATATGGCCCGCGACTGGCAGCCTGACTTTGAACAACTCGTCGATGAGCACCAGTCGATGGTATTTTCCCTGGCGCTGCGAATGACCGGTGATCGCGGACTCGCCGAAGAGATTGCCCAGGATGCCTTTCTCGAAATGGATCGCAATTTGGGCAAGATCGAGTCGCCGCTGCACGCCCTTCACTGGCTGCGGCGGGTGGCGATGAACCGGTCGGCAGATGCGCTGAGGCGGCGAAAGGTGCGTGGCATGGATCTTTGGGTGGAATTCGAAGAGAGTCACGGCATGCGCCTGGAGCAAAAATCGTCGCCGTTGGGCTCCCGCCTCGAAGGCCTGCTGG
>JBARBP010000163.1:0-23926 GCA_049793195.1 Occallatibacter sp. | reverse complement strand
CGCTAAAGAACGTCGCCCTCAGTTTGCCCGTCGAAACGCAAAGTGTCACGGTTAGCGATCAGGGAATGAGCGTCGATACCAGCGCCGACAACAACGCAAGCTCTCTTGTCATCAAGGGAAAAGATCTCGATGCCCTCTCCGACGATCCCGACGAACTGCAAAGCGAGCTCACTGCCCTCGCCGGCGCCGCGGCCGGCCCCAACGGCGGACAAATCTACATAGACGGCTTCACCGGCGGACAGCTTCCGCCCAAGTCCTCCATTCGCGAGATCCGCATCAACCAGAATCCCTTCGCCGCGCAGTACGACAAGCTCGGCTATGGTCGCATCGAGATCCTCACCAAGCCCGGCACCGACAAGCTGCACGGTTCGTTCATGATGAGCGGCAATGACTCCGCTTTCAATTCCCTCAACCCGTTCGTCACCAGCGAACCCTCCTATTACTCCACATTTCTCATGGGCAACGTTGGCGGCGCATTGACCAAGACTAGCTCCTGGTTTGGCAGCGTCTTCCGCCGCGACAACCAGTCCAACTCCATCATCAATGCCGAACTGCTCGACGCCTCCGGCAACCCCTATAACTACTCCGCGGCCGTCGCCAATCCACAAACGCGCCTCGACACGAGCCCCCGTTTCGACTTCCAGCTCGGATCGAAAAATACGCTCACCGTCCGCTATTCCCTTGACCGCCAAACAGCAACCAGCAGCGGCGTTTCGCTCTTCGCTCTGCAAAGCCAGGCCTACAACACGTCCGGCACGGAAAACACCGTGCAGCTTAGCGATACGCAGGTTCTAAGCGACCATGTCGTCAACGAGACCCGCTTCCAATTTGCAGGTGACCGCAACAGTCAGGCCGCCCAAAGCACCGATCCCGCCGTTATCGTGCAGGGAGCCTTCACCGGCGGCGGAAACACCGTAGGCGTGAATCGCGACGATCAAAATCGTTTCGAACTGCAGAACGACACCATCGTCGGCAAGGGAACGCACGCCATCAACTTCGGCACGCGCCTTCGCTTCACGCGCGATGCCAGCTATTCAACCGCGGGTTTCAATGGTCAATACATCTACTCCTCACTCAACGCCTACAAGGCCAACACTCCTACCGAGTACGACGTCACCGCCGGTTCCGGAACTGCCGTCGTCAATTACTTTGACCTCGGGGTCTTCTATCAGGACGACTTCAAGATCCGCCCCAACCTCACGCTCAGTTACGGCCTCCGCTACGAGTCGCAAAACGACATCGGCGATCACTCCGACTTTGCGCCCCGCTTCTCCTTCGCATGGGCGCCTGCCACCCACGGAACCAACCAGGCCAAAACCGTCATCCGCGGTGGCTATGGATGGTTCTTCGATCGTTTCGATGAAAGCAACATCCTGCAATCCATTCGCGAGAATGGCATCACGCAGCAGCAATACGTCATCAAGAACCCCGCTTTTTACCAGAACGCTCCGTCGATCTCACAGCTGGCCGCAAGCAGCACCGCGGCCAACACCATCTACACCATTGCGCCCAACCTCAAGGCCGCGGTCAACATGCAATCAGCTTTGGGTATTGAACACCAGTTCGGCAAAGTAGCCACCCTCGCCGCAACATTCATCAATTCGCGCGGCGTCCACCAGGACTACTCCGACAACATCAACGCATTCATCCCCTCCACCTACAACGCGGCAACGGGCACCGGTATACGCCCCAACGGCATCAACGAAAACATCTACCAGTTTCAATCCGGCGGTGTGTACAACCAGAACCAGGTCATGCTCAACTACACCATACGCGCAAAGCGCATTTCGCTCTTTGGCTTCTACATGCTCAACTTCGCCAACGCCGATACAACGGGCGCAGGCTACTTCCCCTCCAACCAGACCAACCCGGGCGCCGACTACGGCCGTGCCAACTTCGACGTCCGCAACCGCTTCCTGCTCGGGGGCAATCTCCAGGCACCTTTCGGAGTCTCATTCAGTCCCATGCTGGTCACAAACTCCGGCGCGCCCTTCAACATCACCATCGGCCAGGATCTCAATGGTGACAACCAGTTCAACGATCGCCCTGCGTATGCCACCGCTGCCAGCACCGACGTTCTCCAAGCCAGCTACGGCGCCTTCGACCTCGAACCCGCATGGGACCAGACCCGAATTCCCTATAACGTCGGCACCGGCCCTGGCCAGTTCAGCATGAACCTCAGAGTCAGCAAGTCAATCGGCATCGGTCCCAAACTTACGGGAGCTGCCGGTGCTCCTTCCGGCGGCTTCGGTGGCGGCCCTGGCGGAGGGGGACCACCTCCCGGAGGCGGCCCCGGTGGCGGCGGACACGGTGGACTTGGACCGGGTGGACTCAGTGGCAGCAGTGGTCCGCCACGTCTCGATCAGGCCGCCACCCGCCGCTATTCGCTCAGCTTCACGGCCATGGCAAGAAACGTTTTCAACAACATCAACCTTGCCCAGCCTGTCGGCGTTCTAGAGTCGCCTCTCTTTGGCAAATCGAACGCGCTTGCCGGAGGCTTCTTCTCCTCGTCCGCATCCAACCGCAGCATCGACCTGCAAGTCTCGTTCAACTTCTGAGAATTAGCCACGCACCCCAGGTCTCGTCCGCCGTGGCAGTTGAAACCTGGGGCATCGACCGCACTTGCCACTCGTTTTTGAAACCCGGTTTTTTTACCGCACTCCCCTCCCCCGCCAATCGACCCTCCGCCGTGCTAGAGTGAAATTCCACGGAGGGTACGATGGCGGCTGGGGCTCAGCTTCCGGGCGGAGACGAAACCATTGACCTGCAGCAGCAGGTGGCGCGTTTGCAGGCACTTCTCGAGGCGTCGCGGCAGGTCCACTCCACCATTCACGAAAACGAGGTACTGGGACAGGTGCTGCGCATCGTCGTGCGCGAGCTTGAGATGGACGGCGCCGCCTTTCCCTCTGTCGGTCTGGTCTACGGCGAGGAGCCGGTTGCCGACGCCAACGGCGAGCTGGGCCACGCTCTTCTCGCATGGCCGCTCGATGGTCGCGATGGCAAACGTTTGACCGAGCTCGTCGTCGCCCCTCCCGGCGGCCGTGAGCTTACCTTATATGAGTCCGACTTCATCGACGGCCTTGCGCTTCAGGCCGCAGTCGCACTTGAAAACGCCCGCTCCTATAAGCGCAACCTCGAGTTCGCTCGCGTCCAGCAGGATCTCGACGCTGCCCGCAATATCCAGCGCTCGCTCCTGCCCCAGAAGCTTCCTTCCATCAGTGGCTACTCGCTGGCTTTCCGTTCCGTCACCTGCTACGAAGTCGGCGGAGACTATCTCGACCTTGTCGAGCAACCTGACGGGAGCCTGCTCGTCGCTGTCGCCGACGTCGCTGGCAAGGGCCTCGCCTCCGCCATCTGGGCCTGCTCCTTCCGGGCTGCTTTCCGGGCCATGGCCGTCACCGGAATGCCCCTCGACGAGCTGGCCACACGCATGAATCAGCATCACTGGGCCGAAGGCGAAGAAGCCCGCCGCCGCTATTTGACGGCCATCTTCCTCCGTCTCCATCCCGAAGCCGGCGAAATCGAAGTCGTCAACGCTGGCCACAATCCCGGTTTCCTTGTCTCCCCCGGCGCCGAGCCCTATGAGTTCAACGCCGCAGGCACTCCCCTGGGCCTGTTGCCCGGCATGCAATACGCCAGTGAGCGCCGGCCGTTTCCCGCAGGTGCCCGCCTCCTCTTCTATACCGACGGCCTCACCGAAGTCTTCAAAGGGGATGAAGAGTTTGGACCCGAACGCCTTATGAATGAATTTTCTACGTGCCCCGCCGACAAGGCCGATGGTATCCTCGATGCAATATGGACAGCCATCGAAGCCTTCTCTGAAGGCGGTCCGCAGGGAGACGACATGACCGCACTCACGCTTTGCCACGGCCCAGGCGCGACGGAGATGCCGGAATGAGCGAGACCAAAACCACCACGGTGGAGGTGCGGCTGCCCTCGCGGATGGGCTACGAGAAAGTTGCGATGGGCACCGCCGCTGCCATGGCCAAGCTCCTCGGTTTTCCCCTGGAGCGCATAGAAGACCTCAAAACAGCCGTAGCCGAGGCCTGCATCAACGCCATCGAGCACGGCAACCGCGGCAATGAGAAGCTCTCCGTTGGCGTTGTCCTCTCCGCTGGCCCCCACGAGCTCGAAGTCAAAGTTATCGACGACGGCAAAGGCATGAAGCGGCAGCCCGCAAAGCCCGACATCGACCGCAAGATGCTCGGCGAGGAAGACCCCCGCGGCATGGGCATGTTTCTCATCCAGGCCCTCGTCGACGAAGCAGAGTGGGTCGCCGGCACCGATGGCAAAAGCAGTTACGTGCGACTCGTGATCCGGTTGGACAATGATTCATAGGCTGTCACAGATACCTCGGCCGCAAGGAATTGCAAATCGGCCTGCTCTACCGGCCATAACCACTCAGAACGGGAGATCATACGATCGTGCAGAGCGAAACCAAGTCCCACGTCGAACAGCTCACTTCTCCGGCCGGTAATCCGGTCACCGTTCTCCGCTTCGAGGGAGACATTGCCAGCACGTCCAAAGAAGCGGTCCTGGGCACCTACCATGCCCTGCCCAAGAACGATGTCAAAATCATCCTGCTTGACTTCACCAAGGTCGACTACATCAACTCCAGCGGCATCGCCCTCATCATCCAGCTCCTCATTGAAGCCAAAGGAGCCGGCCAGAAGGTCTCCGCCGTCGGCCTCTCACCGCACTTCGTCAAAGTCTTCACCATGGTCGGCATCACCAAATATGCAACCCTCACCGCCACCCAGGCCGAAGCCCTCGCTGGCCTCTAGCCTCGCCTTCGTCTAGTTTGATCGGTCGTACTCCGGCAAGAGCGGCGCCCTCCGCTTTTGCCCTTGACCCTGACCCCCGGCCCTCGAATCCCCCGTATCATTCCTGTATGAACCTCAACTCCATCCAGGCCGCTCTCCGCGACGCCTTACTCGACGGCTGGCTCTTTTACGACCACCATCATCGCGACCCAATCGCGGCCCACATCCTCGGCCTCGATCCCAAAGCCCACGTCACGCGCCGCTGGTATTACTACATCCCCGCCAACGGCTTGCCCTGCAAGCTCGTCCACCGCATCGAGCAGTCTCGTCTCGACTCTGTCCCCGGCGCCAAGACCCTCTACTCAAGCTGGCAGGAGCTCCACGCAGGCATCGCAAATCTCGTCCAAAACCAGAAAACAATTGCGATGCAGTACTCCCCCCACAACGACATCATGTACGTCTCCATGGTTGATGCCGGCACTGTCGAATTCCTCCGCTCTCTCGGCAAACAGATCGTCAGCTCCGCCGACCTCGTCAGCCAGTTTGAAGCCGTCCTCACCGTCGACCAGATCGCCTCCCACGCCGTTGCCCAACAAAGAATCGACGCGCTCCTCGCCGAAGGCTGGCAGCAGATTGCCCGCCGCCTCCGCCCAGCGCAGGGCAGCCCCTACCCCTATACGGAATTCGATCACGTGCAGTGGCTAAGTGAAGCCATGCGCCGCGAGGGCCTTGTCTGGGAAAACGGCCCCAACGTCAGCGTCAACGCCAACTGTTCCGACTCCCACTACGAGCCTACCGCCGACCACACCGCGCACATTCAGGAAGGCGACTTTCTCCTCATCGATATCTGGGGCAAGGTCGACAAGCCCGACAGCGTCTACTACGACATCACCTGGACCGGTGTTGTCGGCCGCCAGCCCTCAGCGCGCGAGCAACTGGTATTTGAGACCGTCCGCAACGCCCGTGACGCCGCCATTGCGGCCGTCGAACAGGCCTTCACCGCCAACCGTCCCATCCGCGGCTTTGAAGCCGATGATGCTGCCCGCTCCGTAATCCGCGCCGCCGGTTTCGCAGAATATTTCACACACCGCACCGGACACAACATCGCCAACGAGATCCACGGCCCCGGCGCCCACCTCGACAACCTTGAAACCCACGACGAGCGCCGCGTCCTCCCCAACACCTGCTTCTCCGTAGAACCCGGCATTTATCTCCCCGAGTTCGGCGTCCGCAGCGAAATCAACATGCTCACGGCCCCCGGCAAAGCCTGGGTCACCGGAAAAATTCAGCGCGAGCTCGTGCAAATATAAGAGCGACGCGGTCTTAGAGTCTTCATTCAAAAACAAAAATGCCGAAGCCAAGTGCTCCGGCATTCTTGTCTTGCAGTGCGTTCCTGATCGATTTCCCGTCAGTTGACTTCCTTCTTGAAATGTAGGTTGCGCGACAAGCTCCCAACGCTCACGGTGCGCTTGCCGCCTGCGGCCACGTGTTAGTCTGAACGCCCTCGACGGTTCTTTCGGCCACTCCAAAACGCACACTGGCCGCTTGTTGAAGCGTTGCAACGATAGTCCGTTTGCGAGCGGAGGATTTCTTCGTCGACTCCTGAGCCCTCATGACCAAGCCGAAGGGCCCGGCCTAGGTAGCGATGGCGCACTTCCGCTCTTCGCGAAGCAAAGCGTGTTCTGTCCACGCTTCTCTGACTCTCCATTAGTCTTCGTGTCGAAATCATTTCTGTCGGCACGAAACCACCACCTTGTTCTTGACATACAGCTGACACAGGCCCATCATCCCCGACGGACACTCAAATACTCCGGATTGTCCGTCCTCGGTGCAACCTCCACGCCGCAGAATCTGATCGGTCGAGGTTGGGATGAGCGCGCCGCAGCTCATCACCGCATTGTTTTTCATCATGGTCTGGCAAAGTCCGAGCATGCCGTCCACGGGGCAGAGATAATTTCCTTCCGCGCCGTTGGGCTTGCATCCGCCGCCCGTGAGCGTGTGATCGGCCACTTCGAGTTCCCTGGCCACGTTGCCCTCTTGCCCGGTGGCCGCGTTGTAAAGAGGCGCGAAGTCGATGACGCAGGTGGTGCCGTCGTGGCAACTGAAGTTCATGCCTCCTGGCGGGAGGCTGATGGCGAGCTGCGGGAACCAAACCGGCCATTGCCACTGATCGGACCAGACGGCAACATCGACGAAGACAGTCGGGGCAAGGCCCGGTGTCAAAGTGAAGCCGAGGTTGTAGACGGGATTTCCGACGCTGAATCGGCTGTAGTTTCCGTTGGGGCTGGGGTCATCGCCTACCGATACAGTCTGTCCCGAATTGATTTGGGTGGAGCGATGCTGCAGCTCGTCGTTGAGCGTGAACTGCAAACTGTCGGAGTGCAGATTCACCTTGATGGCGGGATAGACGGCCCCGCCCACAACGCCAAAGTCGAGGAGACCGCCGAGCAGATCGATGCTGTTGAACACGAAGTTGGAGTCGATGCCGTGCGTACCCGGAGCCGGCGGCTGGAATCGCCCGCCTGTGTAGGGCGCCGGCAGCAACTGCGTAAAGTCCACGCCGACCGTGAAGTTCTGGCTGTTTCCGAAACCGGGCAGGTTCACGTCGAAGCCTGCATCCGCGCCCACCTGCGCGACGATTTCCTGCGCATTGTACAGTTGGCTGGCATCAAGTCCGGATGCGAAGAACGCGTTGTCGTCGCCCTCGATAGGCGTAAACTGCGGAGTCAGCTTTGCTTCGGCCGAATTGTTGGGGTGAACGACCACAACATACTTCAGATTGGTCTGGATGGGAAAGCGCAGGCCGAATGCGTAGTTGAAGCCGGCATGCAACTGGATGCCGTAAGTCGACGTGCAGCCGACCAGGCACCAGTTGATTGAGATCGAGACACCCCATTGCCATTCGTAGTCATGGCCTATGGTGAAGCCGGTGAGAAAAATGTATGGACCCATGTCGAGACTAGCCGTCTGATCGCCGTGCGGCGGGCCGGAACCAGACGCATGAAGCGCTGAACTCGGAATGATCTTGAGAAGCTTCGGAAAAGCCGCAGGGCTACCGCCCGACACACCATTGCGCATGATCTGCTGCACTGCCGCCATCTCCGCGGGGCTTGCGTTCGTCGTCAGGTTTTCTTTCGGGTGCGCGTAATTCGACGACTCGAGTTTGGGCACGAACATGGTTTCTTCAACGGTCTGCGTGCTCATATTGATCACTTCGTCCTTCAGGTCGTCGTCACTCAGCGAGCTCATGCGTGAGGCTTCAGACTGACCCACTTTGGCGACGATTTGCGCGCGCTGCGCCGGGTCGGCGAGCATCTTGCGCAGTTGGGCGATGTGCTGGCTCGCATCCGCATCCGCCGCGGCGCTCTTCTGCTGGAATGCCGCGATGGCGGCCTGCCGCTTTCCTGGGTCGGCAACGTAGCGCGGGCTGCGCGGCGAGCTGAACTCCGCGACGCGTTCGTTCACCGTCCCACGCGAAAAGCAATTAATTCCGGCTTCAGCAAGCTGCGCTTTGGCGCCGGCGTCGGCGCATTTTCCGGGAAGAATCTGGTAAGTGAGCACATGGTGAATCACCAGCCCCTGATCCACCTCGCTCACTTCAGACGTACTCGCCTGCACCTGGACGTGTTGCGGCATCGCCTGCAGCAGCGTTGCCATGTTGGGCAGCGCCTTGGGATTGTCAAGCAGCGGCGTAAAATCCAGCTGCGCTTCGCCTACCATGACGCGCGGATTGGAGCGCAGGTTCTGGAGCGCGTATCGCCGCACTACATGCAATCGCTGCATCGTTTGCGCTTGTGTTCCGCCTTGCAGAATCACGGAGTTTGCATTGGGCCGCTGGCTCATCGCGCGCGCTTCCGGCATGCCATACTGAGCCGCTGCGGGGCTGGAATGTGAAAATGTCGTGAACAGAAATAGGAATAAAGACGCACTGAGCGCCTTGGGGTGGGGGAAGGTCATCGGCTCGTCTCCATTGGGTTCCCTGGCATAGACTTCGGGGAAGGTGTGCCAGGTTAGGTCGGACAATAAACTCCACTTCTCCGAGTGTCAACGAGGAAATGCAACCGATTCCAAACTTTGGTAAAGCCTTTGCGAAAGAGTGTTCCATCGGCGCCAACGAGTACCCCGGCACAGATCAAAAGTAGAAAAGCACGAACCACACCGCCTTAATCTCAAGTTTCCTGTCCAGAACCATTTGCCGTACTGCTGACTAGCTCGCCCGCCGCCTGGATCAATCGCAGTCCTTTGCCTCTTCCCAACTCCCCAACCACTGATCCCTGCCCAAATGCTTTATAGTCAAAAAGGAATGGCAACTGCACCAATCAAGACCGCCGCGGGGAAAAACTCTCAGCAAGGCTTCGTTTATCTCCCACTCATCGCCGGATGGCTCTTTCCCGGAGCAGGGCATTTTCTCCTGCGCAAGTGGGGTCGCGGAGCTTTGCTGTCCGTATCCGTCATTGGAATGTTCGTTCTGGGCCTGGCCATGAAGGGCAAGATCTACACCGGCGCGCAAGACATTCTCGACATGCTGGGCTTTGTCGGCGACCTCGGCAACGGACTGCTTTTCTTCCTCAGCCGCATATTTGGCCTCGGTGCGGACCAGGTGATGGTAACCACGGCCGACTACGGCACCAAGTTCATTGTCGTCGCCGGCCTGCTCAACGTCATCGCCGCCGTGGACGCGCACAATCTGCGTACCGGGAGGAAGCCCCAGTGACGACCCTCTCCCACTTCACAGCCGTGCTGCTCTTCGCTCTTTTCGCTTCCACAGTCTTCGGCATCACGCAGCGCGAAACACCGCGTCGTATGTTCCGCTACGGAGTCTACTGCTTCTCCTTGTTCGTAGGGTCCGCAGTCGTCATCAGTTGGGTTATGTTCCTGATAGCCCGCTAGCGCTCTTTACGGCGTATCCTACTGACAAATCCCATGAACAAGATCTGGCACGCTGAAAACAAAATGCCGCCCCAAGCTACCCTGGAGCAGCGTATCGAATGGCACCGGGAACACCAGAAACAGTGCGCTTGCCGCGAAGTCCCCAAGAGCTTAAAGAAACTCCTCAAAGCAAAAATTTAACCCCTAGCCATTGACTTCAATTTCTCCGCCAAACCGCCGCATCGAACCGGTGGTTGCATGTGTAGCCTTCTGACAAATAGAGTTCGATGGCCTGCTGGTTGGCTTGAGTCACGGTGAGAGAAATTTCCTGTGCGCCTTGACGCATAAAGTGGAAAGCCGCTACCGAGAGCAGCATCCGGGCCATTCCGTGCCGCCGGTAGCCGGGGTGTACGCACAGCTGGGTGATGTGACCGCTCTCCGGACTGACGCGCGAGCCCAGTACCAGTCCAACAAATTCGCGATTGGTGCGATGGACAATCACGTGCGACACAGGTGCTGAAAAGACCCCGCAACCGGAATAGCGCACGATGTTATTGAGAAACCGCATCGAGCCGTGGACCGAGCGGTATTGGTCGTTGATCAGGCTATCAGGATGGTCGCGATAGGCCTCGCAGATGAGACGAGCCGCAGGCGCGAGATCTTCGTCGCGCCATGGCCGGAGTTCGAGTTCGCTCGGTAGGCTAACCTGCGGCGACCTCCAAAGATTCTGAAGCTGCTGGACCATGAACTGCCGACGGAAAAGCTCGAGACCGGCTTCGCGAAAGACCGCCGCGTGTGTGCCTGAAGGATGCACAAGTAGCTGCGATTCAATGCGATCAACCTGCGGCGAGTTCACCAGCAACTCCAGCAGGTGCCGGAGAAGCATCTCTTCAATCGCATGCGCGTCCGGCTGGCTGGGCATCGCGAAAACATCCCCAATCACGGCCTTTGTATCTTCGTAAACGCAGAAAACGTAGCCGATCACATGGTCCGCCGCCACTGCCGCGTACCCTGGAAGCATGTGGTTGTCCAGGTATTGCATTAGTAGCCGCGCCGAAGACCGATAATCCCAATGCAGCCGCTGCTTCCAAAGTTCTCCCTCAGTCTCCAGCACCGAGCGCAACATCGGCGCAGAAAAGTGCCGCAGGTCGAGAATCTCGCTGGAAGTGCTCGATGCCATACCTCTCCACTAGCTCCGCCGGCTGCACCGCACAGCCGTTCGTGCCGCTATACCCTTCCGGACACTTTGACACGACTCGCCGCCAACTGCAACTTGAGGTTTGCCTTATTCAGTCTATCGAGCGCCGACCAGGTAGATCTCCAGACCCTGCTCCGGCCAACTGAAAACCTCCTCGTAATGGCGGCCTTCCAAATACTCCTCTAGAGCCGCCGGCGTATGAAGATCCACCCCCCCACGTCCTGAAACACGCGCCACAAGCAAATGCTCCTCATCCGGTACACCGCTCTGTTCGTAGTTCACGACTTCGCGATTGCGATAAAACGAGAGTCCGTACTCGATGTCCCGGCGCACTCGGAAAACGGCAATCGTTTCACTCGCCGGTGTTATCGAAGAGAGCTTAATCGCCAGGGGGCGCGCGGAATAAGTGCGATCCAGAAGGTGAGCCACGCGTTTGGTAGCGCTCACCTCGGGAATGCCGAAAAACGGACCCACGCCATAAAGGAATAGAGCTAGGACTACCATCACCGCGCTGGTAACCAGCCGAAGCTTTCCTACTCCAAAACCCTTCGTCACAATGAGAATCAAGAGCGCGGCGCCGGAAGCGGCCAGCAGAGCCGCCATGAGCGCGTTTGTGGGCGGAATCTGGGCACCATGAGCCACAAACCAGGGCAGAAGCAGAACAGTAGCGGTCATGATGGCGCACAACACAGCGTGAGCCAATAGAAGCCAGCGGCTCAATCCTAACTGCCGGCGGCGAAATAGAAAATCACCAGTGAGAATGGCGATCGGTGGAATGGATGGCAGAATATAGCCTGGCAGCTTGGACTGCGAGAAGGAGAAAAAGACAATCGGAATGAGTGCCCACAGTACCAGGAACTCAGGGAAGGCGTCACCAGGGCGGCTAATACAGGGCGTATCACTCCGAGAATGGCGAACCCGCCACTCTGCCACAGAGGTCTGAATGCCATCGACCAGTGCGCGCACAGCAACCACCGTCCAGGGCATCATTGCCAGCACGACAACGACCAGATAGTACCAAAACGGCTGTGAGTGCTCATACCGATCCGTGGCGAATCGCTCCAGGTTGTGCTCCAGAAAGAACTCACGGAAGAAGGTTGGATTTTGGTGCTGGACGGCAATGAACCAGGGAAGCACCATAGCGAAGTAGAGCACCATCCCCGGCCACCAGAACGAGCGGCGAACGATAGCCCATTCGCGACGCAGAAGGGCAAAGGCCACGATGATGAGGGCAGCCAGAAACGGCGCAACTGGTCCCTTGGCGAGTGTGGCCAGGCCAGTGAAAAAGTAGATGTCGTAGAGCCAGAACTTTGAGCCCGTCTCGTACCAGGCGTACCAGCCGAGCAGTCCGATGGCCAGCGGCGCTGCCATCTGCATATCGGTAGACGCCCCTCGGGAAAAACCGATAATCCCCACGCAGGCTACCGTGATCAGCGCCGCATCCAGATGCCCGCCAGGACGGAATCGTCGCATGTGCAGGTAGATGAGGCCGATCATGATAAATGCAAAAGTGGTGGAAGGTAGCCGGGCGCTCCAGTCGTGGACCCCGAAATCCTGAAATAGAAACATCGCTCGCCAGTAATAGAGCGCCGGCTTTTCGAGCCATGGATGGCCGTAGAGATAGGGCGTGACGCAAGCGCTCAGGCGCGCCTTCAGGGTGTCGGCGGAATCGAACCGAACCAGCATTTCATGCGCGATTTGGGCATACCGTGGCTCATCTGCACCCACCAGTCCAAGACCGTCGCCGCCCAGCAGAGGAGTCAGTCCGTATACCAGAAAGAAGACGGTAAAGATCAAAAACACAGATAGCTCGCGGACGTCGGCCCAGGTTGGAAGCCGCTTATGAGGCTTATCGTGCAAGTCCGGAACAGATGGTTCCAAGGTAGTTTCCACTTCCAGCGATTCTCCAACGAGCGCGCGGCAGCCTGATTCGTTTTGAACGGCGTCTTTCAATTATGCTCAGACCGGCTGGAGGGGGCCGGGCTGGCCGCACACCTCCCGCATCCGAAAGGGACGCGAAGATGGTGCTCAAGTTTCAACAGGGACAAGGCTAACAGATTCACGCGGGATCTCAATGAACCCTGCGATTCTCAGGGGGCGCTAGGGCCGCCCTGTGAGACACAACCTACGCTGCGCCGTAACTCTGTCAGAATCTCATCGACCGCGCCGTCCAGGGGACCTTCCAAAGTACAGCCGGCCGCATTGCCATGTCCTCCGCCACCAAAACGCTCGGCAATCGCAGCTACGTTGATTTTGCCCTTGCCGCGCAGACTCAACCGAACGCTCCGGTCCGGCAACTCGCGCAGAAAAACCGCGGCTTCCACTCCGGAGATGCCTACGGCCATATTCACAATGCCCTCGCAGTCTTCCTCTGCGGCGCAGCAGCGCATCATATCCTGATGCGTGACCCACAGCCAGGCAATCCGCCCCTCACGCTTCAGATGGTTTAGCGCCGCCCCCAGCAGCAAAACTTTGGAGGTTGAGGTCGAATAAAAGACGTCCCGGGCTATCGCAATGGGATCAGCGCCGGCAAGCACCAGTTCCAACGCCATTTCAAAAGTCGAGGCCTTGACAGAACCGTAAGTGAAGCCGCCAGTATCAGTTAGTACAGTTGTATAGAGACAGGTCGCCATCTCGGGCGTCAAGCTCGCGCCAGCGGATTTCACGAGCCTGAAAACCAGCTCGCCGACGCTGGCTGCCTCAGAGTCGATCCAATTCAGGTCAGCGAACTCCCGTCCGCTGATGTGGTGGTCGATGTTAATCAGATAGAATTCCTCGAGGCCGCGCAGACGGGTGCGTTCAAGGCCGTCACACTCCAGCAAAATCACCGCGTCATAAGGCCCGTGGATGCGCAGCGCGTGTTGGATGGAATCAACTTCCGGCAGCCCACGATAAATAGCCGGAACTCCATCGGCCGTCACCAGATCGGCGCGCTTGCCGATTTGCTCGAGCAGCATGCCCATAGCCAACATGCTGCCTACTGCATCGCCGTCAGGTCGAGAGTGCGAACAGACCAGAAAGCGTTCGCCCTTGCGCAGAACCTTGAGGATCGCCTCCATCGGAGAATGAGACGGGTCGCGGAGGGGATCCTGTGCCGCTGCGCTAGCCTCACCAGGCTTGTCAGTTGAAGCAGTCAAATCGCGATTGATGAGATATCGATCCATGCGCCGTTATTCAACGGGAGCTTCCAGGTTCACCGCCATCTTTGGTTCCGCGGACTCTGCCTTTGCTTTCTGCCGCTTCCGCGAGCGGTCCATCAGTTCTTCGATGCGCGCCTGGAAGCGGCCCGAGCGGTCGGCCAGAAAGCTCAGCTCTGGCACATGCCGCACGCCCATCCGCTCTTTTAACTCGTAGCGAATGTAGCCCTTGGCCGCCTCAAGACCAGCGATGGTGTTCACCTCGGCTTGGGCTATGTCCTTTACCGAGCTATCCACAGCCACGTAAACACGCGCCGACTTGCCACCGGGATTCAGCGCTACCTCCGTGACGTAACAAAAGTCGATGCGCGGGTCGGAAAGTTCGCCCTCAATCATCGTGCTAATCTCCAGCCGAAGCGTCTCCGCCACACGGTCCTGATGATGCTTCCGTCCTCTATGCTCGGGCATGGCTTCCTCCTGCTCAGGTAAACGATTCAGAATAACAGAGCGCAAGGGGGATTCGACTCCGGTTTGGGCCACAAAGTAAATTGGAAGAGTTGGTTATCCAATGGGCGATGCCGCACGACAAGCCTTAATGAATCGTCTTTGACTTGTGTTGCATGTAATCCATCAGCAGGTATTCGCCAAGTGTATCCGGAGTGGTGAAGTAGGCTTTGCCGCGGCACATCTCTGAGACTTTGTGGACAAACTGTACCAGGCCGTAATCGGACGCCAGCATGAAGGTGTTGATCATCACGTTGGACCGCTTGCACCGGGCAACCTCCTCCAGCGTCTCGCTCACCACTAAGGGATCAAGCCCATAGGCATTCTTATAGATTCTGCCATCGGGGAGGGTGAGCGCCGAGGGCTTGCCGTCTGTGATCATCACAATCTGTTTCATGTCCTTCTTCTGGCGGGAAAGAATCCGCTGGGCCACGCGCAGCCCTTCGCGCGTGTTGGTGTACCACGGCCCGACTTTGACGCGCGCGATATGGGAGACGGGCATCTCCTCCGCAGAATCGTGAAAAAGGACAAGGGATAGCGAATCACCCGGGTATTGCGTGCGGATGAGATGCGATAGCGCCATGGCGACGCGCTTCGCCGGCGTAAAGCGGTCTTCGCCGTAAAGAATCATGGAATGCGAGCAATCGAGCATCACGACGGTCGCGCATGAACTCTGGTATTCGCATTGGTGGACGTGGAGATCGTCATACTCCAGGTTAAGGGGCAGGCCAATGCCCTCGCGTGCGATCGCCGAGCTTAGCGTTGCATTGGTGTCGAGGTTGAGCGTGTCGCCAAAATGATAGCGTTGCGAAGCTCCGCCGGCTTCAACGCCTGTGGCCCAGTGGCGCGTGTCGTGGCGGCCGTAGTTGGATTTGCCGAGCGAGCCCAGCAGATCGCGTAGAGTCTTGTAGCCGAGGAAATCGAGGCTCTTGTCCGTGACCTCGAAGCGCACTTCACCCTGCACGTCGCCCACTTGCCCACCCGCTTTGGAAGTCTGCGTTCGCTGACGATTACGCGACGACGAAGAGATATAATTTGCGCTCTCCAGGCGTTCGATGAGCTGGTCGATCAATTCGTCAAGCTTGGCCTGCGCGGAAAGCTCGTTGATTTCACGCTGCAGGTCTTCGTCGAAGAGACCACCCTCTTCAAGCAGGCGCCGCAGGGCCTCGCGCAGGCCGTCAAGGTTTTGGTCTAGATCCTGAAAATCCGCATAAGGGTCCCGGAATCCGGAGTCAAGAAAGTAATCGGAAAGCGCCTGCAACAGGTCCTCCAGATCCATTTCTGAGGCCAGATCGCCGTTGTATTTGGTGTAGCGAATGCGCTTCATGGAAACAACCTTATCGATCCAATTTCGACGCTCGATGTTAACGGTCGAACGCGGCGCGGACGCCGCTGCCACAGCCGGTTCAGTGACCAGCGCTAGACGCTCGACGGCTTAGTTCAAGCCGCCGCTTCTGGTGCGGCGTGCACGCTCCCAGTCTTCGAAATCGATCTCCAACTCCTGTCGCTCCGGCTTGCGCTGGGGCTTTTCCTGCGCGGCAAATCCATGCTCTTCGCTTCGGCTTAGCTTTCGGTGAGCGACCAGGCCTTCAAGGAGGAATTCTGCCGCTGCAACCACTTTCGCCGGAACATCGGAGGACTTTATGCCCAACGGTGGCAGCTTCTCGAAAAGTCCCTGAATCACCTTCAAATCCTTGAAGGCGGACGCAGCCGGCTGATTGTCGTCAAGCTTGACTGTCCCGCCCAGGTTGAACCACAACTCGATCTGTTCTGTGTCTTCCCCGGCAAAGTAGAGGTCGAAGATCTTTCCCACGGCGGTGCGAATTAGGTCCTGAACGACCGTATCGGCGCCGCGCATCTCCCCCTCGTATTCCAGTTCCAGCTTTCCAGTGATTCCGGGCATGGCCGCGTAGAGATCGCTGACGCGCGGAATTGCGAGTGTTTCGCCATTCGCGAGCGCCCGGCGCTCGGCATTCGAAATCACCAGTTCCATGGTGGAGATAGGTAGGCGCTGGCTCACGCCGCTGCGCTTATCCACCTTCTTGTCCTGGCGCGCCGAGAAGGCAACCTGTTCCACGATCTCCCGCAGGTACTGAGGAATCTCGATGGGAGCTTCGCCACGCTCCACCCAGGCTTCCTGCGCGGTAATCGCCATCCCGTCTTCGATTGTCTCGGGGTAGTGGGTACGAATCTCCGAACCGATGCGGTCTTTTAACGGAGTAACAATCTTGCCGCGCGCCGTGTAGTCCTCAGGGTTGGCGCTGAACACGAGGGCCAGATCGAGCGCCATGCGCACTGGATAGCCTTTAATCTGAACATCGCCTTCCTGCATGATGTTGAACAGAGCCACCTGGATTTTGCCGGCCAGGTCGGGCAGTTCGTTGATGGCGAAGATGCCGCGGTTGGCGCGGGGCAGCAGGCCGTAGTGCATGGTCAACTCGCTCGAGAGGTCCTGTCCGCCGCGCGCAGCTTTGATCGGATCGAGATCGCCAACCAGGTCGGCAACGGTGACGTCCGGAGTTGCCAGCTTTTCAACGTAGCGCTCGTCGCGCGTTAGGTAGGCGATGGGCGTCTGGTCGCCGCGCTCGGCGATGAGGTCGCGACAGCGCTTGCAGAGCGGCTTGTAAGGACTGTCGCGAATTTCGCAGCCTGCGACATAGGGAAGTTGCTCGTCGAGCAACGCGGTGAGCGCGCGCAGGATACGGCTCTTGGCCTGCCCGCGCAATCCCAGCAGGATGAAATTTTGTCTGGACAGGACCGCATTAACAATCTGCGGCACTACTGTGTCCTCGTAGCCTACGATTCCAGGAAACAAGGTCTCTCGCGCACGCAGCCGCGAGATGAGGTTGCAGCGCATTTCGTCTTTGACAGTGCTTGTGGCAAGCCTTGCCGTGGGGAACTGAGTGCTGGTGCGCAGTTCCCCAAGTGTTTGGGGAAGCGGGCGAGCTGCAGGCATTGGAGACTCCTATGGGCCGCCATCTTGCCGGAAGCCGGCCTGTGTTTTGAATAGACGCGCGTACGGGGCAATCTGGTGCAACCGACCTTGCACCCATTCTCCGTGAAGTCGAATTCCCTGCGGCGCTCAACAGGGCAACCTTGCCGTAAGCATACGCCAAGAGCGAAATCCGTTCCATCCGGGCGTAAACCCGTGGCGACAACTCTACTGCCGTCAACAATCCATCCCCGGGGCCGGGGGGATCGCTCAGCCTTGTGCGGCCCGCTCCACCTCAGCGATGTCAATCTTTTTCATCCCCATCATCGCTCGCATAGCCTTCGGGTTCTGGATGAGCTCCGGGAGACGAGATGGAGTGATCTGCCAACTGAGGCCGAACTTATCCTTAAGCCAGCCGCATGCAACTTCGCTGCCACCCGCGGTCAGCTTCGCCCAGTAGTAGTCCACTTCCTGCTGCGAGTCGCATCGCACCACCAATGAAATGGCGTCGGTAAATTTGTGGTCCGGGCCGCCATTGAGCGCGGTGAACTTCTGACCTTCAAGCTCAAAGCTGATGGTCAGGATCCCGCCTTTGGGTCCCGGTGCTTCACCGGGGTTGCGCAACTCGCTGATGCGGCGTGAGTTTTTGAAGACCGACAAGTAAAACTCGACGGCCTCTTCAGCGTTGGAGTCAAACCAGAGAAAAGGCGAAATGCGAGGGAAGTCTTGGAGAGCAGCCATCGATAACCTCCGGGTTTCTTCAGGGAGCTCGGTCCGCACAGTGGGAAATCTGTTTCTGCATCCGGGCCGAACCTGTGCCGCCTGTGTATTCTAACAACATTTAGATTGCAACTTGCAAGTCACATATGTAAGGTTCTTTTCGTGTCCAGGAAGCCAAACAGGAAGCTTAATGCGGAACATCGCTCAGGATGCCCAGTTAGCGTCTCGCTTGACATACTCGGCGATCGCTGGTCGTTGCTCCTCGTCCGCGACATGATGGTGCGTGGATACCGAACCTTTCGCGAGTTTCAACACGCCGGCGAGGGCATTGCTTCCAATATTCTGTCCGACCGGCTGCGCAAGCTTGAGGCTGCTGGAGTTGTCAGTACCGAACCAGTCGCCCAAGACGGACGCAGCGCCCACTACCGGCTGACCGAGAAGGGCATTGCATTGGCTCCCGTGCTGCTGGACCTGCTGATCTGGGGCGCGCGGCACGAGGAGACTGCTGTCCCCTGCAACTTCATCGCAAAGATGGAACTGAACCGCGAAGCGGTGCTTGCCGAGACATATCGCCGCTGGGAGCAGCGCAATCCGACACCTCTGATCCCGCCCTTTAATGCGCCAGCTACGTCCCCGGGTGACACTCTGGGAGCGAGGGAGACTCCAAACGTAAAGGAGTCTCTGAAAACAAAACGGGCGTCAAGCCCAAAATCTTCCCCGAAAGGAAAATCGAAGCCATGAATATGAACACCTATGTTAACTTTGCCGGCAAATGCAAAGAAGCCTTTGAGTATTATGAAAAGCACCTCGGCGGAACGATCAAGATGATGATGAGCTTCGATGAGATGCCCAAACCCAAAACGATTCCTCCTGGAATGGAGAAAGGCATTCTCCACGCCCAAATCTTGATTGGAGACAGACAATTGATGGGGAGCGACGGGCCCAAGGTTGAACCGATGCGCAGCGCCTATCTTTCGCTCTCGGTCGACAGCGACGCCGAAGCCGAGCGCATTTACAAGGCTCTGACCGATGGCGGCGAAATTTTTATGCCTATGGCCGAAACCTTCTTCGCGCATCGCTTCGGGCAGTTCCGCGACAAGTTCGGCATCAATTGGATGGTTCTTCACGAGCGGCCGATGCCTTCAGCAAGCTGAAGGGGCGGTCAAGCGCGCCGCCTACGAAGGACCGCACCGATCTATGCCCATTCCGCCCATTCCGCCCATTCCGCCCATTCCGATTGACTGGTGGCGCGTTTCAGCTTTCCAGGTATTCCCAGAACGAGTCGGCTAGCTCGGCGCCGAGTTCGTTCAACATGCGGCGGGCTGCGCGTTCTACTTCTTCGATAAGGCCGTGTAGGTAGTCGCGTGAGCGCGATACAGCAACTACGCCGATGGTGGCTGACTGCCAGGTTACTGCCTCATCCATCTCCGCCACCGAGATATTGAACCCCTGCTTCAACTGGTCCTTTAGTGAGCGCACCACCTGACGCCTGTCCTTGAGCGACTGGGCGTGCTCGATGCGGACTTCAAGAGTCAACTGCGCGACGGGCATGGCCTTACAGGGATTTACAGGGACAGTGTAAGCCCGTTTTGGAAAAGCGGTCAGAATTTATTTCAGGAATCAGTTCGAGGCTGAAACAAATAATCGGATCGCACTTCCTGCCCCGTAACCTGCCTTACTCGGCGCGCCTATATAATCGTCCGTTGCCCGCAGCGACCGGCAACGGAGGATTGAAATGGACGTACTCTTCATGGTTCTGTTGGCGATTATCGCCATCATCGCACTTTCCTTGATTCTCGGAAGCTTCTTTACTGTCAACACGGCGCAGGTGGCCGTGATCACGCGCTTCGGCAAGTTTCTTCGCGTGGCCGATGCCGGCTTGAACTGGAAAATGCCGTACTTTGATACCAAGGCCGGCATGGTTAGCCTACGGGTGAATCAGATCACGCTGACTATGGAGACCAAGACTAAGGACAACGTCTTTGTGACCATTCCCATCTCTGTGCAGAATCGCGTGCGTCCAGAGAAGGTGTACGACGCCTTCTACAAACTCTCCGATCCCGTGGCGCAGATCAAATCTTATGTGGAGCAAGTGATCCTGGGCCATGTGCCGGGAATGACGCTGGACGAAGTGTTTGCCAGCCAGTCTTCGATCGCCGCCGCGGTAAAACAGGAGTTGGATGCGGATATGGCTACTTTCGGCTATGAGATCGTCAATGTGCTGGTGACCGATATCGTACCCGACTCCAAGGTAAAGTCGGCGATGAACGACATCAATGCCGCGCAGCGCGAGCAGGTAGCCGCCAACGCCAGGGGCGAGGCGGAGAAGATCCTGGTGGTGAAGAAGGCTGAAGCCGAAGCGGAAAGCAAAGCGCTCCAAGGGCAGGGAATCGCTAACCAAAGAAAGGCCATCATCGAAGGCTTGCAAGTGTCCATCGAACAGTTCCAGAAGGTGGTAGACGGCGCATCCTCACGAGACGTGATGCAACTGGTGCTGGTGACCCAGTATTTCGACACGCTGAAGTCGATTGGCGAGAGCGACAAGACGAATACACTGTTTTTGTCCCATTCACCTGGTTCAGTGAAGGAAGTCTCAGACCGGATCCTTGAATCGATGCTGGTGGCGCAGCGAGCCAATAACTAGATCTCGAATGGAATCTTGAACCCGGACGGGCGCCCAATCCACGTGTCGCGCCCTTCGGATCGGCCCCTCAATACTCGTCGTCAGTGGCCCAGTGCCCAGCAAGCATTCTGGCTGGCTGGCGCGCTGCCTGAATCGGGCCCTGGGTGGAAGGTTCCGCTGCAATCGCTCCACCAGTTGCTGATGCTGGCGTCGACGGCCTGGCAGCGGCCCAGGTCATCGCATACTTTTTCCGTTGGCGCTCGGGCATTGTCATCTTGGCCGTTCGCGTTGGTGCTCGATGCCGAAGGCGTGGACCCCGAGTTGCCATTCGGAATGGCTGCGCCGCTATGACGCGAGCTCTCGATCGACGCCTTGATGTCGGCATTGATCGCCTTCTCCCGGTCGATGGTTGTCTGAGTCACAGCGTTGGACTCACGGACCACAACTCCGGCCGTGTCGCCGCTCTCCCTTGCATACTTCTGCAGCCAGGTCTGGTTCATTTGGAATGTGCCAAGCATCAGGTTGACTGCGGCCGCAGCCGCCGAGCTGGACTTGGTGCCGGCAACATAGCCGGCAATGCGATAGACAACCCAAATCGACACTGGGCCGTCCGATTGCGTCACCTGTAAAGTGATTGCGTAAACGTATCCGACATCCGTACCGCATTTGAACGACACCTCCCCCACGTCGGCGCGGAGTGTTTTTCCTCCGGTCTCACCGAGAGGGCCGAGTTGCGCATTCAGTGCTTGTGTCTGGTCCGCGATGGTCCCACCATGAATCATGGTGGCCGAGGGACACAGGGTCTCCTTGACGTACTCGGAAGCAAACTCGCTGCCTGGGCGATACGGCTCCACTATGAGGGTTGAGCCCAGGCCGGAAGGTAGCTCCTGCCCGGCCTTTACGCCCATCACGTCTGTTCCCTGGTTGGGAACCTCGCGCATCTGGATGCCCGGGTCGTCCATGAATAGCTTCGTGTCCCCATCGGGCGATTGCGCCCTCACCAGGTAATGCGCCTCGACCTTTGTGGAGCGAACGGTGCCGCCCGAGATTCGCCACTCCATTGGCAACGAGACCGAAAATGCCCCCTCCGAGGGATCTTGCCATAGTAGATAACCATTTGGCGGAATCGCACCCGCGGCCTCCGGCAACGCACTAGGCGATGAAGTGGAGAGCGGAGCGGAGGGAGCATTTTCATTCGCACCCGGCGAGACAGTCCGCGCCTGAAAGCCGTGGGCCGGTCTCGACGATCCAATCATGACCAGCAAGGTAAGAAGAATTGCACCCATAACCAGAATCCTTCGCATTGCGTCTCCCATTTAAAGTTTAGCCATGATGTCGAAGTCGCCCTGCAGTTCGCAGGCCCTATACCCCGGTCGACCGCTGATGAGATGCCGTTTTTGAAAGACCCTCGTCTCAAACGTATCTTCGCGTCTATGTCCACGCGCGCTTTTGTCTCGCAACAAGAATCAAGATTGATGACCGAGAGCTGGCAGCCATCAATCAAGAAATTGCGCCAGCTGCTCCGGTTCTGGTGCGCGAGTAAACAAGCTGACCACTACCATTGCGGTCACAGCCACAAACAGCGCAGGGAAAATCGCATCGCGCTGCGACAGAATGGGCGGGAACCACTCCCTGACGCCCGGCGCATCCCACAACAGCGTAACCACCGTTCCGGCGGCAATGGCCGCCACTGCGCCCCAGGCCGTCACCCGCTTCGAATAGAACGCCGCTAGCACCACCGGCGTGAGCGCGGCTGAATAAATGGTGTAGGCCCATAGCATCTTTTCCAGAATGCTGGGCGCGTAGATTGCCTGGTAAAGCGCCCAGCAGCCAAGCAGCACCACAGCCAGCCGCGAGACGATCAGAATCCGCTTGTTCGAGGCCTCCGGCGAGATGTAACGCACGAAAACGTCCTCAACCAGATTGCTGGCCGGTGAGAACAGATAGTTCGACGCGGTTGAGATGACCTTGGCAAAGACCGCGCCCAGCAGCAGCGCGCCCATCAATGCAGGCAGACCGTGCCGCGCCGTGTAGGGAATGATCTCGTAAGGCTGGCGTGCCACTTCGCCGGTTGGATACAGTGCCGATCCGAAGACAGCGATGGCCACAATCAGTGTCTCCAGCAACAGCGTTCCCAGAATCCATCCAATCACCGAAATCCGCGCATCTCTCTCGCTCCTCGCCGAAAAGAACTTCTGGTACATTACCTGGTTTCCCAGCATCAGCAGCATGGTTGGAACCAGAAACTCGAGTGCGCGCACAAACGTAAGGTTGCCAAGTACCTGAAAGTGAGACTCCGGCAGCGCAGCATGCAGACCCGTCCAGCCGCCTGCCTTAAGGAAAACCATTGGCGAGGCAATGATGCAGATTACAGTAACCAGCGAGCCAATCGCTACGTCCATGTAGGCTACAGACGACATCCCCGCCAGTGCCGTGGTCAGAATGACAAACGCCGCGATGATATACGTGCCCAGCTCTGGTGTAACCGTGTCAGGAAAGATGAGATGCAGCACGTTGCCGCCGCCCTTGAATTGGTAGCTGGTAATGCCCACATACGCAAACAAAATGGCAAAGGTGCCCAGCACCCGCGCGGTCTGGTTGTAGCGGGCCTCAAGCAAGTCCGGCAGCGTGAACTGCGCAAACTTCCGAGCCCGGGGCGCAATGAAATAAATGAGCAGCAATCCCAGCCAGCCGCCAGCCGGCTGCCAGAGCGCCGCAAAGCCATTCTTGTAAGCATTTTCAGCCCCGGCAAACAGAGATCCAGCGCCGATCCACGACGTCAGCAGCGTCAGCACCAGCACCACCGCCGGAAGCGACCGTCCCGCCACCAGGTAGTCGGCTTTTGTTTTTACCTGAGAGGTGCGATAGAGCGCTACGGCCAGCAGCGCAACCACAATTACGGCCAGGACAGCAACATACAGATGCGACATCCGCAGAGTTCCTCGCTTGCATTCGCAACGTCCTCAGCAGTGTACCGGATGGAACACATACCCTGCGCAGTCAATAATTTGACCCCTTTACGCAGTGTTGGTAAACTGTAAATGCGGGGTGGAGCAGCCCGGTAGCTCGTTGGGCTCATAACCCAAAGGTCGCTGGTTCAAATCCAGCCCCCGCAACCAAATTTCTTCCAAAATCAAGATTTTAGTAGAGATCGCTGAAGGCGGTCTCTTGCTGTTTAGG
>JBARBP010000162.1:0-20007 GCA_049793195.1 Occallatibacter sp. | reverse complement strand
CTATAAACCTTCCCTAGTGCCAGCGCCGTCGATTCAATGTAAAGCTGTCCCGATTGTGTCAGATACGCCGGATCGCCGAAGTAGTCCACCGGGAACAGCGTCGAGGTGCCTTCGCAAGCAGCCGGCGTCAGGATCGGCGGATCGGTTCGAATGTAGCCGTTGGAATCGAAATACTCGGCCGCGGCCCGCATGATCTCCGCGCGAATGCGCAGAATCGCGGACTGCCGTGGCGAGCGCACCCACAAGTGCCGATGCTCCATCAGGAAGTCGACCCCATGCTCCTTCAGCGTAATCGGATAAAGGTCGGACTCAGGCACTCTTTGAACCACATGGATGTCTTCAACATCCAGCTCGAAGCCTCCCGGTGCACGCTTATCGGCCCGCACCTTGCCGGTGACAATCACCGACGACTCCTGAGTAAGCCCTTTGAGCGCCTCGAAGACTTCAGGTGGCACGCTCTTGACATGGGCCACTCCCTGCACGGTTCCCGTGCCGTCGCGAAAAATGGGAAACAGCAGCTTCCCGCTCTCACGGAGGTTATAGAGCCATCCGCGCAGAGTGACGGACTGGCCTTCATGCTGGCCGAGACTGGCGATCGTGGCAACAGGAGCGGTTCGAGCCGCCGTGGAGTTCTCTTCAGACATAGGTGTTGGCGCTTTCCTTGAGGCCGAAGTGATTATGCCGGCCAGACACTCTAGGATAACGCGGTGATTGAGCGGGGTATGTGTCTGCGACCGCCCCGGCATGTGCATTGCGGCTTTTATCTATCGGAGAACCGCTGGCAGAGCGTGGATGAGGCTGGCGTGGGAAAACTGGAATCCCGCGGCTGCGAGCTTGGCTGGGTAGGCGCGGACGCTCGAGAGCAGGACCACGTCAGCCATTTCACCCAAGGCGAGGCGGAGAGCGAAGCCTGGGACGGAGAGAAGCGCCGGACGGTGAAGCTGGGCGGCAAGTGCGCTCGTGAACTGATCGTTCGTGACGGGATTCGGGGATGTTAGGTTGATCGGACCGGCGAGAGAGGGAGAGTCGAGGAGGAAGAAGATGGCAGCCAGGGCGTCCGGAAGCGAGATCCAGCTCATGAACTGATGTCCGTTGCCAAGCCGGGCGCCCAAGCCAAGGCGGAAGATGGGCAGGAGACGCGCAAGGGTGCCGGGACCGGCATTGAGCACAACCCCGAAACGCAGATGAAGGACTCGCATTCCGGCGTCGACTGCGGGCTGGGCTGCAGCCTCCCATTGTTGACAGCAGTCTGCAAGAAAGCCGGTGCCGAGTGGCGAGGTTTCGTCAATTAGTTCGTCGCCGCGATTGCCGTAAATGCCGGGGGCCGAGGCAATAAGGAAGATCCTGGGAGGGTGGCGGAGGCCGGCAAGGGTGGTTGCAAGGGTATGTGTGGATCTGGTGCGGCTTTCGACGATTTCCCGCTTGTATTCGGGGGTCCAGCGCCGGGCGGAGAGATTCGCTCCGGAAAGATGAACCGCAGCACTTAAGTGTTCAAGACCCTCGGAGTGCGCCATCGCGGAGGCTCCAGTGGGGTCCCACTGGAGCTCGTTGGCTTGGGTTGGGGCGGAGCGTACGAGCTGGATGGCAGAGGAGCCGCGCGCAGTCAACGCCTCCTTGAGAGCTGTGCCGAGCATTCCGGAGGCGCCCGAGAGAAGAAAGCGGGGTGCGGGGGAGGATGAATTGGCGGGACTGATGTTGCGTTCCTCCTGATGAATACAATAGCGGCGAAGGCGGGAGATTGGTTTGGCAGGGCATAAATTTTTTTTGATCTGGACAATAATTTGATACGGGGCGCATCCTATCCCTAAGTGGGCAGGAGAGACGAATGAGCAACCCGGCCGACGTACAAAGCGAAGAGATGCAAAAGACCCAGGCGGATCCTGAGACCGCCGAAAGGTTTATTGCCGAAAAGCGGATCGGGGAGCGCATCCGGCGGCTCCGCTTAAAAAAGTCGATGGGGCTGGTGGAACTAGGCAAGCACACGGGGCTTTCGGCGAGTTTTCTTTCCCAACTCGAAACTGGCCGCGTGGTTCCGACTTTACGCAACCTGGCGCGGATCGCGATGGTCTTTTCAAAAGATCTGTCCTACTTCTTTGAGTCGGAACCCACTGCAATGTTCCGAATCCATCGGCAGAAGGACAGGGTGCGGCTTCCGCAGACTGGTGTGGAACCGCCGACCTATTTCTTTGAGAGTTTGGGCTACATGGTTCCAGACCGGCACATGGACCCGTACTTTGCCGAGTTCATCCCGCTGGCGAAGACAGTAGATCCAAAAGCGCACATGCATCCAGGGTACGAATTTCTCTACGTGCTGGATGGCGATCTGGAGCTTCGCCATGGAGACCAGGTGTGCACATTGGAGACAGGCGACTCAGTTTATTTCGACTCGGGGACGCCTCACTCCTACCAATGCGGGGGGAAGAAGGCAGCCAAGGTGATTATTGTCACCATGCATCAGGCGCCGGCGGCGATTCCTCTGCGAGCGGTGGCTGGAGGCGCAACGCGGCCCGTGGGGGGCGAAGCCAGGACCAGCGTCGGCAGCGAGAAGCTCGCGAGCGCACTTTAGCGGAAGTCTTCCTTGCTCTTACTCGGTTGAGCCATCGCCGCCGGTCTTTAGCGACCACAGATCCCAGCCCGCTGCGGTGACGGTCTATGTGCCGACATTTGGCGACCAAATGACCGTGCCTACCCCCTCAATCTCTCCCACATCGGACCAACCGTCAAAGATTCCCAATGCCCACAATCGAGTTGCGCAGCCAAGAACATCGCATGGGGGCAAGGGGCGAGGAGGAGAAGGGTACTAAGGCGACTGGCAGCTCGGAGTGCCATTCGAAAGGCCTATAACAGAATTGTTGCGAGGAATCGTGGTCTGTCGCCGCTTCTTTCGCTCGGCGAGCAAGTGATAAGTCTGATTCGCAAAATTGTCAAACCTGGCTGAAGTGACTCTGATGCACGGAGGGCAAAGCTCAAGAAGTACACCAGGGAGAGGGCAACACTTCATTCGGACTTGGGTTGGAACGAGGAAGCGCAACGCGTAAATTCCGGCGGGCGTGAAATCCGACTCGCGAGGAATGAGATGAAGAAATGGATTGTGATTCCGGTGCTCTTGTTGCCTTTTGCCCTGACAGGATGTTCACACAAAACGGTGGTTGTCTATGCGCCGCCTCTGCCGCCACAGGTGCTCGACGAGTTTGCTCAACGTGGTTACAACGATCGATTCGCAGCCGCGCAGCGCGATGTATCCGACGGACGGCCACCGGCATTGGAGCGGCATCCGCGGTTCCGAAATCCTCCGGTGCCCGCGTCTGCATTTGAGGATTACCGTCACGGATTCAGGTCTGGGTACAACGCATTTCTGCATCAAGGCGGGCCGGGGGACCGGGATACTGAATCGTGGCGCGGGGAGTCCGTTCATTCGCCCGGACGCAGAGTGATGATCGTGATCTCTGGAGGACAATTGAGGCGTAAAGGCAGGCCAATTGTGCCGATCCCGCGATTGACGTAAAGTTGCAAACGCCCGAGTTGGAACCACCCCTCGATATACTTTCTGCCTAGCGGGGGCAGGCGCATAGCATGTACGAAAGGGAAGCGTACCTGACCCCCGTGGGTGTGGCCGCTCAGCATCAGGTCAACGGACTGGCCTGCAAGACTTCGGAGCAAACGGTCGGCGTAGTCCGGAGCATGACACAACAACACGACGGGCTCATTGGGTACATTGCGAATGGATGGGGGGATGGCCAATTCCGGGTTGGGATGCCCCTCCAGCGGATCATCCACTCCCGCGAGCCAGAATCTGCCGCCCGGGCGCTCGATCGGAGTGAATGCATTCCTGAGTACGGTAATTCCGTTATCACCGAGCGCGGTGGCAACTTCTGCTGCTCCGACGCCAAAGTCATGGTTGCCGAGCACGGCATAGACCGCTTTGCATTCAAGTTCCGTGAGGATGTTGGCACATTGCCAGGCGGCGCCGCGGGCGAATCTTGTGGTTCCAAGCGCACGGGTGAGCTTTGAGGGCAGTTCGGCGGTGACGAAATCTCCGGTGAGAACCACGATGTCCGGCGCGATGCGGTTGATGCGCTCGATTACATGACGAAGGAAGAATGGCTCGGTGAAATCGTCTAGGTGAATGTCGCTGATTTGGGCGATGCGCATTCCATCGAATGCGGCAGGAAGCCCGCGCAGGAAAAAGTCGCGCTTAGTCACGTCGATCCAGTGACGAGCGATCTCGCCCGAGTAGACGGCCAGCCCGGCCGCGCCGTACAAAACTGTCTTCAGGAAACGGCGTCGACTAAATGGCTGATTGGAAGGGAGAAGTGGCAAACGCATACTCTATCGTACTCATTGTAACTACACCCCGATGGGCCGCCAGGTCTTCGCAGCCTGCAAGGGTTGCAATTGCGCATTCGGTTTTGGAATCCAGGTAGGCGAGCCCGCCGAAAGGTTGAAAAGACCTACTGAGAACTCGCAGCGTCATCGCCATATGTTGGATAGGGTGCCGGGTCAGTGCTGGTTGGCATTTTTGCCAGCGTAGCAAGGTCGGCTTGCACCTGTGCCCATGCGGATGGGTCGTTCTTGGTGGTAATTGGCGACGCCGGGTTGGCGTAGTAGGCCTGGATGTCTTCCTTGATGCCGGGAGAAATGGCCTGAGCCGGTGACCGCGTGAGACGGTGAAGCAGATCGGCATATGTGGAGTCGGTAAGCGAGTAACCTCCGGGTTGCACCACTTGCCCGGTGTCGAGATCGCGATTGGGCAGGGGATGATGAGGGTCCCTCGCTGGACTCGCAATTTGGCCGGCGACGGAGTTGGTGGACGGGGGCTGGGCCGACGGGAGCGGGGAGTGCGTGCTCTTCGAGATTGCAGTTGCAGTTGTGGAACGCTCGCCGGCTGGCGGCGTAAAGCTGTGAAGTCGTTGGCGAAGAGCAGCTGTGGAGAGCACGACGCTGTGCAGGTAGTCTGCTTCGCTGGCCTGGGTCGGGCCTTTGACGGCGACCAGCTTGAGCGGTCCAATCTTGGGGACGATGAAGATGAATCCCGCCAAGGCATAAGTTCCGATCCCAGCCTTGCGGCGGTAGGCCTGCCAGTTGTTCTCCACGGCAATCGCGGCGACTTCCTTGTCCATCTCAAGGCGCTCAGGACCACTCAGTTCGGCGGGCTCATGGTTGCGATGGAGGAGGGTGACCGCATAGGCGATGCGCGGAATGAAAGAATGGACGGCAAAGCGATATCCGCTTACGTTGATCCGGTGCTTGCGTACACCGGTGAAATCCTCTGTGATGCCATAAGTCTGGAAGTATGCGAGCGAAAGCTGGCGCAGGGAAACCTGAAGCCCGACATGGCGGAGATAGTGGACGGGAGCCATGCGATGATGAGCGATCTCGTCGATGTCAAAGGCGAACTCGGTTTGCACATGCTGGTGCCGTCCTTGCGCGTAGTTGACCCTCGGGCCAAATTTAGTGCCGAGCTTAGGGAACTCGATCGGGACAGCAATGTTGGTCGCGCCGGGGTGGCCGATGGTATCGCCGATGTAGTGTGAGAGCGCGCCCACGGCGAAGGCAAGCTCGTTGGCATTGGTTGCATTGCGAAAGAGGCTGACCACGAAGTCGCCGGAGCGGACGTAGTGGGTCAGATTGGAATAAGTCATGTCGCCGAATGGGTAATAGCCGATGTCCTGGATGACGCAACCGCCGTAGGCGTAGGCGCGGGCTTCGTCAAGCTGTGCAGCAGTCAGGTCAGGATAGCGGCTAAGTAGAAGGGGAACGATGGAGTCCTGCCAGGTCAGGTCGATGAGTTGCTCGTGAGTTAACACGGAATAGGCTTCTGCATGCCGGTGCCATGGCAGCAGGAGCAGGAAAACGAGCGCGAGAGTTGTGCGGAGCCGAGACAAGCGCATCTTCTCATAATTTTAGTTGAGGGCTACAGAGATCCATGAGCGGAATTGCACGCTCAAGCTGGGCTGCTAATCCTGAATAGTGGCGAAGTACTGGGCGACCTGCGTCCAGTCATCTACTCGGATGAAGCCGGTCACCGTGAGGTTGTGCGGCGCTGTGTAGAGAAGGCCCTGGCCTTCAAAGTGGAGAAGATTGCGGGGCTGGTCGTCGATGAGGAAATCAGCGCGGAGGATGGACTTGTTGCCGCAGAAGACATAGTGCGTGGGGGGGATGAAGGGAAAGTGGCGTTGAAGCCAGCGGTACTTGGGGCCGAGGGAGTTTGGGACAACCATTGCTTGCGTGGCGATGAAGATCTCGAAACGCGCTGAGAGTTCCTTCAGAACCTCCTGAGCGCCGGGCATGAGGGCGAGGTCTTCGAAGAAGTCTTCGGCGTCGAGAAAGGCGCGGAGTTCTTGCTGGCGGTCGGCGGGCGTAATCTCCCAGAGGCCCTTGCCGACCAGATCTTGGAGAGTGACGTCTTCGTCGAAGGTCTGGTTGTAGCGTCGCAGGTGTTCGGCGAGGGTGTCTGCCATGACTTCGTCCATATCGACGCAGATGCGATGCACGGGATGCTCCTTAAAAACAGTGATCGGTGGCTAGTCAACAGTTTCTGCTGCATGAGGCCGAGAAGCCTGAGTGGGCAGTGCCTACAGTTTCGCGAGAGGTCCCCCCCCATCCCCCCTCTCACGTCGCGGGCTCTGCAGAGAAATTCGGAGTTTTCAGAGATTTACCGCACATGGAGTGCTCTAAATTCGCCCCATCATTGAAGTTTTCCGCAGAATCGTCTCAGCAAAGGAGTTAGTCCATTATTTCAGCGGCCTTCCAGCAGGTTCCTCACAGTAAAGGAGTTACAGTCGTCTGGGCTCCACTGTTTGCACCGATGTGATCTCCGGCTGCCCCGACTGGCCGCGACTGATGCAGTTAGAGCTCACTCTGGATTCATTGTGCGCCATGGGCAGGTAATTCTACGCAAAAGTTCGAAGGGAAAAAAGCATGCGGCCCGGATGGCGCACGCTGAAGGGCACGCAAAGTACGGGCCGAGGTCTACTGCACTTTTCCCGCCGCGCCTTCCAAAACAACGTTGGAGGCGACGACCGTGTCGGAGGTCGCGGGCAGATGGGAACAGAAGCCGATGCCCACGTAGAACGGCTCGTCAAGATGGAGGGTGATCGGGGGGCCAAACTGATGCATAGGCTCGCCTTCCAAGCTGACGAAGATGGCGAAGGAGTCACGGTGCTTCTCTATTCCGATGCGCTTGGCATGAACGCCGGCGAGAATGCCAGCGAAACGATATCCGAGATCCTTCATGAGAGCGTTCTTGTCGCTGCGGAAGGCGAGATGGATCAGGCCTGCGCCGTGTTCGCCGACCATGGCTTGCTTCGAATCGTCATCGAGATTCTGGCGAATGATAAGAACGACTTTGCGGTCGTCAAAGCCGTTGGGGTTGGGAAAGGCTACGTCGGCCGCGATCGAGATGTCGCCGGACATTTTCTTCCAGAGATAACGGAACTCGTCACGCGTGTACCAGATGTTGTAGCCAGCGGAGTTGATTGTGTACCGGCCGGCAGCATCGTCATAAGTGGCGCTGCCGGGCACCAGTGAGCTGCCAATATCCGATTGGCCATCAAAAATACCGATGGGGGTATTGAAGTTGCGGCTCGGGCGGTGAAAGTTTGCTGGGGGAGGCACCTGGACGTGTGTCGGCGAGCCAGGCTGGGCCCATTCCGGCACTTCTGGTGTGGAAGCGGCCGGTTCTGTGGGTGCTTGAGCAAGCGAAAAATGAGGTAAAGCGCACAACGCAAAGGCAAGGAGCGAAATCTGACGTGCGTTTAGGAGTGCGATTGAAACCCGATGAAATTCCATAACAACGAACACTAACAGAGACCGCTCAGATTGCTGAGCCTTTTTGTAGAACGCAGTCCGCAGAGAGGCTGGCTAGGCTCCAGCGGTGTGTGACTTGCGAGGGGCGCGTCCGGCGCCGGGCCCAGAGGGCACCCCTGGCTCGGGTTGCGGCGCTTTAGGTGCCGGAGCCATGGCAGGATCCCAGTAAAGGATGCGGCTACAACTGTCGCAGGTAAGCAATTCACCTTCGCGCAGTTGATTCCACATCTGGGGACGAACGCCCATGCGGCAGCCCATGCACTGTTGATTGTCGACGCGGGCCAGGCCAGTGCCGCGGGAAGCGGAGAGGCGGTCGAAGCGAGTGAGCCACTCGGGCTCAATGAGCGGGCGGAGAGCCTCACGCTCGGCGTTGAGAGTGTCGAGTTGGGCGACAAATTCCTGCTGACGGAGGGCGATGCGGGCCCGGGTTTTCTCATGAGCGGCGGATAAAATTTCAACCTGTGAGCGGGCTCCGGCAAGAGCCGCTTCCTGGGCTTCGGTGCGTTCGAGACTGGCAAACTCGTCGTTTTCGAGGCGGTCGGCCTCGCCTGACTCAAAACGAATTTCGTGCTCGATGGCATCAGCCTGCTCGGGAGTCTTCACGGAGTCAAGCTGGGTACGGAAGCGGGCAGCCTTCTGGCGATGGTCTGCAATCTCGCGCTCAAGGCGGGTGCGCAGCGAATCTTCGCGCGTGAGGGCCCCTGAGACTTCGGAAGCCAGTTTCTCGGCGGCAGCAAGGGTCGCGCCGGCCTGGGCGAGCTCGGCAGGCAAGGCGCGCGCCTCCTGAGTGACGCGAGCCCGCTCCAATTCGATAGCTTGCAATTTTACGAGGTTTTCAATCAGCGCATGCATCCGTGCCAAGAAGGATACGTCATTGGGCTTGTTTAAAGAAAACGGATGGGACCGATGCTGCGACAATTGGAGGCAAGTGGAGGACGGAGTTGGCTGCGAGGCGGAAAGGATTCTGGAATAGGCACCGGTGGCTGATGTGGTTGTCCTGCGGGTTCGTGGGAGCGCTTGCGGCGTTGACCAGCGCTCTGCTGGTGCTGGCGCATCGAGCCGAGCCTATGCTCCGCGCTCGCATCATTGAGGGCCTGGAGAATCGCTTTCACGCGCGAGTGGAGCTGGACAGCTTTCATCTGACATTGAGGGATGGATTGCGGGCGGAAGGCAAAGGGCTGCGGATTTGGCCACCTGTCGAGGTTGAAGGCGTGAATATGCCGGGTGTGGCCGCTCCTGGTTCGGGAGCCCCGCTGATTCAGCTCGCTGAGTTTCGATTTCGTGCGCCGCTGCATTACAAGCCGGGACAAGCGATTCGTATATCGGCCGTGCAACTGAAGGGGCTGGAGGTGGATGTGCCGCCTCGATCGCACTTTGAACACAGCACAAGCGGAGCTAGTGCGACTGCCGCGGACAATGCGAATCAGCCGAATACCAACGAGGGAGGGCTGCATTTCCTGGTGGAGAGCCTGGAGTGCGATGGTGCGCACCTGACGATCGAGACCAGCAAGCCGGGTAAGCTGCCGCTGGAGTTTGCGATCGCACACCTAAACGTGAAAGGGATCAGCAGCGGTGGGTCGATGAGCTTTGAGGCCGCGCTGACCAACCCGCGGCCAGTAGGAACGATTCATACAAAAGGCAGCTTTGGGCCGTGGGTTTTGGACGATCCCGGAGAGAGTCCAATTATGGGGGACTATCTATTTCAGAATGCAGATTTAAGCGGATTCAAGAGGATTGCGGGGATACTGAATTCAACCGGTCACTACCAAGGTACGCTGCGCGAGCTAATTGTTGATGGCAAGACCGATACGCCGGATTTTCGGCTCACCCACTTCGGTACGGCGTTGCCGCTGCACACGAAGTTCCATGCCAAGGTGGACGGGATTGACGGGGATACGTGGCTGGAGCCGGTGGAGGCGACACTCGGACACTCCCACTTCTGGACGCAGGGGCAGATTGTGCGGATGGCCGCTGTGACAACTGGGAGGGGTCAGCATCCCGGCGGGCACGACATTTCACTGACAGTGAACGTGGATGAGGGACGGATTGAAGACTTTCTGCGGCTTGGGAGCCACTCGGGGACACCGCTGCTAAGCGGCGCATTGATGATGAAGGCCGGGCTTGAGATTCCTCCGGGGCCGGTTCCAGTGGAAGAGCGTCTAAGGCTTTCGGGTACGTTTGCCCTAGACGATGTAAGTTTTGCGAGCGAAAAGATTCAGAGCCGGATTGGGGAATTGAGCGCGCGTGGGCTCGGGCGGCCGAAGGACGCGAAGAATGGTGGCGATTCGCATGTTCGCTCGACGATGCAAGGGAATTTTCAGATGGCCGGCGGCGTGGTCCAGTTGCCGGCGCTCGAGTACACGGTACCGGGGGCGGTGATTGACCTGAAGGGAAGCTATGGCGTCGAAGGTGGTGAGCTAAATTTTGCGGGCGCCGCTAAGATGCAGGCAACAGTCTCCGCAATGGTAGGCGGCTGGAAGGGACTGCTGCTGAAGCCTGTGGATCGATACTTTCAGAAAGACGGAGCGGGAACCGAGGTTCCGATTCACATCAATGGAACGCGCGATAATCCACAATTCGGAATCGATTTTGACCGGATGAAGGGGAGTTCGGCACAGCGCCCGGATGAACCGCATTGAGCAGATGACTATCGCAGTGCGTATCGGTGGTTGTCGGTTTCGTCGGCGACGCGATAACCTGACTTGGGTCACACCGTTGACGAATCAACGACGGCGAAACGAGAACGGGGAGACCACGATGCGCACGGCCATCAAAAGAATTTGGAAGTCTGAAAACTGCGCCCTGGCGCTTGTATTGGGGACTGCGGCGCTGACAGCAGGAGGACAAACCGCGGCTGTGAAACCCGCTCCCAGCATCAGAACCCAATCGGTGGAACGAGACTGGTGGAAGAATGCCGTTATCTACGAGATTTACCCACGAAGCTTTCAAGACACAAACGGGGATGGAATCGGAGACCTGAACGGGATAACCGAACGCCTGGACTACCTGAAAGATCTAGGCGTAGATGCGATCTGGTTGACCCCTGTGTATCCGTCGCCGCAGGTGGACTTCGGCTACGACATCTCCGACTACCAAAATATCGATCCGCAGTATGGCACGCTCGCCGACTTTGACCGGCTGGTCGCGGAGGCGGGTAAGCGCCAGATCCGCGTGATTATGGACATGGTGATGAACCACACCTCGGACCAGCATGAATGGTTTCTTCAGTCGCGGTCCTCGAAGAATAACTCTTATCGAGACTGGTATATGTGGCGCGATGGCAAAAGACAGACGGCAACAGACAAGGGCCAGACGCCGAATAACTGGCAGTCGGTGTTTGGACACTCAGCATGGGAATGGGACGAAAAGACTGGTCAGTATTACTATCACAAGTTCTATATTCAGCAGCCGGACCTGAACTGGCACAACCCCAAAGTGCATCAGGCCTTCGAGGACGTCATCAGCTTCTGGCTGAAGCGCGGCGTGGGTGGGTTTCGGTTCGACGCAATCACGACGCTCTTCGAGGACCCGAGCCTGGTTGATGAGGGCGTAGTGAAGGACAAGAGCGGGAAGGTGGTCATCAACGCCTACGGTGACCCCCAACTGGACGGCTCGAAGACCGACAACCAGCCAGGGTTGCACCCGGTGCTGCAGGAGGTGCACGCAGCGACGGAAAAATTCGATACCAGTGTCTTTCCAGGTACGAGAGTGCTGATCGGCGAAACATACCTGCCCAATGTTGATGAGCTAGCGAAGATGTACGGACCGCTGGGCAAACCGGAGTTTCACTTGCCGATGGATACGCAAGTGGCGCTTATAAACAAACTAGACGTGGCCACTTTTCGCGCGAAGCTAATTGACGCGGAGCACCACCTGGGCACGCATGTACCGCTGCTCTTGTTTGACAACCATGACAATCCGCGGTTGGACATGCGTTATGGCGATGGGGTCCACGACGAGGACATTCAGCGTGTTCTCTCGACGATTCTGTTTGCGAGCCGCGGAGCAGCGCTTTTCTACTACGGCGACGAGATCGGGATGAAGACCACACCGCCGAAGCGCAAACAGGACGTGAAGGACCCAATCGGCATAACCGGCTGGCCGAAGGAGAAGGGCCGCGACGGCGAACGCACACCGATGCAGTGGGACGCGAGCAAGAACGCCGGCTTTACCGACGGAACGCCATGGCTGCCTGTGCCGCCGATCGCGAAGACCATCAACGTAGAGGCGCAAAAGAACGATCGCAACTCGCTGTTCGTGTGGTACCAGAGCCTGATCCGGCTCAAGAAGACCGTTCCGGCCTTTGAGAATGGCGCCAACATCATGCTGGATACCGAGAACTCGAAAGTGCTGAGTTGGATGCGGCAAACGCGCGGCGCAGCCCAGGTTGTGGTGACCGTCAATTTCACGGCCGAGCCGCAGAAGATAAATCTGGCAATTGGCGGCGCAGGCATTCGGCCACAGCACTTGAAGACATTGCTCAAGACGCCGGGTGCGACTGATCCCGAGTCACTTGGAGCAATCGAATTGGGTCCTTTCGGGGTTTACATCGGGGAAGTGCAATAACCGCAGCCGAAGCCTCTTCCGCAAGTGCGCGACGGGTTCCGGCGGTGCGGTGCGAGTTGATGAGGAACCAGCGTCACTGAGAGAGCGTTGCTAGTGGGCAGATCACGCCTGCACCAGGATCAGGTGGATTTCAAGGACCTTGTGCCCGGGGGAGGGTGGCAACTCGAGCTTCACGGTTGGGCATCTTATTGTGGAGCAAAAAATATGGTTTGCGGAGTTCCCCACGATGAAACCATCGTTGCTTTCCAAGGCGCTGATTCAAGGAGTGTTACCAAGCGCACTAATGGTTGTTCTTGCCTTTCCCACGGAGATTTTTGCGCAGGCCATCGAGCAGGATCACATTGTCAGCCCGCAGGAGATGCAGCAGCGGCTGGACTCGTCATACGCAGCCAGGCAACGCGAGATCGGCACGCTGACCGCCTTGGTCTCCTCGCCGGCCGCCGAGCGTGCCATAAAGGCCGCGCATATCAACCCAGAGCAGGTGCGGACGGCGATCCCTACGCTGTCGGACGAGGAGTTGGCGAATCTTTCCACGCGCGCGGCCGATGCACAGCAGAAATTCTCGGCTGGCAGCATGACGAATGACGAGTTGCTGATTGTGATCCTGATCGTCGCCATTGTCGTCATTGTCGTGGCTCTACATTGATTGACAAGATGCTTGCAGGACTGCTGCTGGCAGTCGCAACCGCGGGGCAGGGGCCTCCCGCGGTGTGGGTTGATGTGCCTTTTGTGCATCAACCCAGAGAGGGTTGCGGGGCCGCTTCGATTGCGATGGTGATGCAATACTGGGCAGCGCAACTCAAAACTGCGCCCCGAGACGACAGCGATGTTGAAGCGATTCAGGGGCAGTTGTATTCATCGCACAAACATGGCATCGCTGCGGAACAGGTTGTTCAGTATTTTCGCACGCATGGGTTCCAGGCGTTTGCACTGAATGGACGCTGGAGCGATCTTGAAGAGCAGCTGCGGAGGGGACGCCCGCTGATTGCGGCACTGAGACCGCGCGGCCAGAGCGAGCTACATTACGTAGTGATTGACGGCATCGACGAGGAGCACGGGTTCGTGACGATGAACGATCCCGCAGAGCGCAAGCTGCTGACGCGGGAGCGGGCAGGGTTTGAAAGGGAGTGGAGCGCGACGCACAACTGGATTGTCCTAGCATTGCCAGCATCGACACCGCGCTGAATGAGCAGATTTCGGGAACGCCGCGCGGAGGCGCTCTTGCAGATATTGAAGAAAGATGAGAGTTTCTGCCGCTTCGTTGTCGCAACGCTTGCTCAGCTCGCTCTTTGCGGCACGCTTTTGGGGCAATGCGCCATGCAGGAGTCGGTCACCAATGCGGATAAAACTCAGATTCAACAGTTCTACGACGAAAAGAATTGGGCGGAAGTTGTACGGCTAGCGAGTTCAATCACTGTGCGCTCGGCGGATTTGAATTTCGAGTACGGGCTTGCGCTTGCACATTTGCAGCAGTGGACACAGGCGCGTGCTGCGCTCGTAGCCGGCTGGCGCGCGTGTCCGTGGCAGGCGCGGTTTTCCCTTGAGTTGGCCGGCGTTGCATTCCAAGAAAAACATTACCCGGAAACAGCGGCGTGGCTGCATCGAGGGTTGAAGCTTGATCCGAATGATGCGTATGCCAACGACTTTGCAGGGACCGATTACTTGCTTATGGGCAATCTGAATGCCGCACTCAAGTACTGGAATCGGGTGCGGAAGCCGTACGTTGAAGAGCTCACCTTTGACCCGCAATTGCACGTACAGCGGTTGATTCTGGATCGCGCATTCGCGTTTTCACCTGCTGAGGTACTTGGCGAGCGCGGCTTTGAAACGACTGAGGCATGGCTGAACGGGCTGGGCATCTTTGCAGGGCGGAGCATTGAGCTGAAACCGCGTCATGATACGGATGGTGGTGGCAAGTTCGACGCAGAGTTCAATGCAGTGGAGCGAAACGGCTTTGGCAGCAGCCGCGTGCAGGCTTTCGTGGCCACGTTAAGCGGCGCCCCGTACGAGACGATCTATCCAAGCTACTTCAACATTGGGAGGTCAGCTGAGAACTTCGAATCACTGCTGCGCTGGGATACGCAGAAACGCCGTGTGTGGGTTTCGCTTTCAGCGCCACTCAAAGATCGGGCGCAGCTTCGCTGGCGGCTTGAAGCGGATGTGCGCAATGAGAAATGGGCGATCCGGCGCCCATTTGCGAGCACGGAGCCTGTGCTTGGTTCTCTGAATCTTAAGCGGCAGGTGATTGTCGGATCGGTGACGGACATTCGGAGCGGTCGGCTGCAGTTTTCGACGGGGGGTGAGTTTTCGCATCGCAATTTTCGGAACGTGGTGGATGGAACGGCATTCACAGCGACGCTGACGGTTCCGGGATACGAGCTGAAGTACCTTGCATCAATTGAGAACAAGGTGCTTGAGATTCCCGAACGGCGATTCTCCCTGACTACGGGAGCTACTTCAGAGCTTGCGCGAATGTGGACTGCGCAGACTGAAGTGCCCGCCGCGCCGCATGTCTTTGAGAAGCTGCAAGGGATGGCGCTGGCGCGTTGGTTTCCGCAGGCTCAGAGCGATATGTATGAGGCGACTGAGCAGGTGCGAGCTGGACGAACATTCAGAAGCGCACCTTTCGACGAACTGTTCCTGGTGGGTATGGAGCGAGATACGAACCTGTGGATTCGTGGGCAGATTGGTACGCGTGACGGGCGGAAAGGCAGCTCTCCGGTGGGAAGCGATTACTTCTTATCGAACACGGATTTCTACCGGCGGATCTATGGCAATGGGCTGATTACACTGAAGGTCGGACCACTGCTGGACGTTGCCAGAGTGGGTGCGGCGACGAACAGTTTGGCAAACGGACAATGGCTCTTCGATGTGGGCATTGAGGCGAGGTTGACGGTCCTGGGCACGAGCGTGGTATTTACATACGGACGCGATCTACGCACAGGCAATAACGCATTCTTTGAGAGCACAACGCATTAGAGACTGCAGCGGAGGCAGAGCTTGGAAGAAAATAGTCAGTTTTGCAGCATTCCATCAGCCTGCGCGCGAAATATATCCGCTTTGATTAAGCGGTTGACGCGAGGCGGACGCCGGGGTTCTACGAAACTTTGACTAGGAAGCCATTTTGAGCAATTCCTGCTCGGCACGCAGCCAATCCTGCTCGGCGAACCCTTCCTGGTACCCGCGTTGCTCCCAATAGGCCCGGGCGAGCTTTTCGACCTCTTCCCGCGGAGGCATTGCCGGTCTTGCAGTTTGAGCCACCTTCTCTTTCTTTGCGGCGGTCTTGCGTGGCTTCGCGGGGGCTTTTGCTTTCTTGACTGTCTCTGCCATAGAAGATTGTCCTCCGTTGGGTTCGCGACCAATTCGCGCGGCTACTCCTTCAGGATACAAAAGGTTGGGCTTCCGCGGGACGCATAATTAGCCGAGGGGGACCCACTTTTTCAACAGGCGGGACACGGGCACGGCATTATTCGTCTTTTAACAATGACTTGCAAGCCGTGGCGTTCGTGTTTCCCTCGTTCTTGCCCAACTGCTTCTCAACGTGTTTGACTTGTTGCCGAAGGTGGACCGCGCCTATGGGATTCATACTTGCACTGGATCAAGGAACAACGAGCTCCCGTGCAATTCTTTTTAATGATGCGGGGAGGATTGCCGCCTCAGCGCAGCATGAGTTCCAGCAGTTCTACCCAAAGGCGGGATGGGTAGAGCATGATCCCACAGAGATTTTGACTAGCCAACTCTCCTGTGCCGTGGAGGCATTGGGCAAGATTGGCGCGCGGCCCAGGGATGTGGGGGCGATCGGGATTACCAACCAGCGCGAGACGGTGGTAGTTTGGGAGCGGGCAACGGGCAAGGCGATTTACCCGGCGATCGTGTGGCAGGACCGGCGTACAGCTTCGAGGTGCGACGAGCTTGAAGCAAGCGGGGCTGGCGAGACGGTTTCTTCAAAGACAGGGCTGGTGCTGGACCCATATTTCTCCGCGACCAAGGTGGAGTGGATCCTTGATAACGTGCCGGGCGCACGGGCGAGAGCAGACAGAGGCGAACTGGCGTTTGGAACCGTGGATAGCTGGTTGATATGGCATTTGACCAGCGGGACGAGACACGTGACGGACGTGACCAATGCATCTCGAACGCTGCTCTACAACATCGTAAAGGGCGAGTGGGATGCGGAATTGTTGCGCATCTTCAACGTTCCGGCGAGCATGTTGCCAGAGGTGGCGTGGTCAAGCGAGAAGGTCGGCGAGGTGACGACGACGCTCGGCCTGGGCGGCGTAGCGATTGCGGGCATTGCCGGCGATCAGCAGGCAGCGCTGTTCGGACAGTTGTGTTGGAGCTCGGGAGAGGCCAAAAATACTTACGGGACCGGCTGCTTCCTGCTGCAGAATGTGGGGACCGAGTTTGTGCGCTCCCGCCACCGATTGATCACGACGCTGGCTGCGAGCGCCAACAGGCGGCTGGAATATGTGCTGGAGGGGAGCATTTTTATAGGTGGCGCAGTGGTGCAGTGGCTGCGCGACAATCTCAAGCTGATCGGTTCTTCAGGCGAGGTAGAGGCGCTGGCGGCTTCTGTGCCAGACGCGGGCGGAGTGGTGTTTGTGCCGGCATTTGTGGGGCTGGGCGCTCCACACTGGGATGCGCATGCGGCTGGAATGTTGATTGGGCTACGGCGGGATACGAAGCCGGGGCACATTGCTCGAGCAGCGCTTGAAGCCATCGCCTTCCAGGTGGCCGACGTGCTGGAGGCGACGCATAGCGAAACCGGAACGCCACTGGCTGCGCTGCGCGTAGATGGCGGCGCTTCAGTGAACGATTTGTTGATGCAGTTCCAAGCCGATGTGCTCGGTGTCCCAGTGGTGCGGCCTCAAGTGACGGAGACAACCGCGCTGGGCGCGGCTTACCTTGCGGGGTTGGCGACGGGATTCTGGGCCGGGCCAGACGAGTTGCGCGCAAATCGGGAAGGCGACAAGCGGTTTGAACCATGCATGGCCCCACCCGAACGGGCGGAGCGGCGCGCTCGCTGGCAGAAAGCAGTAGAGCGGGCGAAGGCATGGGGTGCGTAACGGGCAGCGGGCCAGGCGTGACAATGTTAAGCTATTGAATCCTGCAAGGGTGGCCCCTCATCTTGATCGCATAATTGACGAGAGCGAAGGTTCGTAAGAATGGAGGTCTTCTATGAGTGCAGCGGCGGGTTGCAACCATGTGGCGGAACATCTGAAAAAAGTAAAGCCGCGGACGAAGGGGTGCGAGGCGTGCCTCAAGCTGGGCCAGAAATGGCTTCATCTACGTATGTGCCTGGAATGTGGGCATGTAGGCTGCTGCGACTCGTCGCCAGGCCGCCATGCGCGCACACATTTTAATGAGACACAGCATCCTCTGATCCAGTCCGCGGAGCGCGGTGAGGACTGGAAGTGGTGCTATATCGATCAAGTGTATTTGTAGCTTGCTAGTTCAATTCGACTTCAATCTTTTTCGACTCTGCGTCCAGCCTCGTGATTTTGAAGCGGCGGATCTGGCCTTCGGCTAAAGGCTCGTGCTCTGACTGGGCAGTGGGAGCGTTGCCTTGCCACCGAGCCTTCAGCATCGACGACAGATTTGACAGATTGGGCTTGGATGCAGGCGTTCGTTCGTTTTGCACGTCGAGGGCGATAGATGGGGTTGAAGTGGCGAGAGTGGTCCGGCATACTGCACGGATGCCTTCACCTAACTCGACATGGGTGAACGCTGGGGACTGCTCGAATACGCGTCCGGAGACCTCGTCCCCAACCTTGTGCTCGGCGATGTACTCGTCGATGCTGGTGGGAACTAACTGCTTCATCGACAGTTTAATCTGGCGCTTTTCTGTGTCGATCGCCAGTACCTGTGCCTTGACAATTTGGCCGGCGCGCAAAACATCGCTGGGATGGTTCAGGCGGCGATCGGCGACGATCTCGCTGATGTGGACCAGACCTTCGACGCCATCGGCAATTTGAACGAAGGCTCCGAAGTTCATGAGTTTAGTGACTGGGCCTTCGACCTGCGCACCTACAGGGAAGTTTCGCTGTGCATCGATCCACGGGTCGGCGAGAGTTTGTTTGAGGCCCAGGGCTATTCTTCGTTCTTCGGGCTTTATGGAGAGAATGACGGCGTCTACGCGGTCACCTTGCTTGAGAATGTCGCTCGGGTGGCGGAGTTTTTTGCCCCAGGCCATCTCGGAGATGTGAATCAGGCCTTCTACGCCGGGTTCGATCTCGACGAAGGCGCCGAAATCCATGAGGCGGGTGACGGTGCCGGAGACGCGCTGGCCGGCTTGAAGGCGCTGAGGGGCAGTTTCCCAAGGCTCGGCCTGGAGCTGCTTGAGGCCGAGGGAGATTTTCCTGGTTTCCGGATCAATCTTCAGAATTCGGACCTGAAGTTGCTGGCCGACGGTGAGGACGTCTTCAGGTTTGTTGACCCGGCTGTGCGCGATGTCGCTGATGTGAAGCAAACCGTCGACGCCACCGAGGTCGATGAAGGCGCCATAGGGCATGAGGGTGCGGACGGTGCCGGGGAGCGTATCGCCAACCTGCATGGCGGCGTGGCGTGTGGCGCTTTCGGCGCGGGCCTGCTCTTCGAGAACAACGCGGCGATCGACGACTACGTTTTCGTCGGTCACGTCGAGCTTGGTAATGCGGCAGTTGATCTGAGTGCCGACCAGTTTTTCTACCTCCGCGGCGTCACGGGCGCCGCTACGGCTGGCGGGCATGAAAGCGCGGACGCCAATGTCAACCGAGAGGCCGCCCTTGATGACTTCAGTGACGGTGCCGACGACGGCCAGCTTCTCGGCGAAGGCGGCTTCAAGAGCAGTCCAGTCGCGGGGTTGAGCCACCTTGAAGCGGGAGAGCTCGTAGTAGTGCTCCTCATTGCGGCCGGTGACGGAGACGGGGATTGTATCGCCGGGCTTGACGCCTTCGGCGTTGTTTTCAAAGGCGGAGCGGGGCAGAACCCCCTCAGTTTTGTAGCCGATGTCGAGAAAGACCTTTTCAGCGGAGAGGGAGATGACGGTGCCTTGCAACTGCTTTGCGCCGGGCGCGGACTTATGGGAGTGGCTGCGCTCGAAGTCGCGCAGCAGGTCGGCGAAAGACTCAGCGGGCTCTTCTGGCAATGACTCGGGCGCTGTGACGGCCTTGGGCTCGGTGGTCAGGGCAGGCTGGGGCGGGGCGACCGCGGTTGCGACAGCTTCAATTTCGATGTCTGAAACCGGTTCTGAAACTGGGACTGGGGCCAGACTTGGGACAGGGTCTGAGATTGGGCTGGATGCGGCTTCTTCGGTAGGCAGTGATTCGTTAATGATTTCTTCAGTCATGACGGGTTAAGGTCCATTCTCCCATGATTGGGCGAAGGACTGCTGAGGCGTGAATCACGAACGTTGATTTTGCCTGCTGGCACGTTAAAAAAAAAGCAAGGGTGGCGCACTCCGTGGTTAAAAAGTGCGGTTCTAAGCCGACATAAGTCTCGATTTTTGTCAGCCTACAGGTCGAGATTTATGCTTAGCGGAGTTTTTGCCGCAAGGATGTAGAGATATAAGCCGTCAAAAACTCGAGAATGTAGGGATATAAGCCGTCATTTTTGACGAAATGACAGGAAATTCGCAAATTTTGCACGAGCCCCCTG
>JBARBP010000161.1:0-15454 GCA_049793195.1 Occallatibacter sp. | reverse complement strand
TTTCTTGGAACGCCTGCACACCCAGCCCGCCCACCACGTTGTAGTGCCAGTTCGTTCCATAGTGGCCCACGAAGGTAATCGGCACGTTGCCCAGGAAGTAGCCTTGCGGACTGAAGTACCCGCCCATTCCATGCGTAAACGCGTTCTCGTTGTTCGCGTAGTGCATCCCGAAGAAGTTGACGCCGATGCTCAGGTTGCCATACTCCGGCGAAGTCATCAGCCGCCAGTAGGCGCCGCCGTCCCCGTCGATGCGCGTGTTGCTCTCCACGTTATAGCCGGTCAGGTACTGTCCTCCCGCGCCCACGTAAAACCCTGAAGTCGCATCGCCGCGCGAAAACTGCACATTGCCCTGGTTCGCAACCACACCGCCCCAGATCTGTCCCTGGTTGCCAAGCGTGTTGCCCGCGGGGTCGCGCAGTCCCGCGTAAGAGAGCTGGCTGTCTTTTACCGAATCGCGCATCACGCTGAAGGTGAATGGTCCATTGCCCGGCCTCCACATGCCTCGAACAGTGAACGTCGACACCAGAAATCCGTACGGCGTGTATCCGCCCGCGAACGCCGCATGCGGAAACGCGAGTTGAACCTCGCCTCCAATTCCCACCGCATTTTGCTGTGCCGGTGGGTTGACGTCCGTCGCAGTCAACGTTCCAATCGGTTCGGGAATCGCAACCAATCTACTCGCGCCCGTGGTCGACTGCAGAACGGAAATCGTGGCTGTGCCGTCTGCCTGCCCTGAGTCGAGAAAGACCGGCTTGGCAACAATCGTAACCCTGCCGTTGTAGCCCAGCGGTGCCGAAGCCTCGAACGGAGCCTCCAGGGCCGCCAGGTGGTCGAAGCCCAGTACACCGCTGCGGTAATTGATGTAGCCGGTGCCGCCAAGCCAGCCGCTGTAGCCGCTCTCGATTGCGCGCAACTGCATCTCAGCCTCTTCACGAGGACTCACCGGATGCGGCTCACGCTGAACGCGCACCCATGGCCCGCGCAGCGGAGGCAGATTCTTCCGTTCCAATTCTTCGTCGGTCAATCCGGTGCCACTCGCTGCCGGCGGAGCAGGCTGCTCCTGCGCTTCGTTCGGAGGCGCCTGGCCTTGCGCCTGGCCTTGCTGCTGCGGACCTTCAGCGGAAAGCGCCTCAGGCGCGTTGTTCAGCGCAGGAGTATTTCCCAAAGTCGAATTGCTTTGCTCATTGGCCTGCTGATTGTTCTGTTGGCTGGCCTGTTGGCTGGCCCGTTTGATCTTCTTGCGTCTCTTCGTGGCCGCGTAAGTCCGCGTTTTCGAAGCAGTGGGCTTCTCCGGCTGCACTTCAGTCTGCTTTCTCGGAACCGAATACGCACCCGTAGCCGCTTCCTGGGCAGATGGCGTGTATTGCGCCGCCGTGTATTGTCCCTCGCTCGCCGTTCGCGCATCCGGCCCAGCCGGAGCCGGTCCCATATTGATCCCCGCATTCACAGCCGCATTTGGCAAGGCATGAATCGTCGCGGCCGAGCCCTGTGTCAGTTGGCTGTCCGTCTCTTCCGCAAAGCGAGCCTGCACCTGCGCCGCCAGCGCTCCCATCGGTTCCGATGTGATCCTCAATCCCGGCGTCGGACCTGCCGAAGATACAGGTTCCGTCGAATCCACAGTCTGGTCCGATGGCGAAAGATTCACCGTGCCCGAGTAGCTCTGAGATTTCGCCGCAGCTCGAGTCCCCGACTCAGCATGAGTCTGCTTCTTTCTTTGAGCCGCCGCCGCGGCCGGCTGCATCGTCGCATCCTGCGTCCAGCTTTGCTCAATCAATACCGGCTGCGCAATCGAAGTTCCCTCTCGTGCATTCTGAGGAATATAAATTGGTGCACTGCCGGGTGCTGTTCCCTGGGAATTCGGCAGTGGGACAATATTGGCGCCCGTGCCGCCAGGCATCGGCAGTGCTTTGTTTGATCCGTCCGAGGGCTCATTCGGCCATTCGCGCTGCGGCGTAATCTCCGCGGGCGGACCCGTTAACCCCACCGGCGCCCGGCTTGAAGCTGAAGGCGGGTACGCAGGCAGCGGCGGCATCCCGTTCGCCCTCGGTTCGTGCCGCGGATCGAGCAACCGCTTGGTGTCTCCCGGCGCCGAAGGCGCGTACGATCCAGCCGGGTAGCCCAGTCCGCTATCCAGGCTTTTGACGGCCGCATCCGGTGGCATGGCCGCCAGCGCAGCGCGCCAGTAGTCCGCGGCGCGTTGATTGTGGCCGCGCGCCTGCTCGAAGCGGGCCGCAAGTCCAAGTACCTGCGGATCGCTGGGAAACCGTGTAAGTGCCTGCAGCACCCAGGTCTCGGCCTGTGCCATATCCGTCGCACCCAGCGCCGCTGAGATCGCTCCCTCGTAGTCGCCTGGGCTCGCGTTGTCCATCGGAATGGTCTTGAATATTGTCACTGCATCGGCGGCGCGCCCAACTCTGGCATACGCGCCCGCCACAGCTTTGCGAATGTCCAGATTGTCCGGGTAATCCTTCGATGCAGCCTGCAGCAGCTCCACGCCGCGCAACACATTGCCTTCATCCATCGCGGTTTCGGCGCGGCGCACGGCCCAGGTCGCCCACAACGTATCCACCTGCGTACGCTCCGCGGCGCTCAAATCCTGGCGCGCATCCAGGCGCAGCATCAACGGATACAACCCAACCTCATCTTTTAGGTTGTAAAGCAGCCATGCATGCTGAACTTCAAGACCCGCAGGAGCAGCCATCCTGTGCAGCAGATAATAGTTCTCCACACGGTTCAGATATTCCCCAGCCTTTGCGGTATCCCCCACAGCGATGTACAGGCTTGCAACCCCTTGCACGAATTCGATATCGGATTCCAGTTGCCGGCGCACATCGGCCGGAATCTTATCCAGCGTCTGCAGCGCCTCGGCGTTGCGATTGCCCGCCATCAGCGAAAAGACCAGCCCCTTCCACGCATCGGAAGCCATCGAATGTGGAGCGTTCGCTGTGATCGGCATTTCCGATTGTCCTGAATCGTTTGCCAGCTCCATCTCCGCCCAGACTGTTCCTCTCCCTCTTAAGCCCCTGGCAGGCGCGAATGTCCTTGCGGCTCCCGGTTGCCGGCCTCCGTCCTGAGGATGATAGATCGCATCCCGAACCACCAATCCGTCAAAGCCGGACCCGCTCGAACCTAAGTCACCGCCTTCACCCAGAATCGCACTCTGCTGATGAAGCAGTTGCGGACTAGCAGCCTGTGACGAAGGAATCGGCTTGATCACTTGATTCGATCCCGGCACTGATGCTGGCTGGCCTTCGTCCGTCGAAGTCGCATTCCGCCCCGCCGCCTCCGGCGGTTGTGGCGTATACGATTGCGGCTGCATTGGCACAATCGGTGCGGGGCCGTTGTAGGGATCTGGACCATATGCAGGCAGAGGTGGCACCTTGGTCGTCTTCGCAAAAGGCTCGTAGTCGGGGTCTAGCAGGTGCTGCAAATCGGCCGCTGTTACAGCGCGACGCGATTTTGTGTCCTGCTCGGGATAGGCCATCTCGTGCGCCAGCCTATCCACGGGGCTCGCCGCCGGCATGGCTGCCAGCGAGGCGCGCCAGTAATCGGCAGCGCGCTCATTATCTCCGCGTGCCTGCTCGTAGCGCGCCGCAAGTGAAAGAATTGCCGGATCGTGCGGAAACCGCTCCAGCGCTTGCCGCAGCCACAACTCGGCCTGGTTTCTGTCATTCGCTTGAAGCGCCGCTCCAATTGCGCCCTGAAAGTCGCCTGAACTTGCATCCTGCATCGAGATGGCCCGATACAGCGCCATCGACTCCTTCGCACGGCCCACCCGCGCAAATCCTCCCGCCACCGCCTTGCGCACCGTCAGGTTGTCGGGAAATGCCTGCGAGGCCGCGTCCAGAATGTCCACGGACCGCCGCACGTTGCCGTTTTCCATTGCCGCCGTGGCTCGCCGCACGCTCCAGTTGGCCCAGATGTCTTGGACCGTCTCTCGCTGCGTTGCGGTTAAGTCGTTCCGGCTTCCCAGCCGCATCAGCGCCGGATAGAGCGCGCGATCGTTCCCCGTGTTGTACAGCAGCCACGCATTTTGGATGTCGATATTCGGCGGCGCCTGCATCTTGAGTCTCGCGTAGTGCGCCTGCACGCGATTCATGTACTCGACCGCATGGGCGATGTCACCGCTGGCTGCGTAAACACCGGCCTCGGTCTGCACGAATTCAATGTCGTTATCGAGCTGCTTGCGCACCGGCACGGGAATCAGCGCAATCTCATCGAGCGCTTCAGAATTCCGATTGGTGGCAGCCAGCGTTGAAATCAGTCCCTTCCACGCATCGGTGCGATCGGGATTCGCTTTCAGTATCCGGCTGTAAATTTCATAGGCCTGTGCAGTGTCGTTGCGCAGCAGGTAGATGCCGGCCAGTTGCAATTCGAGTGCAACGCTGGGCTGTCCGCCTGCCGATATCCGCTCCTTCGCCGCACGCTCCAATAGGCCCTGCGCAACCTCAAGCTGATTCGCCTGTTGATAAATCGCACCCAGCAACGAAAGAAACCCTGGATCGCCAAGCGCGGACTCATAGGTCGCAGGAGGCATTTTCTCCACATCCGCAATGGCCAGTGTGTCCTGCCCCAGTTCGTGATGCGCGCTCACCAGGCCCATCCACGCGGAAACGTTGCCCCGGTCCTCGTTCAGAATCTGCGTATACAGCACCGCGGCCTGCTCGTAGCGCTTGGCCTCCATCAGGATGCCCGCATACTGCAGCTTCGTATCCGTCTTCAGTCCGGCGCCGTTGTCCGGGAAAGGCAGCGCCAGCGCCTCTGTGAGCACGCGCTGCGCGTCGGCGCTTCGCCCCTGGGCCTCATAAATAATCGCCAGCGAGCGAAGGCATTCAGGATCCTTTTCCAGTGCCATCCTCACGCGTGCCGGATATTGCTCTGCGGTCGCAAGAGCCTTTTGGTCCTGGTGGTCGCGCGCATACGCAAGAAAAAGTCCACGCCAACCGTCCAGATTGCCAGGCTGAATTTTGATCAATTGTTCGTACACGCCTGCTGCTTGAGGGTACTGCTGCTCTTTGGTCAGCAGGCCGGCCAGTCCATTCAATGCATCCGGGCTGCGGGGATTCAACACCAGCGCGGCCTTGAACTGGGCTTCCGCCACGACCAGCTGATTCTGATTGAGCGCTTCCGTCGCCTGGGCCATCGTGTACCAGAATCGCGAGGTCGCCAGGGCATTCTCAACCGCTCTCGCCTTGTAGCCGTCCTGTTCCGCTTCGGTCAGATAGCTGATCGCGCCGCCAAAGTTCTGCTGCTGCATGCGCAGAAATCCCATGCCCGCCGCCACGCGCCCATTTTTCGGTTCCTTCCGCAGCAGCTCCTCGAATCGACTCTGGGCTTCATCCAGCCGGTGCGCGTTCAGTGCTCTAAAGGCCGCGCGCTCCGTGGGCGTCCGCGCAATTCCCGAATTCATCTGCGCAAGTTTGTATTCATTCGTCTTCAGATTCCTGGCGACTTCCGTATCCAGCGGGTGCGCCTTCAGGTACTCGCGCAGCTCCGCCGCGGAAGCCGGATTCGCCGAATCCCATATCAGCGCCTGCCGCAATGCCGCCTGCGCATCCGCATCCTGAGGATGCGCTTCGAGAATCCGAATTCCCTCGGGCCTGGTCTTGGCGTCGTAGGTCAGCATCGTGCCCAGCGCAACGGCGACAGTCGCATCGCCGGGATTGCGGTCCGCCAACGATCTCAATCCGGCAACTGCCGCCGCTTTGCCTGTGGCTGTGCCAAAAAGAGTCTGATAGTAGGCGATAGCAATCGCCCCTTCGGGCGGATGATCCCCATACAACCGCCGATAAATTTGCATCGCTTCATCGGCCCTGCCCTGTTTTGCCAGCTCGCCCGCATGGCGCAGTTCGTCGCTCTGCGTCTTCGAGCTGCTCAGCGCCTCAATCCTGGCAATATTCGGGTCATTCGGACTCACCCTGCGCAGACGATTCAGCGCCGCATCCGCCTTATCGGCCTCACCCATCAGTTTGTAGTCTTTTGCCACGCCCGCCAGGGCATCGGGATTGTTGGGCTCTGAGAGAAGAATCTGCTGCCACAACTGAACGGCCATATCCGGCCGGCCGCGCGACTCAAGGGCACGGGCTTTGTCGATAAGTGTGCTGCGCGCGCCTTCGCTCGGTCCGGCTGCCGGTTTCTTTTGGGCGAGGCCTGCTTGCAGTGCCAGTAAAAGGCAACTCGCTACAATCGAAAGTTTTCCCGGAGCCCCGCAACCAACCCTCATCGGCGCTTCCATTCTACTTTCAGTTCGCCCCCGGGGCCAAACCGGAATCTACCATCCAAAAAACCAGTCGCAAAAAGGGCAAGATTCTGATCGTAATAGTTTAAGCCCTTCCCATACAAACCAGTCGACTCATCTTTCATTAGATTCATCCGAATCATCTGTTGAATACTCAGCTTCGAACTGTTGGGAAACGCACTTAAATAAGGCAGCAGGGCCGCCGAAAATCCCACAGGTCCATCTTGCGCTAACGGAACCCCTTGGTCACTTACGTTTTCAGGAGGGGCATCATGATCGGCAAGGAAGCCGTTCATTCCCGCCAAATCGTTCACCAGGTTCGTGCGCGCTCCTCCGCTGTCGTCGAGCATCCCCGCCCACAAGTAAACCCGGATCGCATCGTACCCGCCGCCGGGGCCATCGCTCTCCTTGCTCCCGGGCTTCTGTACAGGCACTGGATAAAAACCGTCGCCCGGAAAATAGTCCACCCAATCCATCGCATAGCCGTGGCGCGCGCTCTGCCCCAACAGCCGCGGTATGTTCTGTGCAATTTGCTGCCAAGGCCCCGTCGGATCCACGTTTCCTAAACGTTCGAAGACAAAAACCGGAAGGTAACTCGGATTCAGAGTCCATGTTTGGTCCTGTTTGAAGCCCGTCGGCCCCGGCATCAACATGGCGCCAAATCCAGGAAGATTCTCGACTTCGCTGCCGGCAATCTCCGCCAGCATCTTCCGGCCCAGATTTGTGTACTGTGGGTTGTTCCAAAGGCGCCCCGCCTCAACTAGCGTATAGGCCATCCAAACGTCGGCATCCGACGCCGAGTTTGGGTCCAGCGTCTCCCACGTCCCGTTCTGATCTTTTCCCCATATCCATGCCGGAAGGTGTGTCTGAAGATCGCCTGCCGCCAGGTTCCGTTGGGTCCAGTTCAGCACCCGATCGAAACTCGCGCGATCGTTGTCGGCCAGCGCGAAAAACATCGCATACGCCTGTCCTTCGGAGGTGGTGTGCTGGTCCCCCTTTGGATCGAACACGCGGCCCTGCCCATCGATAAAACGTATCGAATAAGAGTCCCAAAGTGTCCACGTACGCTGTTTGCACCCGCCCGTTGCGCAGAGCAATGCTAAAAGCACGATCGGCAGCATGCACTTCCCGCGCCGGGACTTCTGAATGCCCATCGCACAAGTCCTCAAGAGAGGGGCTTGAGTGGCTGATTGAGATTTGAAACCGGCCAATAGCCCCTTCGAGTATCCGATATCTATTTATTTAGCATACAGGCTGATTCCAAAGAGTTAAATACGATGTTGGGGGGTAGTCGAAAAGGTACACCGCAAATACAAAAGCCGCCAGAACGGTTTCGCCTGGCGGCTGATCCCTAACCCCTATTCCCCAATCCCTGCTTTTAGTCTTCGATCATCCTTAGACGAGACCTGGCCCTCCCCCGCAGCCACTGCCTTGTCCAGATCGAAATCAGCAACGCCAGAATCACCACGATGACCGCGATCAACCACGGCACCTGTCTCAGCCAGAGCCACAGCCGCGTCCACCACGGCACCAAACCTACGTGATAAACCGTCGAGCCGATCTTGAAAGATTGAAACTGGGTTCCGTGCAGCACTGCGACGGAATCGGAAATGTCGCTCGACTGCTGAACCTTCATCAGCGTGTCAATAAATGGTTCAAAAACGCTCGAGTCCCTCAGGTGAATAGCGACAATGCTGTGTCCGGCGCCCGGTTCGAATGGCGACTCCACACCCTCAATCACTGCATCGGGCGTGCCGGAGGCGGTCAGGTTTCCCGACTCCGAGTGCTCTTCAGAGCGGAGCTTCCACCATGCCTGATGCAATGGTGCAAAGAACCCTTGAGTGTCGCGCACCTGCACCTGGCCGCTGCGCAATGCAACCGGAAGCGTGTCGTTCAATTTGTCGAAGCCCGGCTGATCGTCGCCCGTGCCAATAATCAGGAAATCGGACTTGGCGCCCATGTGCAGCGCATCCGGGCCTGCCACTGTCACGCGAAGAGCCGGAAATCCAGTCTGCCGCCCAAAGTGCCCCATCAGCGTAACGAAAGTTTCAATCTCCTGCTCGGTAGGCGTCGCCGGAAGCACAACCGTGGTCTCGCTCAAGTCGGCAAAGCGCGTAAACGGAAAACCCGCGTTGGCAAAGATCTCCAGATTCGGCAGAGCCACATAGTGCGGATAGCCGCGAAGATCAAGATAGGAGTCGCGCAGAATCGTGCCTTGCATGTTGATCGGCGTCGTATCTTCGCAGCCTCCCTTCTTCAGCAACTGAAACGTGAAGTCGAACGAAAGCGAGTTGGAGAACGGGCGCAGATTCACTACCGGCACCGGAACCTCTGTCTCCATCTTTCGCGAAGCTTCCTGCCCTGGAATCAGCGGGGTCGAGCCCAGAAACGCGTTGTTGATGCGCACCTGCAAGCTGGAGATCGGGCCAATCGGAATCGAGTTGTAGCGATAGACGAGCTTCAGCACTGCATTGGGACGATCGGCTGGAAAGATGTCTGGAGGAATGCGGAAGTACACATTCAGCGGCGCGGTACCATCCCCTTGCAGTTGATCGGAAGAGGCGTAATCCCATAGCGCAATCGTCTGGTCGGTCCGTGCCCACCGCGGCGCTGCATCGGCTTCCTGCTTGGCCGGCAGCTTGATGCTGTCGATGCTGGCCAGTCCTCCTGCCAGCATGTCGCTGTGCAAGGCCACCGCCTGCGCCGCAATCAGCGCCTGGTCCCCATCGCCGCCCGCCACGATCAGAATCTTGCTGTACTGGTCGTTGGGGTTGGTGCGCATGGCCACCGTAGGCAAGCTGATGCTCGGCAGTCCCAGACCCGCGGGTAGATTTCCCGCACTATCCGCGATCACGATTGCATTCCCCTGAGGTATGGTCCCAATGTGTACCGGAAATCGCACCGGCCGGTTCTCGGAGATCATTCCAAAGTAGCTGGTGACAATCCCCGCAGCCTGAATCGCCTTGTATGAAGGAGCGCTCGCAAAAACCACTGGAATGCTCAGCGGCTGAATTACGGCCGGATCCAGAAACGGTATCGGTAGTTGCTTTAGATCGTCGGCCAGCGGCAGCAAATCGCCCCGAATATCCAGAAACGTAGTGCGGTGGACGCGCGCCCACAGTGTCGTGTTAGCCGGATCCTCGCAAACCATCGTGTAGTGGCCGATGAACTCGATGGTCAGCGTATTGTTGTGCACCAGCAGATCCGTTGGAATTGTGAACTCCGCCTCCGCATCCCGGCTGTCGGACCCGCCGACCTGCCCCGGCGTTGGCTGAATCGTTGCGAACAGCGTTCCATTCAGAATCAGCTTCAAATGGCTCAACTGCGGCAGCAGGCTGGGAGAAAATGCATAGTAGATGTGAATCTTGGCCGCACGCACCACGTGGGTCTCCGGCAGCTTGAAGTAAATGCTGTGCTCGCTGTCGATCCCATGGAGTTCGATCTGCGGTGAGCCTGCGTCGTTCAGTGTGAATGTGTCCTGGTAGTGCCCAGGTGTCACCGCAGCGGTCGTATCGCTAATTGCGTTCTTAGTTGAACCGGCCGTTCTCTGCGCCTGTCCGCGTGCGCTTTGAGCGCCACCCATCAGCAACGCCGCCAGTATGAAGATCACCGAGGTGCGCGCAATCGAAAGCGATTTCGACTTCGGGCCGCCTTTATCTTTATCGGTAAAGATGCTCCGAAAAGTCGAGGCCAGTCCATGCATCGAGATCCGGAAAATGCGTCCAAGGCTGACCAGCACATTGTCGCTGTCGCGCGCCTCGCCCCAGCCAAGCCACGAGTCCGCTCGTGAGTAAAGCACCATGGTCAACACTTCCTGTTCGGCAATCGATAACTCCTCAAAACGCACCCGCAGCACGGATCCCTCCGAGGAGACTACCTGCGCATGCACTTCGGTCCCCGCGGCCGGCGCCGGAAATACCAGGCGCACCTCCGCTTTCGGCAATACGTCCATCACCTCATTGAAACGGATGCTGGTGCCGCCGCTTGACATGTTGATTGTCTCTCCGGTCAGTGACCTTCCGTCCGGCATTCTGGCCACCACAGGGGTTACCACACTGATGCGCACCGTGGTCCGCAACTGCCTCAACTCCCGCGCTACCGCGGTGCATACCCCCAGAATCACCACGTTGAACAAGCACCAGATCACGTTCATCATCACTGTGCCTGGACGATCCCTGTCCCAGATGAAGAAACGCGGTATCGCAACAATCAGTCCCGCGATGTTGAACAGCAGCATCACCAGGAACGGCTGTGCGATCTTGGTGTCGAAGAACGTCTGTTTCACCACGCCGCCCTTGGCTGTCACGTTGAACTTGCCCAGCTTGGGATTGATCAGCGCCATCATGGTCGGCAGCAGAATATACGGCGACAGAACCGTCTCGTAGATCTCGTTCCAGAACGAGTGTCGATGCTCGCCCTGAATCCTCGAGTTCGTGACGTTTGAAAGCGTAAGGTGGGGCAGCGCATAGGCAAGAATCGCCGCCCAGTATCCGGGAATATTGGTATGGTTCAGCAGCAGATAGATCAGCGGCGCGGTCAGGAAGATCAGCCGCGGCACTGCGTAGAGAAAATGGCACATCGCATTGAAGTAGCACAACCGCTGCGGAAATGTGAGCCCCGGCGCGAACAGCGGGTTGTCCGTGCGCAGAATCTGAATCATTCCCCGCGCCCAGCGAATCCGTTGGCCCACATGCGCCGACAGCCGTTCTGTCGCAAGGCCCGCAGCCTGCGGAATGTTGATGTAGGCCGTGCCCCAGCCGTTCATCTGCATGCGCAGAGAGGTATGCGCATCCTCGGTGATCGTCTCCACCGCGATGCCGCCAATGTCTTCCAGTGCCGCCCGCCGCAATACGGCGCAGGAGCCGCAGAAAAACGACGCGTTCCAAAAGTCGTTGCCGTCCTGTACCACCCCATAAAACAGTTCGCCCTCATTCGGAATTACGCGGAACTGTCCCAGGTTGCGCTCGAAAGGATCGGGAGAATAGAAATGGTGAGGCGTCTGCAGCATCGCCAGTTTGCGATCGCGCAAGAACCAGCCCACTGTCATCTGGAGAAAACTGCGCGTTGGTACGTGATCGCAGTCGAAGATCGCCACCAGCGGAGAACTCAGCGTCTCGAGGGCAGTGTTGATGTTGCCCGCTTTGGCATGCGCGTTGTCGGGACGTGTCTTGTAGCCAATGCCGGCTTCAAATGCGAATCGCTCAAACTCCTTGCGCCGCCCGTCGTCCAGAATATAGATATGGATCTTGTCCGCCGGCCAGTCCATGTTCAGCGCGCCCAGCGCCGTGTAGCGCACCACATCCAGCGGCTCGTTATAGGTGGGAATCAGTACATCGACATGGGGCCATTCATCCGTATTTTCCGGCAGCGATACCGGCGCGCGCCGCAATGGCCAAATGGTCTGGAAGTATCCGAGAAACAGAATGAGAAAAGCATAGGCCTCGGCAAACAGCAGGCACATGATGAAAAACACGTCCAGTGCGCCCCAGTGAGTCGCCGGATCCTGAAAGAACTGCACCACCTGCATGATGCGCCAGTATCCATAGCGGAAGGTGCAGAACATCGACATCATCATCAGGGTCAGCGTGACCAGGTAGGAGTCCGAGCTCCGCGCCATCGCCAGGGCCATCAGCAGGGTCAACAGTCCCAGCACCGCCTGTTGCGGCCAGGTCAGTGGCAAAATGGCAAGGAAGCAGAACGCTGCTGCCGCCGCCAGCAGGAAAATCAGGCGCAGAAGCTTGGTGAAAATATTCTCTCCTGCCCCAATGTCCTGCCAAAGGCCCGATGCTGTCATCTCTCACTCCAGCGCACACCGCGATACGTGCTGCTCGCGGCCGCCGATTGGCTCTTTACCCAACCGGCTAGGCTGCCGAAATCCTCAGCCACAGTCGAGTTGGGTGCATAGTCCATCACCGTCATCCCCTCGGCCAATGCTTCACTCACCGACGGCGCCCGGCGCAGAACAAATGGCAGCAAACGGTCGCCCAGCTGCTCGCGAAGCACTTCACGGATATCGAGGTGCAGCGGAAGTGATGCATCGAACTGGTTCAGCACATAGTAAGGAAGCGGCGGTTTAGCCTGTGCGCTCCCGTTGTGTTGGAAAAAGCTGTCGATCGAACTGAAACTAACCACCGAATTCATGTCCGGAATCAGCGGCACCAGCACCAGCGGCGTCATCCGCAATATGCGCCTGGTGGTCGCGCCCGAGGCGGTCGCCAAATCGACGATCACGCGGCCGGCGCCCCGCGAATATGTGCCGATCTCCGCTGTCAAAGCGTCCTGGTTCCCCGTATCCGGACCCAGGCCTTCGGGATCGATCGTCACCATCTGAATCGGTGCGTCACCGCTGTTCCCCGGAGGGCTGAACGTTCTCAGCAAGCCAGGCCGCTGATCGCGCGCGCCAAAGAAGAACGGCAGCAACCCGTACGGCGCCGTATCCACCAACAGAACCCGCTCGCCCCGAGCCGATAGAGCCCGGCCCAATGTTGCAACCAGGCTGGTTTTGCCCACGCCGCCGGCAAGCGAGAAGACGGCCACCACGGGCGCACGTGCTGGAGCAGGAGCAGGAGCCGCCTCCGCCGTTGAACCCGCGCCTTCGAATACTCCCCTCAGCGCATACCAGCGCGATGCAAGTCGATCGCGTGATCCTTGCAGCGTGTCTTCTGGAGCCGGGGGCACCGCATGATGACCACTGGCTTCCGGACGATCCGGCATCAGCCAGGCCGGACGCCCGCCTTGCTCGTGTTGATCTGACGAGCCCCAGGGATTGTGTGGGAGCGGATAACTCTCTTCGCGCATTGCCGCAGGTTGCGGCTGACCTTGAATCGGGACATGTGGCGCTGGAGGCGTATATCCAGGGTAATCGCGCTTTGGCAAGTATGGGGTCGCCGCCGGTTGCGTTGGAGCCGGCCCAGCCTGCGTCGCAGCCAGGCGTTCAGCCTGCCCCTGTTGACGCGCCAAACGTTCTGCTGCCTCCTGGGCTGCCCGCTGTGCGGCCTCTTGGGCTGCCCGCTTTTGCGCTGCTTGTTCCGCCGCCTGTCTCGCGGCCTGCTGCTCTGCCTGCCGTGCAGCCTGTTCTGCTGCTCGTTCGGCAGCGTCCTTGGCTGCCTGCGCCTGCAGCGCTGCCCTTTGCGCGGCCAATTGTTGGGCAGCCTTCTCTGCTGCCAACCTCGTGGCCTGCAACTCTGCCTCTTGCGCGGCCCTTTGCTCGGCTAGTTGCTGCGCGGCCTTCTCCGCTGCCGCCCGTGCAGCCTGCTCTGCTTCCTTCTCTGCTTGTTGCCGGGCTGCAAGTTGCGCGGCTCGACGTGCAATCTCCTGCGCCGCCTGTTCCGTCGCCTGACGCGCCGCTTGCTCCGCTGCTTTTCGTGCAGCCTCCGCCGCGGCCTGACGCGCAGCTTGTTCCGCAGCCTGACGTGCAGCCTCTGCCGCAGCCTGACGCGCAGCTTCGTCCGCTGCTTCCCGCGCCTTCAGTTCCGCAGCCTGACGTGCCGCTTGTTCGCCAGCTTCGCGCGCTGCCTTGTCGGCTGCATCGCGTGCTGCCTGTTGGGCAGCTTCATGCGCAGCTTGTTGCGCGGCCGATTCCGCGATGTGTGCTTCTTCTTCCGCCCGCGCCTGTTCGGCCAACCGACGTGTCTCTGTCGCGCGTTCCAAATCCGCAAGGCTGTTAATTTCGGCCGGATGTTCAGCTCCGGCTAGCTGCTGTGCGCGCGCCTGTTCTTCTTCGATGGCCTGCTGCACCCGCAGCCGCGCCTTTTCCCGAGTCTGCGCTCGCGACGCCGAAAAATCTCGATACTTTGCGCCGTGCAGATTGGCCCAGGAATACAGCGTCGCCACATCTTCAGGCGTCTCATTCTGGTCGTACAGCGGACCGCGATCAGTCATCCCTCACCCCAGGACCTTCCGCTGTCACCCCGATTTCCCGCACATCTCAGGTCTTTATTTAGGCTCTAATGCCGCGGAAGGCCAAGACGGACTCACCAAAACGGAGGATATCCTTACCCGGAATCCTATTCGCTCGCTGTTGTCGGAACAATAACACTTGCTCGGCTGCGACCCTACCACTTTCCTGTCATCGGAAACCAACGAAAGGCCGCATTTTCTTCGCGATGCAGAGCTTCTTCAACTACAACTAATTAGTCTTTCCGGAGAGATATTTTCGATGGTACCACCATTCGCGAGGACCCGCTAAGTCCCCGCGATCTCCCCGCTCCAAATGGCCTCAGAATCCCCGCCCAAGGGCCTCCATCTAGCTGTCTCTGCCCCTTGCCCCGGCATCGCCACTATCCCTGTGTTAATTTGGAACTAGCGGCCTTGAACGAGCTCGTAGCTCAGTTGGTAGAGCAACGCCCTTTTAAGGCGTGGGTCGTGCGTTCGAACCGCACCGAGCTCACCATTATTTCCAATGGTTTAGCCGCTATCTCATCAAAATCTTCCGCGCCTGCTCCCAACCTTGCTTTTTTCGGGTTTGCCCCCTATCATTGGCCAAACCCTCCCGGCAGCTGCATCGGACCCAAAACGGTCCAGCGGATAGGTAAATCTCCAGAACGCATGCCCAGTCTAGGTAGAACCTACCGCCCCGACATTGACGGCCTCAGAGCTGTTGCCATTCTCTCCGTCGTCTTGTGTCATGTCGGACTATCCGCCGTCCGTGGCGGCTTCGTCGGCGTTGACGTGTTCTTTGTCATCTCCGGCTTTCTCATCGGCGGCCACATCTTCTCCGATCTCGAAAAAAATCGCTTCAGCTTCATCGATTTTTACAGTCGCCGCGCAAAAAGAATTCTCCCTCCGCTCTTCGTCGTAGTCGCTTTCCTCATGATTGCCGGATTCCTCGTCATGTCGCCCTTCGAGCTCAGGCGATTGAGTTCCAGGGCCCTTGCAACCGTGCTGTCCCTCTCTAACTTCCTGTTCTGGATAAAAATCGATTACTTCAATCCCCCCACCGAGAGCGAGCCGCTCCTGATGACCTGGTCGTTGGGTGTCGAAGAGCAGTTTTACATGGTCATTCCTCTTCTGATGCTCCTGCTCTCACGCCTGCGGAAGAACCTCATCTTCCCCGTCATTGCGGCAGTCATCGGCGCCTCTCTTCTCCTCGCGGTCCTGCAACTCCACGCCCACCCCACCGCCTGCTTTTATCTCCTGCCCTCACGCGCATGGGAACTCGCCGTCGGGGTTGCCCTGGCCTTGTCGGAATCCCGCCTCAGCGCCCTCAAACGGCCA
>JBARBP010000160.1:0-26606 GCA_049793195.1 Occallatibacter sp. | reverse complement strand
TGCTCGTCCTCTGAACCATGTTGACAATCGAAGTTTCTCTTAAGTCGGGGGGCCGGTCCGTGACGGCCGTCACACTAGTCTGTATATCCGCCGCAGCCCGGCTTTTCTGGGAATATTTCTGAACTTTACTCTCCCGTGCCCCGCCAAATCCTGATCGAATCAATCGAACAGTGCGAGCAGGAATTGCCCGATTGACAAAGCGTCGTTCTCGCTCCACAATCGGAGATTCAGTCGCTCAAACAGAAGGACCCTCGCGTGACCGCACTGCTCACCACGAATCTTGGCGCAATACCCCTGCTTGGACGGGGCAAGGTGCGCGATCTCTACGCAATCGGCGACACATTGCTGCTGGTGGCCACGGACCGCATTTCAGCATTCGACCATGTGCTCGGAACGGGGATTCCAGGCAAAGGAAAAATTCTTACGCAGATTTCGCTGTTCTGGTTTGGGCTGCTGCAGCATATTGTGCCCAATCATTTGATCAGTGCGCGGGTAAGCGAGTATCCCGAGGCGCTGCAGCCTTATGCCGATCAGCTGGAAGGCCGCTCCATGCTGGTGAAACGCGCGAAGATGTTTCCGGTGGAGTGCGTTGCGCGCGGCTACCTCGCCGGTTCGGGTTGGAAAGAGTACCGGGCCGACGAAACGATCTGCGGCATTGCTCTTCCCGGCGGCCTGCTGGATGGATCGAAGCTTCCGGAGGCGGTGTTCACGCCCGCCACCAAGAGCCAGGACGGCGCACACGATGAAAATATTTCGTTTAGCCAGGCCGAGGAGCTGCTGGGGAAAGCCGATGCCGCCGAGCTCCGCCGCCTGACACTCGAACTCTATCGCAAAGCACAGGAACATGCCGCTGCTTGCGGACTAATTTTGGCGGACACAAAATTTGAGTTTGGAAGAACGGCGGAAGGCATTATTCTTGCAGACGAGGTATTGACGCCGGACTCTTCGCGTTTTTGGGAGGGCTCGGCATGGAAGCCGGGAGGCGCACAGCCTTCCTTCGACAAGCAATACGTAAGGGACTATCTGGAATCAATCCATTGGAACAAGCAGGCGCCCGCGCCGAGTCTGCCCGACGATGTGGCTGAGCGGACACAGGGCAAGTATCTTGAGGCGTTTCGCCGCTTGACGGGGCGAGAACTGAGTTTGTAGCAGAAAGCCGGAGAGAAAAATGACCTGGGTCGATTGGACGATCGTAATCGTACTGGCAGCATCGGTGATCGGGGGACTCGTGCAGGGTCTCTTTCGCACCGCTTGCTCCCTGTGCGGGCTGATCTTCGGCCTGGTGATCGCGGCCTGGAACTATGGTCGCGTCGCTGCCCTTCTGCGGCCAATGATCAAGGTCGATGCCATTTCCGATGCCATCGGATTCGTGCTGATCGCACTGCTGGTGATGGCGATCGCAAATATTATTGGCGTTGTTTTATCGAAAATTTTCCGCCGCATGGGATTAGGTTGCCTGGACACACTTGGCGGAGCGGTCTTCGGATTTCTGCAGGGCGCGCTGCTGGTAACAATCGTGATACTGGTGGTTGTGGCCTTCTTTCCGAAGGCTCGATGGCTTGCGGATGCGCGGCTGCCAAAGCTGTTTATCGGAGTGTGCCACCTGAGCGCGCAGGTGAGTCCCGAAGAATTATCTAACCGAGTACACGAAGGTTTGCATATGATGGAACAGCATGCTCCTGAATGGATGCACCCGCCGGCAAGCTAATCACCCATCGGGCAGCCAAGTTTGATATAAACAATGGCGAGGCGAAAAAGATCAGATCCAGGTATTGAAGATAATAGGGGTGGACGTGAGACGAGAACTGGACAGCCTGGTAACGCAAATGCACTCGAGCGGCATTCCGTATGAGGAGGCCGTGCGCGAGTTTAAGAGACAGTATCTGCGCGAAGTTCTATTGAAGCACCGTGGCAACCAGTGCAGGGCCGCAGAAGAACTTGGGATGCACCGCAATACGCTGAGCCGCGCCATGTCGGAGCTGGGTCTGGAGCTTGCGGAGGTGCGCATCGGTCTCAAGCGTCCGCCACGCAGCGAACGTCCTGTATTCAGCACCCTCCGCCAGGGCTACCGCCAGGGATGAAGGCTGGGCCAGGGCTGACGGGCGCACGTCAAACCAAACATGCCGACAAACCAACAGAGCCTAGCGAGCCAAGAAGCGCGCGTTGCCATCGAACCGGGTTTTTCCTGGGATGCGCAGGATGCGTATTTATTTGACATAGACGGCACACTGCTGCGCAGCCGCGACCGTATCCATTTCAATTCCTTCGCCGCCAGCGTGCAGCGGGTTACCGGGTTTGAGATCACTTTGGCGGGCATTCTGCTCCACGGCAGCACCGACACCGCCATTCTGCGCGAGGCCTGCCAACAGGCCGGCGTTCCCGCCGATGTGATGGAGCAGCGCACCGAGGCTATCCTGGAAGCGATGCGGAATGTGGTCGCCGATCAGCGTCATGAGTTGGACCTGATCCGAATGCCGGGCGTGGAAACTGTATTGGATTACCTGGCCGGGAAGGGCGCGCTGCTGGGAGTGGCTACGGGCAACCTGGAAGCCATTGGCTGGATCAAGATCGAGGAGGCCGGTCTGCGCGAGTGGTTCCGCTTTGGCGGGTTCAGCGATCACTTTTCCATACGCCCGGAACTGATTGGCCATGCTGCCAGAAAAGCGCGGGAACTGGCGGGCATGGAGGCCACAGTGTGCGTCGTTGGCGACACGCCGCGCGACATTGAGGCCGCGCGCGCCAACTTTCTCCCGGTGATTGCCGTCGCCACGGGCAACTACAACTTCGACGAGTTGCAGAAGCTGCAGCCCGAGGCGTGCGCCTCCTCGCTGGCCGACCTGCTGGCTTTCACGCGGACCGCGTTGTGAGGAGACAAAGCTCCAACGCGCGTTTCCGGGCGGGTCGCGCCTGGGTTTTCTCCGCGCTGGCGTTGACGCTTTTCGCCCTTGCGTCGGCTCTCTCGCAGGGGCAGGCGGCGACCGCGCAGCCGGATGCCGCATCCGCTCATTCCGAGGTGAGCCAAGACAAGCAGCCGCACGATAGTAATCGCCGCCGCGCGGCCAAACTTTATCTCGCCGCCAGCAAGCCCTTCATGGACGAACATTTTGAAGCTGCGTTGCGTGTATATGAACAAGCGGCCAAACTCGATCCGGACAATGCGAATTACCGACTGGCAGCCGATGTAGCACGCGGCCACGCGGTGACGGCGCTGATTCAGTCGGCAGCCAAATCGCGGCTGCGCGGAGATCAGGCCGCAGCGCGCGCCGATCTGGCCCGCGCTCTCGAACTCGATCCCACGAACGCTGAAGCTACGCAGCATCTCGACGAACTCGGGGACGAAGCAGCGGCCGGGTTGCCGAGGCCGCTCTACGAGCAGAAGGCAGGCACGCTGGGCAACGTGGCGCAACTTGAGCCTCAGGGGGGGTTGCACAGCTTTCATATTCGTGCCGGCGAGCGGCAGATTATTGAGCAGGTTTTCAAGGCCTTCGGGATCGTGGCCACAACCGACGACAGCATTGAATCCACTGAAGTCCGGTTCGACATTGACGAAGCGAGCTTCGACGACACCACACGGTCCCTGGCCCTGGCCACCAACAGTTGTTGGGTTCCACTCGATGCCCACCATGTGCTGGCGGCGCGCGATACCAGGACGAACCGCGGGCAGTTCAGTCGTCTGGAGATGGAGACCGTGTTTCTCTCCGGCATGAAAGCCGAAGAGATGACCGAGGTGAGCAACCTGGCCAAGCAGGTCTTCGGTGTTCAACAGGTCCAACTGACGCCTTCAACCAAGACCATCACTATTCGCGCCCCGCAGGATACGGTGGAGGCGTTCAATTCCACGATCAGCGAGTTGATTGACGGACACAGCCAGGTGTTGCTCGATGTGCGGCTGATTCAGATAGCGCACATGAACGATCGCAATACTGGTGTAACGCCGCCGCAGAGCTTTTCAGCCTTCAACGTCTATGCGGAGGAGCAGTCCCTTCTGAATGCGAATCAGAGCCTTGTTCAGCAGATCATTTCTTCGGGCCTGGCGGCTCCCGGAGACACGCTGGCGATTCTGGGCATTCTACTCGCCTCGGGCCAGGTCTCCAGTTCCCTGTTTTCGAATGGGGTCGCACTTTTTGGAGGCGGTCTCACGCAATCTGCACTGTCTCCCGGCGGAGCCACGGCGAATTTTAACCTGAACTCTTCCGATTCGCGTGAGCTCGATCAGATTCAATTGCGGCTGGGCGACGGTGAGCCGGGAAACCTGAAGGAAGGCGAGCGCTATCCAATCCAGACATCCTCATTCTCAAGTCTGTCCGCAAGCATTCCCAATATTCCAGGACTGACGGGAGCGGGAGCCTCCGGCAACCTCTCGTCGCTGCTGTCATCGCTGCAAGGCGGAGTACCCTCGGTTCCGCAAGTCGAATATCAGGACCTTGGACTGACTCTGAAGGCCACCGCGAACGTGATGCGCGACAAAGATGTCGCGCTCAATATCGACATGAAGATTACCGCGCTCTCGGGAGCTGCGATCAACGGCAATCCGATTCTTAACAGCCGCGCTTATTCCGGAGTGATCACCATCAAGGAGGGCTCGGCAGTGGTGGTGGCGAGCGAACTGGACAAATCGGAGAGCCGCAACATCAGCGGAACGCCGGGCTTGAGCGAGATTCCGGGCCTGAACAACATCACCGATAAAGATGTGCAGAAAAATTTCGCTACGCTGCTGATCATCATCACGCCCCACGTGATTCGCGGGACGCAGGCCAGCGGCCATTCGCCCATGATTCGTGTAGAGCGGGGCACGTCTACGCAGTAGAGGCGCCCGAGATCGCTTCACCAGGGTGATGAGTAACGAAATACCTGAGGTGAGGTTTGTGACTTCCCACCCTTTCGCCAGGAAAAAGCGAAAGGATGGGGCACGGGAGCTTCGGTGCGGACTTCAGGAAGGTAAAGAGCGTTCGGCGAAGAGACGAGCGGTTGGCGAAGATCTAAAGCGTCAGCCCATCCAGCTTGGCCTGATAGGTAACGATCCTCTTCAACGTATCGTAGGGCACATTGGCGGGCACCTGGCGGCCGTTGACGACCAATATGGGAACCTGGTTAATACCCATGTCGTTGGCCAGCTTCACCGAGGCGTCCACGGATTCCCTGGTCGCCGGAGTCGCCGCGCAGGCCCCCACCTTGGCGGGATCAAGACCGGCCTTGGTCACGGCGCTATTCAGAGTCAGCGTTGCGCCGTCAGCGGTCGCCAATCCGTCCTGACCGTCAAACACTGCCGACGCAAATTGGAAGAAAGCAGTGCTCCCGCCCAGAGTTGCCACGCAAACGCCGTAGGTCGCAGCGGTCACAGACTGCGGATGGATTGAGGCAATCGGATCGTTCTCAAACACAATGCGGGCTTTGGGAAAATCCACAGCCAGCTTTTCCATGTTGGCCTGTGCCTCCTTGCAATGAGGACATTGGAAATCCGCGAACTCGACGAGTTCCAGATCCTTGGACGCTGCTCCGTGATAAGGGCCTGTCGCCTGCTGCTGCAACTGGGTACGAAATTCGGCATACGGGTTCTGCCCAAACGCAACAATCTGGTCCGCGGCAATGATGTGCTTTCCATCGGGCAAGGCAAAGAACTGCAGCACGGCAGGCTTTTCCTTACCGGTCTTGTCGCCGACGAGGATGACCACCTTGCTGATGCCGTCGACAGAGGTCTTGAGGATCGCCTGCACTTGCCAGATGCGATTATCCTCGTAGCCCCAACTGGCCGTGAGGAAGGCATTGACGGTCTCCTTGGTGGGCGAAGAGGCGGTAAAGTTCTTGGGATCGGGCGTCGGAAAGACGGGCGCGACTGCAGGAGCCGGCGTTGCGGGTGTCGCTTCAGCAGGCGCGGCTGGAACCTGGGTCTGCGCAGATGCCTGCAGCAAAGGCAGGGACAAAGCAACCAGCAGTGCAGCGCTGGCGATACGGATGGACGGACGGATCAAGCTATTTCTCCTTATTTCGCGGAAATCTTCCTAGACTCTAGCTTATACCTCGACTTTGACGGCGATGGGGAACCTGCGGCCCATGCCAAAGGACTTGGGAGTGACCTTCAGCACCGGGGCTGCTTGCTGGCGTTTGTATTCGGAACGCTCGACCAGCCGCACCACCTGTTGGACGAGGGCCAGGGGAAATCCGTTTGCCTCGGCAATCCGTTCCGGGGTCTCATAGCGCTCCACGTAAGCCTCAAGAATCGGATCCAGCACCTCGTAAGGAGGCAGCGAGTCGGTATCCTTCTGGTCCGGTCGCAGTTCTGCCGAGGGGGGCTTCTCAAGGATCGTCGGCGGAATCAATTCGCGGTCGCGGTTCAGCCAGTGACAGACCGCATAAACGCGTGTCTTCACCAGGTCGCCAATGACCGCCAGCGCCCCGACCATATCTCCGTAGAGGGTGCAGTAGCCCACGGCCATCTCCGACTTGTTGCCGGTAGTCAGGACGAGCGCGGAGAACTTGTTGGACAGGGCCATGAGCAGGGTGCCGCGAATGCGCGACTGGATGTTCTCTTCAGTCGTATCCGCCGTCAGGCCGGCAAACTGTGGTTCGAGGGCATGGGTAAACTCGCCGAAGAGGCCGCTAATGCCGATTACCTCAAAGCGGATGCCCAGGTTGGCTGCCAACTTGCGGCTATCGTCGATGGATCCCGCGGAGGAGTATGGACTGGGCATACCCACGGCGATCACGTTCCCCGCTCCAAGGGCTTCTGCGGCAATGCAGGCGACAAGCGCAGAATCGATGCCGCCGCTGAGGCCCACCAGCGCTTTGCGGAAGCCGCACTTGCGCACGTAATCGCGTGTTCCCAGCACCAGGGCGCGATAGGCGGCCGCGGTATCGTCATCCTCCGGCGCCGGCAACTCCGGCGCGGCAAAAGGATCGAGCACGATCAAATCTTCTTCGAAGGAAGACGCTTGCGCAATCAATTCTCCGCGCGCATTCAGGGCCAGCGAGGAGCCGTCGAAGATCAAAGTGTCGTTGCCGCCCACCTGGTTCGACATGAGCACCGGCACGCCGTCGCGCCGGGCGATGGCTGCCAGCATCTCGCGGCGTATGGCACGCTTGGAGTGCCAGAATGGCGAAGAAGACAGGTTGATGTGCAAGGCGGGATTCTGGCGCATCAGCTCTTCCATCGGATCGACCGTGTAGAGGCGGCGCGGCCAGAAATTCTTGTCGTTCCAGGCATCCTCGCAAATGGTGATGGCCAGTCGCACGCCGTCCAACTCGACCACCCGCTGCGAACGCGCCGGAGCAAAGTAGCGCTGCTCATCGAAGACGTCGTAAAACGGCAGCAGCCGCTTGTGCTGCTCGAGCAGCAGACGCCCCCCATCCAGTAGAACGGCGGCATTCACGGCCGGCTTACCGGAGCCGCCATCAGCCGGCAGCGCCACTCCTGCCAAAACCGCGGTCGATAAGCCGCTGGTGGCAGCGGCCAATTCATCGACAGCCAACCGGCAACGGGCCAGAAAGCTTGGCTTTTCAAGGAAGTCGGCAGGGGGATAGCCGCAGATCGACAGCTCAGAGAACACGGCAAGCCTGGCCCCCAAAGCAGCGGCACGACCACTGGCAGTCACGATCTTATTCAGATTTCCGGTAAAGTCTCCGACCGTTGGATCGATCTGGACCAGTGCGATCTTCACACTCTCAGTTTACAGCGGCAGACAATAGGGCCGCCCGTCCGAAGGCGGCCCATTTTGTCCATCAAACCTATTGGAGCTGGCTCTCGGAAGCTGCCCTAGGAACCAGTCCCGGCAAAGACGACGCCGACTGTGCGCATGATTATTTTGAAATCGAGCCAGATGCTCCAGTTGTCGATGTAGGTCACATCCAGCGAAACGTAGCTGGCAAAGGATGGATCCTGGCGCCCCTGCACTTGCCATAGCCCGGTAATTCCGGGCATCACGTCGAGCCGGCGCAGGTGATTGAGCTTGTACTCCTTGACCTCGCTGGCAATCGGCGGGCGGGGACCCACAATGCTCATTTCGCCCTTGAGCACGTTAAAGAATTGCGGCAGCTCGTCAAGGGAGTATTTGCGCAGGAAACGGCCCAGGTTGGTGATGCGGGGATCGTTTGAAATCTTGAAGAGCACGCCGTCGCGTTCGTTCATGTGCAGCACATCGGCGCGGCGCTCTTCCGCATCCTCCACCATGGTGCGGAATTTGATGCAGTGGAAGACACGACCCTTCTTGCCGATGCGCTCCGACTTGTAGAAAGCCGGACCGGTCGAATCCATTTTGACCGCGATGGCGACGATAAGGAGAATCGGCGCAAGAAGGATAAGGAAGAGAATGGAGAACAGCAGATCGAAGGTACGCTTGAAGAGGAGCCCAAGTTCAGGCACGTGACCGCAGTGGAGCGGGATGGTGGGAAACTGCCCAATGTACTCGATGGGGCTGTTCCAGGCCAGGCCGTTGTACATGTCGGGAACGATACGCAGATCGACGCCGTGGATGCGGGCCTGTTCGAGCACATTCTGCACGAGTTCGCGTTCGCACGGCGAAGTGAAGAAAATCTCATCCACAAACATCGAGCGGGCAAACTGAAACAGCGTCTCAAACGAACCGACGACTTCACCGGATGCCGCCGTAAAACGCGGCGCGGTTCCCGGAAAGTCGATGAAGCCTTTGAAGGTGTAACCGAGATGCCGGATGCTTTCCAGGTGATGACGCAAAGCATGCGCCTCGGGCCCGGTGCCGACGATGAGCACGTTGCGCGTCCCAACGCCGCGGTCGTACCGGTTATAGAGGAAGAGGCGATACACGAGCCTGCGCAGACTGAGCAAAAACGCTACCAGCACCAGGGTAATGAGCACGATGCTGCGCGGGATGTCTGCCGCATGAACCACATAGATTGTGCCGGTAAGCAGGAGGCCTGAAGTGAAACAGGCCTGCAGACTTCGCCTCTGCTCACCCAGGACACTGGTCAGCTTGGTGGGGGTATACAAATTCAGCCGCTTGCTGGTGATGATCAGGGTGATCGTGAATACACAAAGAAGCGCGAGCAGAATTCCCATCGAGCGGTTGGAAATCAGCGTTCCTCGCCAGAACCCCTCGAGCTCTTCGACCAGCCCGATATGCAGCTTGTACGCCGTGGCGAAGATGGCGGCCGCCAGGAAGGAAACTACATCCAGGAACATCCAGAGCTTGACCGTGCCCCGCGTTGCGCGCGGAGATTCTCCCGCCAGACTTCCCTCCCATTCATGGGAAGAAGCCATTGAAGCTGATAGCCTTTGCCAGAACTCAGAAGTCGCCATGCATTTCTCGCAGACCTCAAACGTTCAAAAATTATGGGATTAAGCAGGGATCAACTCCCCACGGAAGATAGCAAAAAGACATTATTTGGTTACACACTTGCTGAATCCCTGACTTGCCGGCGCACTCTTGATTTTGTAGTGCCCATTCAGATACAGACTGACTAGCAGACTGCACTGAGTCCTTACGGCCTGAATCTTGCCAAGGCGCAATTTACACCCCGGTTAACTGTTGCCGAGCGCCTTTGCACTCCACTTCGGGTAGCGGCATAATCGGCTTGCAGCGAACAATTGGTGGCGGCTAGTGTTGGCCGCCTTGTGGAAAATAGCAGACAGACTCCACGACTCGCAAAAAGAAGCCTAGAACGGAAATCAATGACAATAAAGCAATTCTAGCAAATTTCCACTGCCCTGATTTGCACAGGAGCTGTCAGGCGGTCTCCTGTTTCTTCGCCGTCAGAGGCTGGTCGTCATCAACCTCAATGGAAATACGCCAACACCTCTAGGATCACCCTGTGTACAGGAGAACCGCAAGGGAAATCGTCTACAACTTTAGTACTGTCTAGTTAACCCCTCAAACGGAAGGTATCAGGTAGGAATCGAGCTTGAGGAACCGTTGGATATTCGGATCGGTGGAGTCCATGAACCCGCTCAGGGGCCCAAAGTAGCTCGCCCGGCCCTGATGGAGAAAGAGGACCGTGTCGGCAAGCCGCTCGGCAAAACGCATATCGTGGGTAACGACAATGCTGGTAAATCCAAGCTGTTTTTTGAGCCGTTGGATCAGGTTTCCAAGCCTGCGGGCAATAATGGGGTCAACCATGGTCGTGGGCTCGTCGTAAAGCACCACATCCGGCTGCGCGGCAAGCGCACGGGCGATGGCCACGGCGCGTTTGCGCCCTGTGGAGAGACTTGCCGGCAACGCATCCTCCACATCCACTGCGCCCACCATGCCAATCAACCGTTCCACAATCTGAACTACCTGATCTTCTGCCAGGCCGCCCCGCTCGCGAAGCGCGAATGCGACATTCTCGCGCACGCTCATCGAGTCGAACAAGGCTCCATTTTGGAAGACCATTGTGATGCGCTTGCGGATCGCATTCATTCCCTCTTCGTTGAGTTCGGTAATTTCCTGGCCCTCGACGCGGATCGACCCCGAATCGGCTTTGAGAAAGCCCATGAGCAGGCGCAGGGAGACGGATTTTCCGACGCCGCTGCGGCCCAGAATACAGAGCGTTTGACCTCTCCAAACCTGAAAGCTGACGTCCTCCAGGACAGGCCGATCGTTGAATGCGATGTTCACATGGCTGAACGAAATCATAGGCTCGCCGGCAGCTTCGACGAACTGCCCGGCTTCGCTCACCGTCGCTTGCGCGAGTTCCAGGTCGGTCGGTTCCGCGCGCCCACCGGCAAGGGCCTCGATAAGAGTCTCCGGCAACTCTGGATTGGATGAGGGATCAGCCATCTCGGTAAATCCAGCTTACGCGAAGAACCCCGGAAAATGCGCTTCAGCCCGGCGCAGATCTTCCCTGGAATTGATATTGGAGAACCAGCTTGCCAACGGCCGCCCTTCCGGATGGGTAACTTGCCCGTCTTGAACCAGCGACTCTGCCGCAACGACGCTCATCGGCTGTCCAAGACCGTTGGCGGCAGCCTGAAATGCGGAGAAGCACCCGCGCCGACCGGCTTCGAGCTCGGCTTTGAGACCCGGCAAGACGGCCACGTCCAGCACCGCCGGAAACGTTTGTACAAACCCAGCCAGGGAGGTCAGGTTGATCGCATTGCCAGTTGCGCGTGCGTGATTCAGCAGAGACCTAACGAGCAAAGAAGGCACAAGCGGGAGATCGACGGGCAAGAAAACAGCCCAGCGCGCCGCGGTGGTCGCCAATGCCGAGCAGATTCCGCCAAGGGGTCCCAGGCCGGACTCGGCATCTTCGACAACCGGAGCATAGGCTCGGAGGTCCGCACGGGAGCCGGCGATGGAGACATCCAATCTCGCCCCGCGCAGAATATCGAGCGCATGAGCCACCAGCGGCTGTCCGCGAAACAAGAGCGAGGCCTTGTCCACGCCCATCCGGCTCGACCGTCCCCCGGCGAGCACAAAGCCCGCTGCGTCCGGCTCACACAGCTGGCCGGACCCACGGATCGATTCGGGCTGGCTCAGTTGGCCGCCTCCTCCAGAAAACGGATCAGCGATTCGATGCCCAGCGAGAAGTTTTTCAGATGAAACTTCTCATTTGGCGCATGCAGGTTATCGTCTGGCAGACCAAAGCCCATCATCACGCTGGGCAGCCCCAGGTGACGGTCAAAGTCACCGACGATGGGAATCGACCCTCCGGAGCGGATAAACACCGTGTCCTTACCCCACACCTCGTGCAGCGCGCGCGTGGCCGCCTGGATGTATTTGTTGTTCACCGGGATCAGGCACGGATCGCCGGAGTGAATCAGGCGGATGTCCACATCGACGCCGTCCGGAGCAATCTTCTCCACATAGCTCTTGTAGAGAGCGAAGGCCTTGGCCGGCGTCATCCCCGGAACCAGCCGCATGGAGACCTTGGCCGTCGCCTTGGCCGGAATCACGGTCTTGGCCCCCGCACCCGTAAAACCTCCGGGGATCCCATGCACATCAACCGTCGGCCGAGCCCAAGTCCGTTCCAGAACGCTGTAGCCCTTCTCGCCCACCAGGCGTTTTGAGCCCACTTCCTTGGTGCGATACTCTTCTTCGTCGAAGGGCAGGCTCTCCCATGCGGCAAGCTCTTCCTTGCTGGGCGGGATGATGTCGTCGTAGAAACCAGGGATGAGGATGTGCCCATTCTCATCCTTCAGCTTGGCCAGAATCTGAGCCAGGGAGACGAAAGAGTTGGGAGCGGCGCCGCCATACATGCCCGAGTGCAGATCGCTGCGCGCACTGCGGACTTCGAGCTCGGTGTAGATCATGCCCCGCAACCCGACGCACAAGGTGGGCAGGCCCGGCGCAAACAGCTCAGTATCTGAAACCAGCGCGAAGTCGGCTTTCAGTTCCGGCGGCTTGGAGGCCACAAAGCTTGCAATTCCCTCCCCGCCGACTTCTTCTTCGCCCTCGAACAGCACGCGTACATTCAAAGGCAGCTTGCCGGTTGCGGCCAACAGGGATTCCAGTGCTTTTACCTGCGCCACCACCTGCCCCTTGTCGTCCACCGCTCCCCGGGCGTAGATGTTGCCGTCGCGCTCGGTGGGTTCAAAGGGCGGCGAGAGCCACTCGTCCAGAGGATCGGGCGGCTGCACATCGTAGTGCCCATACACCAGCACGGTCGGCTTCCCCACGGCTTTCAACCAGTCCGCATAGACCAGCGGATGGCCCGCGGTCTCAATCAGCCGCACATTCTCCATGCCGATGCGTTTGAGTTCGGCTTCCAGGACTTCGGCGGCCTTGCGGCAGTCGCCCTTGTGCTCGGGCAGCGTGGAGATCGATGGAATGCGCAGCAGCGCTTTCAGCTCATCGAGAAATCGAGGATAGTTCTGGCGTGCAAATTCAACCGCAGACGAAGACATAGGAATGCTCCCTTCCAAATCAGACAGAAGAGAGTATAGACCGGGGGGGCCAAGGGCCGCTGTGCATGATGGATCCGGGGTTCCAGAGAGGCACATCGAATTCCGGTGGGGCTGCGCCGGGGATAGAATTCCTGAGTCGAGGAACGAAGGGTAGTATTGGATACGCGAGTTTGGCGCCTAAATTGAAGATCGCAGGCAATGTCTTTGAACTCGACAAACAGGAGGGGTTAAATGCAAATCCGATTCCAAACGCTGCTACTCTGCTTTGCCGCGTTCCTGGCGTTGACGATCCCTTCGCCGGCGCAGCCAGCGGCGAGCGAAAAGGGTGGTCTCGATGCTACAGGTCCATACCAGGTTGCTGAAAACTGGTTCAAGCCGGGTGTCGAACAATGGAATCAGCCCGTAACTGGCGTGGCGGTGGACAATCTCAACCGGATATTTGTTGTTTCTTCCGGCCAACAAATCACGCAAGCAGGATCGTTAATTCTGGGTCCTGACGGCGTACCGCTGAACCCGGTTCGTAACTTCTCCGCGCCGCCAATCCAGAATCCGACCCACGAGCACCTTATTTTGGTCTTAAACGCAGACGGCAAGGTCGTGGAAGATTGGAGTCAATGGAACAACGACGTCGTGCTCCCGCATAGTGTCTTACTCAATCCGTATGACCCTGAGAGACATGTGTGGGTGGTAGACCGCGATGGCGACCAAATTCTCAAATTCACCAACGACGGCAAGAAACTGGTGCTTCGACTTGGTGAGAAAGGAGTACCGGGCTCGGATCATAGCCATTTCGATTGGCCGGCATCTTTGCTGTTCATGCCTGACGGGTCCTTCTATGTGGCGGACGGTTACCACAACACCCGTGTTGTGAAATTCGATAAAGATGGAAGATACCTCATGGAATGGGGTGGGAAGGGGAATGGCCCCGGGCAATTTAATTTGATCCACGATGTCGCCGTCGATGCGCAACACCGTATTTATGTTGCCGACCGCGGCAACAACAGGGTCCAGATCTTTCGCGAAGATGGGACGTTTCTCGACCAATGGCCGAACATTCTTAATCCGAGCCATTTTTGGATTACGAAAGACGGATATCTCTGGATCGTTTCCGGGGGGGGCAATCGCCTGGCCAAGTTCGATCTGAGCGGCAAGCTCATTACCTACTGGGGCATGCATGGCAGGCTCGCCGGGGAGTTCGACGATCCGCATACGATCGATGTTGACTCTTTGGGCAATCTTTATGTCGTGGAAGTTTTTAACAACCGCGTCGAGAAATTTGTTCCCCGCGAAGATGCCGATAAGTCGCGTCTCATCGGACAGAAGTTCATCCTTGAAGGCGGGCTTCACTAGAAGGATGGGCTTGGTCGGTGGCGGAGTCCGGCCTATTCAATATCCCCCAAGGATTTGCAAGAAAATGGAGCGAACGGCATATGAGCAAGAAGCGGTGGAATCGGCGGCAGGTGCTCGGGAGTTCTCTGCGAATAGCGACTGGCGCCGCGGTTACGGGGTTGATGGGCGGCAGATTGGCTGAAGGACAGATGCGCCGCCCGGAGCCAATCGAGGATGACCGGCTCTCCCTTGTGACAACGACAGAAGCGAGTCCCTGGCAAACCGGCCCGGTGTTCAAGCCAAGCTTTGGTTGGGACATGCTTAATTTGAACGTCGATCCGGCGAACACTCGACAGAATTCGAGGCCCATGGAGGGCTTCGGCGCTTGTTTCAATGAACTGGGATGGACCTCGCTCAGTGCCCTTGGCGAAGAGGATCGGGACAGTGTTATTCGCGAACTGTTCGATACGGCCGCCGGCGCACGATTGACCTACTGCCGCATGCCCATTGGCGCGAACGACTTTGCAACCGAGGCGTACAGCTACGACGAGACTGACGGCGACTTTGACCTGAGCCACTTCAGCATTGAGCACGACAAGCGGACGCTGATTCCCTTCATCCATGCGGCGCAGCGGCATCAGCCGAAGCTGCGGCTTTGGGCCTCGCCGTGGACACCGCCGAGTTGGATGAAACGAAATCATTTCTATGCGGAGGCCAAGGCTTTCGCAGCGGCGGGATTTAAAGACAACGGAATTCGCCCCGATCAAGTCGGCCATGAAGGCGAAGACATGTTCATCCAGGAGCCGCGCTACTTTGAGGCCTACGCGCGCTATTTTGGCCGCTTCATCGACGCATACCGGGCCGAGGGAATCGATGTGGGCATGGTGATGCCGCAGAACGAATTCAACTCAGCGCAGAACTTTCCGAGCTGCACGTGGACGGCGGAGGGGCTTGCGCGTTTCCTTCAGTACCTGGGACCGGAGATGCGGAAACGCGATGTGGATGTGTTCTTTGGAACGCTGGAACGCGGCAACCCCAAGCTGCTGGAGACGGTGATGGCCGACAAAGCGGTCGCCCCGTTCATCAAGGGCGTGGGTATGCAATGGGCAGGCAAGAATGCGTTGCCGGCTCTGCATCGGGAGTTCCCCGATCTCGCAATCTATCAATCGGAACAGGAATGCGGCGATGGCAAGAACGCCTGGAGCTATACGAGTTATTGCTGGCAATTGATGAAGCACTATTTGCGCAGCGGCGCTTCGGGCTACATGTACTGGAATATCTCAACCGATTTGAGCGGCAAGAGCACCTGGGGCTGGGCGCAAAATGCACTGGTGAGCGTAGACACGGCGGCAAAGACCTACCGCTTTAACCATGACTATTACCTGCTGAAGCACCTGACGCATTTTGTCGATGTTGGAGCGAAGACGATTGAGGCGTCAGGCACCTGCGACGATGCGCTCGTCTTTGTGAATCCGGATGGGGCGATGGTGGTGTTGGTGCGCAATGAGCTGGCGCATTCGCAGATGGTTCAGGTGCAGGCGCCGGATCGCGCTTTCACGATCGAGCTACCGCCGGACTCGGTCGCCACGCTGCATGTGAAGGTCGGATGATTCTCATTGGGAAGAGCCGTCAGTACCGGCTAACAGCGGGATCGACCTCGGCTGACCATGCATCGATGCCGCCGCGCAACGACTGTGCCTGTTCGAAGCCCTGATTGCGGAGCCACACCGTGACATTCATTGAGCGGATGCCGTGGTGGCAGACGACCACCAGCCGTTCTTCGGGATCGAGCTCCTGGTGAGCGCGCGCAGGGACTTCGCCCATAGGCATCGCGAGGCAGCCTTCGATGCGCGCCGTCGCCAGCTCCCACGGCTCACGCACGTCGATGAGTCTTGCACTCTTTTCTTTTAGCAGCGCCGCTGCATCGGCCGCGGAGATCTCGTAGTCCAGCATGAATCCAGTTTAGAGCCTTTCTGCCCGCGCTGGCGGCGTCCCGGTGCGGGCGCGGGCATGAAAGGCTCAACTCGGAAGGTCTATTTCGCCGCGGGCTCCAGGCCGCGATCTTTCAGCATGGGCGCAATGCCCGGCTCCGCGCCCATCCATGCTGCGTACGCCTTAGCCAGGTCTTCGGTGTTGCCGCGCGAAAGTATCATCTGCCGGAAGCGATCGCCGTTGGCCCGCGTCAATCCGCCGTGATCTTCGAACCACTGGAACGCATCGTCGTCGAGCATTTCGCACCAGAGATAAGCGTAGTAGCCGGCCTGATAGCCGTTGCCCCAGATGTGCATGAAGTAGCTGGAGCGGTAGCGCGGCGGAACAATACTGAGAGCCAGGTGCGTTTTGGTCAGCGCGGCTGCTTCAAACGCGTCAGGATTTGCGAGCGGCGCATCGGCTGGAAGCGTGTGCCACTGCATGTCGAGTTCCGCGGCGGCAAGCAGCTCCGTGAGCATGTATCCCTGGTTGAAGGTTGCCGCCTTCTTGATCTTCGCGGCAAGTTCGGCGGGCATGGGCGCGCCGGTCTTGTAGTGCTTGGCAAAATTGTTGAACACCGCCGGATAGCTGGCCCAATGCTCGTTGAATTGCGAAGGAAACTCAACAAAATCGCGCGGCACCGAGGTTCCGGAGAGGCTTGGATACCTGGTGTCGGCGAACATGCCGTGCAGCCCGTGGCCGAATTCGTGGAACATGGTTGTCACATCGGAGAAGCTGATCAGCGCGGGCTCGCCTGCAACGGGCTTCGAGAAGTTGGCCACGTTGTAAACCACCGGCAGCGTGCCCAGCAGTTTTGACTGGCCGACGAAGATGTCCATCCACGCTCCGCCGTTCTTGTTGTCGCGCTTGAAGTAGTCGCAATACCAGAGCGCCAGCGGCTTGCCATCGGCGTCGAACACCTCGTACACCTGCATATCGGGGTCGTAGACCGGAATGTCGGTGCGCTGCTTGAAGGTGATGCCGTAAAGCATGTGCGCCGCGTAGAACACGCCGTTGTGCAGCACGTTGTTCAGCTCGAAGTAGGGCTTGATTTGCGACTCGTCCAGATCGTATTTTGCTTTGCGCACCTGCTCGGCATAGAAGTTCCAGTCCCAGGGCTGCAGTTTGAACCCGCCATTCTGGGCATCGATCAGGGTTTGGATGTCCGTGCCTTCGCCTTCAGCCTTGGCAGTTGCGGCCGGCACCAGCGCGTCCATGAATTTCAGCGCTGCTTCCGGCGTCTTGGCCATCTGGTCTGTCAGCCTCCATGCCGCGTAATTCGGAAAGCCGAGCAGCTTGGCTTTCTGCGCGCGCAACTGCGCCAGGCGGGCAATGGTGGCGCGCGTGTCGTTGTCACCGCCACGCTCGGCTCGATCCGTTGAATTCTCGAAGATCGCATGACGCGTATCGCGATTGGCTAGCGATTGCAGGTCGGGCTGCTGGGTCGTGTTTTGCAACGGCAACACGTAGCCTTCCACCTTGCGGCCATTGGCCGCATCGGCAGCGGCGGCCACCTCTGCATCGGTCAATCCCGCCAGCACGGACTTGTCTTTGGTTACAAAGGCAGCGTCCTTGGTGGCCGCCAGCAGCTTGGAGATGAACGCGGTGGTGAGATTCGCTTCTTCTTCATTGAGCTTCTTGAGCTGGGCCTTGTCGGCATCCGAGAGATTGGCGCCGGCCAGCACAAATTGCTGGTAGTCGTATTCCACCAGGCGCAGCGACTCGGCGTCCAGATTGAGCGAGTGGCGCTTCTCGTAAATAGTGGACACGCGCTTGAACAGATTCGCATTCAGGTAGATTCCATCCTGCAGCGCGGCGAGCTTCGGCGCCACCTCATCCTGAACTTTCTGCAGGGTTGGATTCATATTCGCGCTTGAGACGCCATTGAAGACCAGCATCACGCGAGCGACCAGCTGCCCGCTTTTTTCCATGGCCACGATGGTGTTCTCGAAGGTCGGCTTAGCGGGATCGTCGGCGATGCCGCGAATCTCTTCGAAATTCTGCGCAATTCCTGCCTCGATGGCCGGCTGATAGTCGCTGTCCTTGATCTTGTCGAAGGGGGGCGCATGAAACGGCAGCGTGCTCGGCGCGTAAAAAGGGTTGGACGGCCCAAAGGGCGCCTGCGCGGCTTGCGCATTGCCCGCGCCGGGTGTCAGCGCGATCGCGCCTGCGGTAATCAAAGTGGAGATTTGCGACAAAAGGATCCTCGTCTTGTATTGATTGATTCTAGTCATGATTCCGTGAACTCCCTGCATCCGCCGATCATTGTATTCCAGTCTGCAGCGTGAAGACTGTGCAACCGGCTCGATCTGTGACGAACCGCAGTGTGAGCGGGACCGATTGCTTTGGACATCACCAGACAGGCCCGGCACAGTAGTCTTAGAGAGATGCCCCCGATCCTCAATGCCCAGTCCGTAACCAAGCAATTCGGTGCAACTCCCCTGTTTCGCGACATTTCGCTCACCGTGGAGGATGGTGACCGCATCGGCCTTATCGGCCCCAACGGCGCAGGAAAGTCCACGCTGCTGGCACTGCTGGCCGGACAGGTCGAGCCCGACTCGGGCGAACTGGCCGTCCGCAAGCGTGCCCGCGCGGCCTACGTACCCCAGGACTCGCGGTTTGCCGGCGGCATCCCCATCCGCAGTGTGCTCGAAGGCGCCCTGACCTCCGCCCACGTGAATGAAACCGAGCGGGAAGGCCGACTGCGCGAACTGGCCGGACGCGCAGGCTTTGCCGATCTCACTGCCGAGGCCGCTTCCCTCTCCGGCGGATGGCGCAAGCGGCTGGCCATCATTGAAGCACTGGTCGGCGATCCCGACGTGATGCTGCTCGATGAGCCCACAAACCACCTCGACCTGGCAGGCATTGAGTGGCTCGAGGAGCTGCTCGCCTCCTCCTCTTTTGCCGCTGTCACTGTCAGCCACGATCGGTACTTTCTTGAAAGCACATCGAGCCAGATTGTCGAGCTGAATCGCGTCTTCGCGGATGGACTGTTTCGGGTGAAGGGAACATTCAGTCGTTTTCTCGAAGAGAAGCAGGCGTATCTGGAATCGCAGAGCAAGCAGCAGGAGAGCTTGCGCAACCGCGTGCGGACCGAAATCGAATGGCTGCGCCGCGGCCCCAAAGCGCGCACGACCAAGTCCAAGGCGCGCATCGACACCGCCAACGCGATGATCGGCCAACTGGCTGCGATGGACGTGCGCACTTCGGTCAGCACAGCCGGCATTGATTTTGAAGCCAGCATGCGCAAGACCAAGCGGCTGGTCGAATTCGCCAACGTGGCCTGCGACGTTCCGAGCGGCGATGACGGTTCAACTGAAACTCTTCCAAAAAGTGAAAACAGCCAACGGCTGTTCACGGGCCTGAATTTCATTCTCACTGCGGGGATGAAGGTCGGCCTCGTAGGACCGAACGGTAGCGGCAAAACCACACTGCTGCGCCTGTTGCGCGGCGAACTCGAACCGGCCGAAGGCTCCATCCGCCGGGCTGACGCGCTACGGCTGGTCTACTTCAGCCAGATGCGCGAGCTCGACGAGGACCTTACGCTGCGGCGGGCGCTCGCGCCTGAAGGCGACGGCCTGGTTTACCAGGGCCGCACCGTCCACGTCGCCAGTTGGGCAGCGCGCTTCCTCTTCACCAGCGAGCAGCTCAACCAGCCAGTACGCAATCTCTCGGGGGGCGAACGTGCGCGCGTTCTGATCGCCAAGCTGATGCTGGAGCCCGCTGACGTTCTGTTGCTCGACGAGCCCACGAACGATCTCGACATTCCCACGCTCGAAATCCTGGAAGAAAACCTCCTCGACTTTCCCGGCGCACTGGTCCTGGTCACGCACGACCGCTATCTGCTCAACCGCGTCGCCTCCACTGTGCTGGGCCTCGACGGGCGCGGCCACACCGGCCGCTTCGCGGATTTCGCGCAATGGGAAGACTGGATCGCAGAACAGGACTCGAGGGAATCGGACAAGCCCATCCGTCGCCCCGACGGTTCGAGTTCGGCGGGGTCGAGTTCCTTGCGGCGTTCGGGATCCGCGCCCGTCCCGACCGCGGGGGCAAGAAAGAAGCTCTCCTATCTTGAAGCCCGCGAGTTCGAAGCAATTGAGGAGCGTGTTGAAGCTTCAGACGAACGTCTCGCCGTGGCACGCGCCCGCGTCGAAGACCCGGCCATTGCATCCAACGCTGCAGCACTCCAGCAGGCGCTGGCCGAACTCGACACCGCGCAAAACGAAAACGATGGCCTCTACGCTCGATGGGCTGAACTTACTGAAAAAGCCGGCAATCCCACCACGGGTGCGTAGTCCTGGCCTGCGCGGGTGCATAGAATGGATAAGTCGGCACATTGGAAGATCGGTCAGCCGGCCCCCTCACCGCGTAACTTGAAGAAAAACTTATGCAGAACGCCGTAAAAGTCCTGATTGCCGAAGACGAGCCCAACGCGCTGATGGGCCTGGCCGAGTTGATCTCTGGCTGGGGATACCGGACCGAGACGGCCTGCGACGGCCTTGAAGCCTGGGAAAAAGTTGTGGCCTGGGACCCGGCCATCGTGGTCACAGATCTCAAGATGCCCCGCCTGGACGGCATTGGCCTCCTAACCAAGCTTGGAGAAGAGGGCACCGGCCTGAGCAACAACCTGGCGGTCATCGTGCTCACCGCCATGGGATCTATCCAACTGGCCGTTGAAGCGATGAAGCTGGGCGCCTACGACTTTTTACAAAAGCCGGTGGACGCCACACGCCTGCGCACCATCTTGTCGAACGCGACACGCCAGCGGGAGACCGAAATCGAGCTGGAAGTGGCCCGGCGCCGCTTGCGCGAGAGCGGTGTCCTTGGCAGCCTGGTGGGCAACTCGAAGGCCATGCGCGAGATCTTCGGCCTCATCGAGCAGATTGCACCCTCGAACGTTCACGTGCTGATCACTGGCGAGAGCGGCACGGGCAAAGAGCTTGTGGCCCGCACTCTGCACGAACTGAGTCCTCGGAAGACAAAGCCGTTTGTCGGAGTCAACTGTGCCGCGATACCTGAGACCCTGATCGAAAGCGAAATCTTCGGGCACGAAAAAGGCGCCTTCACCGGCGCTGCCGAGCGGCGCGCGGGATGCTTCGAGCTGGCCACGGGCGGAAGCCTGCTTCTGGACGAAATTGGAGAAATGCCCAACGCCACCCAGGCTAAACTGCTGCGCGTTCTTGAAGAACGCAAGCTGCGCAGGCTAGGCGCTCGAGCAGAGCAAGATGTGGACGTAAGAGTGCTGGCCGCCACCAACCGCGACCCCAACACCGCGGTTGCCGAGGGGCACCTGCGCGCCGACCTCTTCTACCGCCTTAACGTCTTCAACATCCACATGCCGCCGCTCCGCGACCACATGGAAGACCTGCCCCCCATGGCCGAAGCCATGCTCGGGCAGATGAATCAGAAACACAACCGCCGCGTCTCCGGCGTGGCCCCGTCCATGCTTGACCGCATGATGGGCTACAACTGGCCGGGCAACGTGCGCGAACTGCGCAACACAATCGAACGCGCGGTGATTCTGTGCCCCGATGGCGCGCCGCTCGACGTCGGCCACCTGCCCCCGGGATTTGCAAAGCCGCAACCGCTGGCGCATCATGCCTCCGACGCCAGCATGGTCCCTGTACACGTGGGCATCACCGTGGATGAGGCCGAGCGACTGCTGATTCTCCGTACGCTTGAGGCCACGGGACAAAACAAAACCCGCGCTGCCGAAATCCTGGGTGTGAGCCTCAAAACTCTGCACAACAAACTCAAAGAGTACAGCCGCGCCCGCCAGGACACGGTTGCCTGAGCCATGCGTCTCAAGACCCAACTCGTTCTGGCCATCACCGCTCTGGTGTTTCTGATTGCGGGTTTAGTTTCGCTGGTCTACGCGAGCCAGTTGCTGCACGCCGCAGTTCAGCAGTCATACGACACCAATCACATGGTGGCAGAACAGATCCGGTTTGCCTTGCAGAACGCTTTGGAAACCGGGCTCAGGGATCAAACCGTCAATCCCAACGACCCCGGCCAGTTGCGCGCCCTGATGACCGAGGCCGTGCGCGACAACGCCGAGCTGCAGGCGGTGGTTCAGTCAGTCAATCGATACTCGCTTACCGTCTACGACATCAATATCGGCGACAGCCATTCAGTCACGCTGCTGAGCACCAATCCTGAAAACGAAGACAAACCGCTGCCCGTCCGCCCCAACTACACGCAGTTGCTCAATGCCACTTCCATGCAGTTGCTGCCAAGAGTGTTTGGCCCGCCCATGGTCTATGACGTGGTGGCGCCGCTTGACAACAATGGCGCGCCTTTTGCCACCGTGCACGTCGGCGTGCGGACCACGCTGCTGCTGGCTTTCTATGCGCCGTGGCGCACCGAAGCGCTTTCGTTGATGGGCATTGCGCTGGTGACAGCTTTGATTGCGGCATTCCTGCTAAGCAATCTCGCCCTGCAGCCAATGGAAAGAATCAGCCGACAGCTCGATCGCTACGCGGCGGCCGGCGAGACGTCAAACGCACCCAAGGCCGAGCCCAGGCAGGATACGGCTGCCCAGGTTTCCACCAAAATTGAGCGCATCGGCCAGCGCATGCGCAATGTTGAGGAGGTCTTCTCCGCATTGACTGAGAATCTCGATCAGATTCTCGGCAATCTGCAGGATGGAATCCTACTCTTCACCGGCGATGGGCGGGCGGTCCTCGTGTCAGAGGCGGCGCGGCGCTTCCTCGAGATTCCGCACGAAAGCATACTCGGTCTTCACGCCCACAATATCTTCGATCCAGAGACAGCGCTGGGCCGGTTGCTCAGCGAGGCGTTCGATGCCGGCGCCACCCTCATCAAGGAAGAGATTCGCACCGAAACCGGACATCGCATTCAAGCCTCGCTGGAGTTCATCCACGACGAAGACACGCAGCAGGGCCTAGGTGCGCTGGTCGTGCTGCACGACCTTGAGTCGGCTGAAGCCATTGAGTCGGAGCTTGAACTCTCGCGGCGCATGGCCGCCATCGGCAGACTTACTTCCGGCGTAGGCCACGAGGTCAAGAACCCGATCAACGCCATCGTCGTCCACCTCGAGTTGCTCAAAACCAAGCTTGGAGACTCCAGCGGCCCCGCGGGAAGGCACCTCGAGGTCATCGATACCGAGATACATCGCCTGGACCGCGTCGTCCAAATGCTTGTGGATTTTTCGCGCCCTGTCGAACTCGATCTACGCGAGCAGGACCTGCGCAAGGTCGTCGGCGACGTCCTCACCCTGGCTACGGCCGAGCTTTCTACCCGCAACGTGACGCTGATCAGCCATCTGCCTCCCAGCCCCCTGGTGGCCAACGTTGACGCCGATTTGCTCAAGCAGGCGGTCCTTAACGTGATTCTGAACGGCGCCCAGTCCATGCCCGACGGCGGCAACCTCGAAGTGATTTTGGAGGAAGATGGGAGAGCTGGAATCCTGCGCATCTCCGACGAAGGCTCCGGCATTCCCGAGGAAATCCGCGAGAAGATCTTCGACCTCTACTTCACCACCAAGAGCGATGGCAGCGGCATCGGGCTGGCCATGACCTACCGCATCCTGCAGTTGCACCATGGCAGCATAGACGTACAATCAAAGACAGGCCGTGGCACGGAGTTCCGGTTGCGAATTCCACTCACCTCCACGGACTGGGGACGCCGGCATCTGCATCCGGCGATTGCGGAAACCGAGAAGGGGTTTGCGGGATGAAGTTATGTACCACGGTCGTCGCGTGGGTGCTGCCGCTGCTTCTTTCCGGCTGTTTTCTGCAAAAAAAGCCGAAGACTCCGCCCCCCGCGCTTGCGCCCAAAATCAGCGACTCCACCGTGCCACCGCCGACACAACAGCCCCCGCCGGCGCTTACCATCCCCCCCGCGCCCACCGTCAATGCAACCAACCTGCCCGAGCAGACGCCTAACCCACCGGCAAGGCACCGAAAGCCTCCCGCATCCGACACCGACGCCACTGCCCAGCAAGCGGCGGCTGCCCCTGAAGTGAGCGCTATCGGTCAGCTCTCGTCCGGCGATCCCGCCGATCTTCGGCGCGACACTGAAGCCTCAATCGCATCGACTGAGCGTGGCTTAAAAGGGATCAATCGGGGACTGAACGATCAGGAACAGAAAACCGCTGAACACATCCGCGAGTTCATCAAGCAGGCAAAGGCCGCTTTGGCCTCAGGGGACGTAGACGGCGCGAGCACACTCGCCGCCAAAGCCAGAGTCCTGCTGACCGAACTGCAGCATTGACGGAGTCTGTTCCCTGCCTCTATCGCTCTCCCCAGCTGAGCTTGCTGCGCAGCGCTTCAAAGAATCCACCCTCGCTCAGCCGCACGAGCTTTACGACGTAGCTGGATTTGTGGCAGTGCAGTTCGTCGCCGCGAAGCAGCTCCACCGCCTGCTGGCCGTCTACGGTCAGCAGCGCGAGGTTCGGAATGCCCTCGACTCGCACCGTGAGCTGTGCATCTCCGCGCACCACGATTGGCCGCAGCGTCAGAAGATGGGGGCAGATGGGCGTCACCACCATCGCATCCACATCCGGGGTCAGGATCGGGCCGTTGGCCGCCAGTGTGTACGCTGTGGAACCAGTGGGCGTGGAGACAATCACGCCGTCGGCGCGAAAGCGGGCCACGCTCTTGCCATCGAGCTCCACGGCAAACTCACCCATGCGGGCAATGTCGCCCTTGGACACCACAATCTCGTTGAGAGCCTCGTAGCTCGAGTGCTCCGCACCCGCGCGCCACAATTCGGCGTGCAGCATCGCCCGCTCGTCGAGATCGTGACAGCCCCTGCACCAGCTCTCCAGCGTCGAATACAGGTCAGCCAGCCGGACCTCGGTGAGAAACCCCAGGTAGCCCAGGTTGACACTTAAAATCGGCGTGCTCGTGGAAGCAAACACGCGTGCCGCGGCCAGGAGCGTCCCGTCACCGCCAAGAACGATCACCAGTTCCGGTTTCCAGGCCGGCATCTCCGCGCGATCCGCCGCCGGCGCTGCGTCCGTATACTCGCCGCCCTCGCGGTCAAGGATCGGATCGAACCCATGCTGCCGCAGCCAGGCAAGCAAGTCCGGCAATAGCCGGTTGAGTTCTTCCTTGTTCGGCTTGCAGACGATCGCGACACGAACCATGCGGTCAAGTGTAACGGATGGGGGCAGGGAAGGCAGTTAATCCGGCTGACCAAAGGCTGTGATACCATCTGCCCGCAAAGGAGATAATGTGCCCACACCTCGAGCTTTCGGAGACCCCAACCTTACGCCCGATAACTTCAGCAGCTTCAGCAAGCAGGAAATTTCCGCGGATTCCGCGATCAAAGGGATCGAGAAATTACAGCCCATCCCCACGCCAAGAAGTACGGCTCCCATGGATCTGTCCACTGTGATTGGCGCGGATACCACGCAGAAGATTCAGCGCTCCGGCAAGATTGTCTTTCACACAGTCGGAGACACGGGCGGGGTTCATAGTCCCGAGTTCCAATTCGCGGTTGCCGACGCAATGGCCGCTGACTCGGCAAGCGGCGCATGCTTCTGGTTTCACCTGGGCGACGTGGTCTATTACTTCGGCCAGGATCAGTACTACTTCGAGCAGTTCTACGATCCCTATCGCGACTACAACGCTCCCATCTTTGCCATTCCAGGCAACCACGATGCGGTCATCTTCAATGCTGAAGATGCAAAGACGCTCGATGCCTTCATTGCCAACTTCTGCTGCAACGAACCAGCGAACAGCCCTGACAGCCAGGGAGCAGTCCGCACCACCATGGACCAGCCGGGCGTTTACTTCACGCTCAATGCGCCGTTCGTCAAATTTATCGGGCTCTATTCAAACACCGGCGAAGGCGGCACACAGGGCGTCATCGCAAATTCAAAAATCGGCACCGCACAGTTGGATTTCCTTGGCCAGCAACTGGCGGCCGCCAAGGCAGAGCGGGCAAATGGCCAAGGCCGCGCGCTTATTGTTGCAACGCATCACCCGCCCTTCACGGGCAGTCCTTTCCATATTCCCTCGCCCGACATGCTGCAGCAGATCGATCAGGCATGCGCAGCGGCTGGAATCTGGCCCGATCTCCACCTCTCCGGCCACTCGCATCTCTACGAGCGATACACACGCACCGTCAATGGCAAACAGATTCCCTACGTCGTGGCCGGCATGGGCGGGTTCTACAATCTGGCCGGCCTCAAGTCCGGCAAGAAACCGACTGCGCCGACCACTCCCGCCTCCGGTACCGACGCCGTCGGAAATCCTCTCACGATGAATGTCTACAACGACACGAACTTCGGATTTCTGCGGCTCACCGTATCTCCCGATTCGATTGTCGGTGAATTCGTAACCGTAGACTCCGCCTCGCGGAAGGTTGGCTTGGGCGATAGCTTCACGCTCGATCTCCACGCCTCGACGGTGGGCGGCGCGGCGACTGCGAAAAAACGCGCTTCCTCCAACGCAGGAGGAGAAACCGCCCACTCGATCAAGTCCAAATCGAAAAGCAACAAATCCGCGAAACGTTCGCCGGGAAATGCGGCCGCCAGGACGAA
>JBARBP010000159.1:0-8469 GCA_049793195.1 Occallatibacter sp. | reverse complement strand
AAGTTGTTGTAGTGCGTAATGTCTTCGAAGCTGGTAAGCTGTTCGCCCGTCGTGGTGAGAGGGCTCTTGACAGTCTGCAGTTTGGTGCCCGCCTGCGCCGCGATGCGCGGATCGATGATGTTTGCAGCCAGCTCGGCAACGCGGTCCGCACCCAGCACGGCCGCCCCTGCAGCAGCCGCGGCTTTCAAAAACCGTCGCCGGTTAAAGTACTCGTTATAAGCTTTTCTCGACGTGATCTCCGAAGAGGGAATGTCAGGCGGTTTGCCAATCAGCATGTCTTGACCTCGCGTGGGGAAACAATCGTTCGCATCCATTAGACTCGCTCGAAGGGGCGGGCGTTACAGGAAACGCAGCCCTGTCTGAAAAATCCTATCCCCCTCATAGATACGGCGCGAATGGTCTTTTTGGATGGGTACGCGAACCACTCATTTTCCGTCGGCGAGCGGCAAAAACGGCCACTGCCCCAGCCGCCGCGCCCGGATCATGTATATCCCCGTCCCCGACAAGCCGATTGCCGCAGCTACAAGTAGGCCCCAGAGCGCCTCGTTGCGATAGATCAGCAGAAACACGAACCCGGCCATCGCCAGGAGCGGCGGCAACGGATACAGTGGAATCCGGAACGGGCGCTCCAGCTCTGGCCTCTGCACCCGCAGCAGCATAACCCCCGCCTGCTGCAGAAAGAACTGCAGCAGTATGCGCGTAATCACCAGCATCGTAATCACCTGCGCCAGCGAAAAGAAACAGAACGCCGCGCCCACCACCCCCAATGCGACCAGCGACCGATGGGGAATGTGGTGCCTGGGGTGAATCGCGGCGAGATAGCTGAAGTAGTTGCCGTCGCGCGCCGCAGCATAGGGCACACGCGAGTAGCCCAGCAACAGAGAGAACACCGACGCAAATGCCGTCCAGATGATCAGCGCCGCCATCACGTATCCGGCCCAGGCGCCGAACGCGGAATGAGCAATCTCCGCCACCAGCCGCACGCGGACCAGGGCACTTTCAGGCGCGTGTGTCGCAGCATCTCGTAACGACGGCAGCACCGCCAGGTCCATGGTCACGTAGAATACGGCCACAAACAGCACACTCAACAGAATGGCGCGCGGAATGGTCTTCTCGGGCCGCCGCACCTCGCCGCCCAAAAAGGTGATGTTGTAGTAACCCCAGTAGCAGTACGTGGTCAGCAGTGTTCCCTGCGCCAGTCCACTGATGGCGAGGTGTGCAGCAAGCGCAGGCGCAACCGGCAGATGAAAGCCACTGGTTGCGCCGGCGCGCGCAAATCCTGACACGATGACCCCGGCAATGGAAACCAGCACGCCGGCGAACATCACCCAGGCCATCCACGTCACGGTTTTCAGATTTCGATACAGCAGCCAGGTCATCATGAGGCATGCGGCGGCGGCGGCGAAGTTTGAGTAATGCAACATCGGCAGCGCCGCTATGGGGGTCGCATCGAGTCCCGGCCAGAACATTCCCATAAAACTCGATAGCCCGATGCAGCCTGACGCAACCGATAGTGGGGCCGAGAAGCTCAATTGCCAGACGAAGAGAAAGCTGAGCCAGTTGCCGGCGCGTTCGGGGCCATAGATCTCGCGCAGAAACGCGTACGACCCGCCCGCGCGTGGAAACGCCGCCCCCAGTTCCGCCCACACCAGGCCATCGGCAACGGCGATGGCCGCGCCCAGCACCCACGCCCAAACGGAGAGCCGAAAGCCCGCCGCAGCAATCACCAGCGGCAGCGTGATGAACGGTCCGACCCCGATCATCTCCAGCATGTTGAAAAGGACAGCTGAGCGCAGACCGATGCGACGCTCGAGAGTTGCCGGGCTGGCGGAGGTGGGTGGGCTTAAAGACATAGGCCGGAGACGCTCACCGGATTGTACACTGGCTGCAGACCATGTTTCTTTCCCTCAGATTTCAGCAAACGACTTTGACGGCGGCCCTCGCCGGGATTATCTTCGCCGGTGCGTGGCCGGTTTGGCTTGGCGCGCAGACGGAAACACAGCCGACGACGCAGAGTGCTGCGGCACACTTCGAGCTTCCGCCGACCGAGCCTAGCGAGATTGCGCTTCCCTTGCCCGAGGACCGCGGTCAGGCAGACCTGGAGCAGACGCTGAAACGGCTGGGAACGACCGCGAGCGTTTTCTACATCGTTGCCCATCCGGACGATGAGGACGGAGCGCTCCTGACGTATCTTTCGCGTGGACTTGGGGCGCGTGTCACACTCTTCACCCTCACCCGCGGCGAAGGCGGACAGAACGCCATGACCGCCGACACCTTTGACGCGCTGGGACTGATCCGCACCAACGAGCTGTTGAAGGCGAATGAGTACATCGGCGCGAAACAGCTTTGGGGAACGGAAGCCGACTTCGGCTTTTCGAAGACGCAGGCAGAATCGTTTGCGCAATGGGGACACGACCGGGTGCTCTACGACGCGGTGTTCGCGGTGCGGCAAGTCAGGCCGCAGATCATCCTGGCCACGTTTGTGGGCGGGGTCTCCGATGGCCACGGACAGCACCAGGTTTCCGGCGAAATTGCGCAGGAGGTCTTCAAAGCGGCCGGCGACCCGAAGGTCTTTCCGGAACAACTAAAGGACGGACTGCAACCCTGGCAACCGCTGGCCATGTACTCGCGAGCGCCGTTTGCGCGGATCACAAGCAACGGTATCTTTGACTATGCGACCGGCAAGTGGGCGCCGGCGCGTTTTCACAACTACATTACGGACGAATGGATCACGGGCGCACTTTCGAGCGATGCGGAAATTCCGACGGGGACATGGGACCCGGCGCTCGGCCGAACGTACACGCAAATTGCGCGCGAGGGCTGGGGCCAGCAGAAATCGCAAAACGGCGGCGCCAATCCGGCGCTGAGCGGACCATCGACTTCGAGCTACCACCTGTGGGCGGTGACGCCGTCGGCGGCTGGGGAGGGCGGTGATGGAAATGCGAGCCTGTTTGACAATCGCAAAGTGAAGATCGACACCAGCCTTGAAGGATTGGCTGGACTAGTTAAAAGTCCTCCTCCGGCATGGCTTGTGGAGGGGTTGCGACAGATTGACGAGAAACTTAACGAGTTCGAGAGTGATTGCCGAAACGAGAGCGGTGTGGAGGGCGCGCACAAGTTGACTCCGACCTACCGGCAGACGCTGGAGCTCTACGCAAAAGTAAAAGCGAGCGACCTGGATGCGGAAGCCAAGGCAGGACTGGAGCTGGAGCTGGGCGCAAAAGTCGAACAGTTTCAGACAGCCCTGAAAGATATGCTCGGACTGGACCTGGTGGCGTTTACCGGCGAAGGCGACGGTGATCGCGGCCCCGGCCCTGGTAACGGCGGAGCGGATGAAGCTGCGCGGAGCGTATATCCGGGCGAGGACTTCCACGTGCGTGTTCATACCGCGGACGCAACGGGCGACGCGCAACGGGCGCGCGTCTGGCTGCAGAGCGAAAGCGGCTCGCCATGGAAGACCGACGACAAGAGCAGCGCAAGCGATCCGGCCGCGCTCGTCAATGACCGGCTGTTCCGCATGAGGGTATCCGAAGATGCCGCGCCGACAGCGCCGTTCTTTACGCGGCCTTCGAGCGCTCAGCCATACTACGACATTTCGAATCAGGCATGGCGTGATCGCTCGTTTGCACCCTGGCCGTTGGCGGCGTGGGCTGAGTATACGTTCGATGGCCTGCCCATCCGCATAGGCCAGGTGGTGCAGACGATGCAACGGGTCACGGGGCCGGGCGGAGTGTATGAGCCACTGGTGGTGACGCCGGCGATCGGCGTGCGCATGGAGACCGAGGCGCGCATCCTTCCACTCGATGGTTCCGCGCTGCCTGTGAGAGTGACCGTGCATGCGCAGGCTGCTGCCGAGGGCACCGTAACGCTGAAGCTGCCGGAAGGCTGGCGCGCCGAACCGGCCGTGGCGCACTTCGATTTGAAGAGCGCAGGCGACACGGGGCCGCTGGTATTTTCAGTCACAACGGATGGTGCCGCGACGGGCGTCTACAGCGTGAAGGCGATTGCGCAGTCGAGCGGACGCAGCTACGAGACGGGCTGGCGGAGCGTGGGTTACCAGGGGCTGCGGCCTTACAACCTGTACCTGCCCGCGGAGTTGAAAACGCGCAAGGTGGACGTGAAGCTGGCGCCAGGTTTGCGTGTTGGCTACGTGATGGGCCCAGGCGACATGGTTCCGGAGGCGATTGAGGAGCTCGGGGTTCAACCCCATGTGCTAAGCGAAGCGGAACTGGCTTCAGGAGACTTTTCCGCATGGAATGTTCTGGTCGTCGGCATTCGCGCATACTCTACGCGGCCGGAGCTGGCGGCGGTGCAACCGCAGCTCGATGAGTTTGTGCGCCGAGGAGGAACGCTGATTGTTCAGTATCAGAGCGCCACCTTTCCAGCACCATTGCCGCTCGCGTTTAAAGGTATGCCGGAGCGTGTTGTGGATGAGAAGGCGCCGGTGAAGCTCCTTGACCCTTCCAGCCCTTTAATGAGCTGGCCGAACAAGATCACCGCGACGGACTTCGATGGTTGGGTCGAGGAGCGGGGGCACTCATTTCTCGATTCGTGGGATCCAGGTTATACGGTGCTGACCGAGACCGCTGATGCGGGCCAGGACCCGCAACGAGGCGGCTTGCTTGTAACTCATCCCGGCAAAGGGACCTATATCTATGTTGCATATGCTCTCTATCGCCAGTTACCGGAGTTAGTGCCCGGTGCCTACAGGTTGCTGGCTAACTTGCTAAGTGCAGGCCAGAGCACTGCACGATAGAACAATCCCCTCAGAGCCAATATCCACGGACCTTTTGAGGCGTTCAAATATTATTTGAAGAACAAATAATCTAAATGTTAAAAATACATGAATTTGCATTCCTTCGAATGCAAACGTGTAAGGTTCATAACTCTGTTAAAAACCTGTAAATTCGTCAAATCTTCATCAAACTCTGCGAGTCTTGGATTCGGAGCTGGGGAACCCTGCAAATGCAGAATACTTCGCCGGCTATCCTCGTAATTCTTCCTGCATTGCCGATAGTTAAACCACGCGGCTTCATACTGGCACGATTCGGAGATGCGGGAACGCGGTGCGTTCAATGTGCAAGCGGACGCAGTCACGATCCAACTTGATTAGAGAGGACAGAAGAAGCCCAATGAACTTCAAAAGCAAAACTGTGACCGCCGCACTCATGGCGGTGAGTCTCGTTGTTTCCTACGGCATCGCTAGCAGCCAAACCCCGGAGGCGAAGAAGCACGTCGCAACCAAGAAAGCCAAGACACCTCCGGGACCAACCGTCGAAGAGCAGATTCAGTCTTTGCGCCAGGAGTTCCAGGGACAGATCGACAGCCTGAAAGGCAGTCTCGCCGCGAAGGATGAGGAAGTGAAGCAGGCCCAGCAACAGGCAGCCGATGCGCAAGCCGCAGCGGCAAAAGCTCAGGCTGCAGCCGACGCTCAGCAGCAGGCAACGACCGATAACGCTGCCGCCGTCTCCAGTCTGCAGAGCACCGTAAGCGACCTCAAAGGCAATCAGGTTTCGATTGTCACTACAATGTCGGACGACACCGCGGCCATCAAGAAGTCCATCGCCAATCCCGATGCGATTAACTACAAGGGAATCACCCTTTCACCCAGCGGCAGCTTCCTGGCGGCTGAAACTGTGTGGCGCAGCGGCGCGACCGGCGGCGACATCAACACCCCACCAACCGGAATTCCGCTCAACTCCGCTGAAGCTGACCAAATCAGCGAGTTCTTTATGAGCGGCCGTCAGTCGCGTGTGGCCTTGAAGGCGGTTGGCAAGCTGAGCAACATGACCATGACCGGCTACTACGAAGCTGACTGGTTGAGTTCCGGCACCACCTCCAACAACAATCAATCGAATAGCTACACGATGCGCCAGCGCCAATTGTGGGGCGACGTGAAGCTCAAGAGCGGCTTCGATTTTTCGGGTGGCCAGGGATGGTCGCTTGCAACTGAAACAACCTCAGGCCTGACCCGCGGAACGGAAATCCTCCCTTCCACGATTGACGCACAATACGAAGCGGGTTTCGTGTGGGCGCGTCAGGCGAGCATCCGCTTCGCTCAGTCTATCGGCAAGGCGTTCACGGCCGGATTCTCTCTGGAAAACGCGGAGACTTTGAATCCCGGTGGCAACAACCTGCCCATCAACGAGCTCATCGGCTCGGCTGGAACCGGCGGCGGTTTGTACAACGGCGCCTCAGCCCCTATTGCTGGGACTGCCCTTGCCAATTACACCTTTAACTATGCGCCCGACATCGTCGCCAAGATCGCGATTGAGCCGGGCTGGGGCCACTGGGAGCTATTCGGCATTCAGCGTACCTTCCGTGATCGCATTTATCCCAACCTGGTCTGCTCCACCGCCGGTACTCCGGCAGTGACCACCTGCACCGGCAACACCACCGGTGCGTATAACGACGAAGAACTTGGCGCAGGCGTGGGCGGCGGCTTCCGCGTTCCGCTCGGCACCAAGAAGTTCGTCCTCGGCCTCAAGGGCCTGTGGGGCCAGGGCGTGGGCCGTTACGGCGATTCGACGATTGCCGACGTCACCATCCGACCAAATGGCACTCTTTCTCCGATTCACGCCTTCTCCGCTCTCAGCACCGTCGAACTCAACCCGACGCCGCGCTTGAACACTTACTTTAACTACGGCGGCGACTACATGGCCCGCGACTACGTGGTCAACGGGTCTGGTACCCAAGTCGGTTACGGCAACCGCTCCGCGGCTATGTCAGGCTGCCTTGTGGAACCGAACCCCGGCAACGGCGGAGTGAACCAGGCGTCAACTCCTACCGGCGCCAGCAGCTGCGGTGGCAACAACAAGGACACTCAGGAGTTCACGGCTGGCTACTGGTACTACATTTACAACGGTCCCAAGGGCCGCCTGCGCCAAGGCATCCAGTACAGCAACTGGCGTCGCGACCTGTGGTCCGGCGCGGGTGGTACAGCCAATCCCGGTGGCGATGCACACGGCAGCGACAACATGGTCTTCACGTCGTTCCGCTACTACCTGCCGTAAACCAGCAACCTCAGCCCCGGCCCTATCGGGTCCGGCAAAACAAAAGGGGCAGCCCGCATCGCGGGCTGCCCCTCTTCTTTTGCCTGCGCAAGGTTTACTCCGCGGCTTCCACGCCCTTGGTCTGCGCCACAGTCCAGTCCGGTGCGCCTACTTTAAAGCGCGCGAAGCGCCGCACGGTGATGTTTTCGCCGAGCTTGCCGACCTTCTGCGCGATCAGTTCCTTGATGCTGATGGCCTGATCCTTGATGAAGGGCTGCTCCAGAAGACAGACTTCCTCGTAGAACTTGGCCATCTTGCCGTCGACAATCTTCTCGATGACCGCGGGTGGCTTGCCGGTGGCTGCAGCCTGCGCGCGGAAGATTTCCTTCTCGCGCTCAAGATCTTCCGAAGTCACATCCTCGGGCTTTACGTAACGAGGATCGCTGGCTGCGATGTGCATCGCGATGTCCTTCAGCAACTCCTGGAAGTCTTCGGTGCGGGCCACAAAGTCACTCTCGCAGTTCACTTCGACCAGCACGCCAAGCTTGCCGCCGGCATGGATGTACGGAAACACGGAGCCGTCGTTCGTGGAGCGAGAGGCCTTTTTCTGCGCCGAGGCCATGCCCCGCTTGCGCAGCACAACAAATGCGTCCTCGATGTTTCCCTTGGCTTCCTGCAAAGCTTTCAGGCAATCGCCCATCGGCGCGCCTGATTTTTCACGAAGCTCTTTCACCTGTTTGGCATCAATCTTTTCAGTCACGGTCATCCCTCTATTCCCTTTTCCTTTCCAAGAAACTCCACCAAGATCCCGCCGCACGGCAAGTGCCGGCAAGTGCCAAAAGAAAAGCGTGGCACCTGAACCCGGGCGGCCACGCTCGTCTCAGTTTGCGCACTTGCGTGCGCAGAATCGCTTAAAGAACGCCCTCGGCCGCATCGGCCTCGTCCAGCGCCGCAACCGCGGCAGGCGCCTTGCGAATGCCAGGGCCAAGAACCGCATTCAGGTCCAGTTCCTCTGCTTCGGCAGGCGCGGCTTCTTCAGCTACAGCCTCGGCTTCGGCAGGTGCCGGCATCTCTTCGGCAAAGGCCTTGTCGCCCACCATGTTCACGCCCTCGGCCGCCGAGTCGGCAATCTTGGAGGTAAACAGGCGAATGGCGCGCAGCGCATCGTCATTGCCGGGAATCACGTAATCCACCACCGTGGGGTCGCAGTTGGTATCGACAACAGCAACCACGGGGATGCCGAGCTTGCGAGCTTCTTTTACAGCAATCGCCTCGTTATTCGAGTCGACGATGAACAGCGCATCCGGCAGCCGCTTCATGGTCTTGATGCCGGCCAGGTTGGCCTGCAGATGCTTGCGCTCCCGCTCCAGCTTGATGACTTCCTTCTTGGTGAGCAGATCGTAACGGCCGTCCGTGGCCATGTCGTCCAGTTCCTGAAGGCGCTTCACCGACTTCTGCACCGTCACCCAGTTCGTAA
>JBARBP010000158.1:0-9680 GCA_049793195.1 Occallatibacter sp. | reverse complement strand
CCACCTCCATCAAGCTCGATTCGGACGGCCCCAAGGGCCATTACTCTTTCAACTTCCCCATCCAGCCCGACGACGGCGACAAGAACACCCTCTTCCAGATCAGCTACAGCCTGCCTTACAACAGCGGCAAATACAACTTCAAGTCCCAGGTCTCTCTGCCCGCCGAGAACCTCGCGATTCTCATGCCCAAAAGCATGACCTTCACCCCCGGTTCCGGCGCATCCTTCAAGTCCGTTCAGGAGGATCCCGGCATCCAGACCTGGTTGCTTAAGAACGCGCTTCCCGGCAAACTCCTCGAGTTCGCCGTCTCCGGCACGGGTAACATCCCACGCGAAGCGCAGAACACGCCACCCGGTCCGCAAGGCGGCACAGGTCAAGATGCGGGCGCGCCTAGCGCTCAGCCCGGCGGCGGCATCGGAGTCCCCATCGACACTCCCGACCCCCTTTCAAAATACAAGTGGTGGATTCTCATAGGCCTGGCCTTGCTGCTCTCCGCCGGCGCCGCCTTCCTGCTTCGCAAGCCGGGCACCGCGGGTGAAATCGCCGCGCCGTCTGAAGCGGGCGCGCAAACCGCGGCAAATGCCGGCGTTTTTGCCTACCACCCCGCCGCAACTCCCGCAGCAAAGAACACCGCCCTTCTCAACGTCCTCAAAGACGAACTCTTCACCTTGGAAAGCGACAAAATCTCCGGCGTCATCACCCCCGAAGACTACGCCGAAGTAAAGTCCGCCCTTGAGACCGTCCTGAAGCGCGCGTTGAAGAAAAGCTAGAGGATAGTGTGCAGTGAACAGTGGACAGAAAGCCTTCCGCCGCGAGCGCCGTGCGCGTCACGCGTGGGGGCGGCAGCAAATCACCGTGAGTCATTCATAGACGGCACGGTCTACAATCGAGACAAGCCGAACCGGACTAACTGTTCACTGACCACTGTCCACTGTTCACTGCCTTTATGAAGACTCTTCTCCGCACTCTTCTCTATCTCGCTCTCATCGCCTGGCTTGGCGCAGAAATATTCTTCCCCGTCGTCGCCGCTATCACCTTCACCACTCTCCACCCCGACACCCACACCGCAGGGACTATCGTCGGCCAATTGCTCCGCATCCTCCATGGAATGGGTCTGGTTTCGGGCATGGTGGCTCTCGCATTGCTCGCTCTCGCCCCCGCCTGGAACATCTACAAGCCCCGCGCCGTCCTCGCACCCATGATCCTCGTCGTGCTGATGATCGCCTTCACCATCTTCTCGCAATTCATCATCATCCCCGCCATGGAGCGCGACCGCGTCTCCGCCGGCGGAGCCATCGACACCGCCGACGCGGCCAGCCCCATCACCGCCGACTTCAACAGGCTCCATAACCGCAGCGAGCACGTCGAAGAAATCATCCTGCTCCTCGGCATCGCTACAGTCGCGCTCGTCGCATCGGCGGAAACAAGGCGCCCCTAGCTCCGCATAAAGGAGAAACTCGACCACGCCCAGCCCTGATTCCCTAACCTGGAGATCTCGCCCATGGGCCGTGATATCAATCGCCGCGCGCAATAATCTTGCAAATATCCCGACATTCGACGAAAAACGTAGGCATATATCTATACGTTTCGCAAAATTCGTCGGCTTATATCTCAACATTTCGTCGGCAATAACCCGTGAACAGCAATCGCTCCGCCTCCAAGCCTATAAAAAGCGCTCCATGTCTCCGCCTCTACGCTGAGATCGATTCCCAGCATGCCATCTTGCAATTCAGGCAATCGGACACCCGCGCGCACAACATCTCCGCACCTTCCCGATCACCGTAGCCCTCCGTGCGAAGCCCAACTCCGCGAACACGCGCGCAGCGCGGCTAACTCCGCACCTCGCAGCAACTGACCACTGATCTTGTATCATCGTAGAGGCCCTGCCACACACATCCCATCCTGAACGGGCCGCCACAGGAAGATCATGAAAACCGGCATTATCGGCCTGCCGCAGGTAGGCAAGACATCACTGTTCAAAATCCTCACCAAGGCCAAGCTCGAAGAGCGCGGCCACTCCCGCCAGGAGCACATCGGTGTAGCCCGCGTGCCCGACGAGCGCCTTGAAAAACTATCTGCCCTCTACTCGCCCAAGAAGACCACCTTTGCGTCAGTCGAGTTCGTCGACGTCGCCGCCATCGGCCAGGAGGCGCTCAAGGAGACCGCCTTTCTCGCCAGCCTGCGTCAGGTCGACGCCCTCATTCACGTACTGCGTGCCTTTGAGGATGAGTCGATTCCCCACGTCGGACCCGTCGATCCCTTGCGCGACATCAAAAACGTCGAGTTCGATCTGATGATCAGCGACCTGGCACAAGTTGAGAAGCGCCTGGAACGCCTGGAAAAGGACCTGAAGAAAGGCCGCACCAATGATTTGGAGCACGAACAGGCCCTTCTCATCCGCTCTAAAGACTCACTTGAAAAAGAGCAGCCGCTGCGTGAACTGGAAATGACCAACGAGGAAAAGAAGCTCATCAAGGGCTTTATGTTCCTCTCGCAAAAACCCATCCTTTACGCCCTTAACATCGGCGAAAGCACCACCCTCGGCGCTGACCTGGACGCAGCCGTAAGCCTCTTCAAGCTCGACGCAGTCGCCCACCGCCCCAACGCCGGCGCAACCGCCATCTGCGGCAAAGTTGAAGCCGAGCTGGCTGAAATGGACGACGAAGAAGCCGCCGAGTTCCTATCGAGCTACGGCCTCCACGAGAGTGGTCTCGTCCGCCTCATCCGCAAAAGTTACGAGCTCCTCGGCCTCATCAGCTTCTTCACCGCCGGCGAGGACGAATGCCGTGCCTGGACAGTACCATTGGGCTCGAAAGCGCCACAGGCCGCGGGCGCCATCCACTCTGACTTGGAGCACCACTTCATCCGCGCAGAAACCATTCGCTGGGACGCCCTCTTGGATGCCGGCTCTGAAGCAGCCGCGCGTGGCAAGGGCACACTTCGTCTCGAAGGCAAGGAATACGTTGTGCACGACGGCGACGTAATGCACATCAGGCATAGCGGCTAACGCCAATGCTGAAGCTTTCCCTCATCCTCGGAGCCATCGCCGCGCTGGCCGACATCGCAGGCGGACTGGTTCTCGTGCGCGCCAAAGGCATTGAGCGCTACCTCCGCTATTTTGTCGCCCTCGGCGCAGGCTTCCTCATGGCCGTCGCCCTGCTCGAAATGGCCCCTGAGAGCTATCGCCTGAGCCCGCGCCTCGGCCCCATCCTCATCATGGCCGGTTACTGCATCGTCCACCTGCTCGAGCACACCATCAACTCGCACTTCCACTACGGCGAAGAAACGCACCGCGGCGAGCTCGTCACCCGGCGCACCAGTATTGCCGTGCTGGTCGGCCTCAGCGTTCACGCGCTCTTCGACGGTGTGGCCATCGGCTCCGGCTTCGTGCTTTCCAACCGGCTTGGCTGGCTCATCTTTCTGGCCATCTTGTTGCACAAGGCCCCGGAGGGCTTCACCATGGCCTCTGTAATGTTGGCCAGCGGACGAAGCCGCACCACGGCTCTCTACTCCGCCACGGGTTTGGCTGCGGCCACTCTTCTCGGTGTGCTGGTTATCGAGGTGGTGCCCGCCTGGCTGACCTACGGATTGCCTATCTCCGCGGGCGTGGCCATCTACGTAGGCGCTACCGACCTGGTCCCCGAAGTCAATCGCGAACCCGGAATACGGATGGCTCTGGTCTTCTTTTTGGGTGTCGGTGCGTTTCTCTTGATGCGGATGCTGCTTCCCGCCCTCTAGGACTCATCTCTGGTGTTCAGCAGCATTGAACGGAGCCGGCTTCCCAGGCTGCCGAAGACCTCATTCGTGCTTCTCGCGTAGAATTGATGCTTTTTTCCGCGGCCCGTTTAGCCCGCACCTCCAACTCTGAAAAATTGGTGGGTTTTCGCTCCTGAGTGAAACTCATGCAAGATCACCTACTGCTGATCCCTTGGCACAGGGAAAAAAGAAGCCTTCCATCACGCACAAAGCATCGGAAGCAGAGCCGCGAGCGCTCGCCCGCGGTGACTGAGTGAAAGCTTAGTCTCCAGGTCGAGTTCTGCCATCGTTCGTTGCAGTGAAGGCAGATAAAAAAGCGGGTCGTACCCAAATCCCCCTGTCCCCCGCGGCCCCTCCAGGATCTGGCCGTCGACTGCGCCCTCCGCCGAGTGCAGCGGCTTACCGTCGCGCGCAGCAACCAGAACGCAGCGGTAGCGCGCCGTGCGTTCTTCGGCAGGAATCGCGGCGAGCCGTTGCAGTAGAACGATGTTGTTCCATACATCTGAGTTGTCGTTTGCGTCGGGCGAGTCAACAAGCCCCGAGTCAGCCGCAAATCTGGCGGAGCGAACCCCAGGTGCCCCACCAAGAGCATCCACTTCCAGCCCCGAGTCGTCTGCCAGTACCAACTGTCCGGGAGCAAAGCGCGAGTAATACACCGCCTTCAAAGTGGCATTGGCGCTAAAGGTCTGTCCGTCTTCTTCGGGTGCCGGGATCGTGTCGACCGCCGGCAATGGATCGATGAAAAGGGAATAAGCATGAGCCGCAACCCGAAAGTCGCGCAACTTGCCTTGGCTTGTGGTTGCGGCTAGAAGACGGAGAGCCATGCAGAGAGTGTAACGGCAGAAACCGACTCTCGCACGCCATGACGTTTTCACACACCGCAGAGCCCAGCGCACGATTGACAGAGGTATGCTCTCTTGAATAATGTTGTTCTGCTCGTAAACTATTTCATCTGGGAAACTTTCCGTTGAATTCACTATCCAGCCCCTGTATCAACCGTTTGTTTACCCGATAGGCTTTGCGTCGGCTCAACAGCAGCTCAAGTCACCCACCTGCCTGATCGAGAAATGAGAGAGAATTGCCGGTAATGATCCTCGCTGGAATCGGGTGGCACATCCTTGGCGCAGCGATGGCTGCTTCCTTTTATGCGCCCATTGGACGAGTTAGAAATTGGTCGTGGGAAACCACTTGGGCCATCGCCGGTTTCTTCTCCTGGATTCTGTTACCGACCAGCGTCAGTCTTATTCTGCTGCCGGACTTCATCGCCTTCTACTCCTCAATGGGCATTCCATTGTTGCTGAAGGTCGCCTTATTCGGCGCCATGTGGGGCATCGGCAATGTAAATTACGGCCTTACAATGCGGCATCTGGGAATGTCGCTCGGGATCGGCGTGGCCATCGGCGTCACGTTGGTGGTCGGCACGTTGGTGCCACCGCTCTTGCACGGCCAAGGCGCCATGTTGTTCTCTACCCACAGCGGTCTGCTAACGATGGCAGGCGTTTTCGTGGCCCTGATTGGTGTCGCCATCGTCTCCTATGCCGGCCACCAGAAAGAAGTCCAATTGGGCAGCGAGGTCAAGGATTTCAATGTGAAGCTCGGACTCCTTCTCGCGGTGATGTGCGGAATCTTCTCGTCAGGCATGTCTTTTGCCATCGATGCGGCCAGGCCAATGGAAGCTGCTGCGAAGCTGCTCGGCGTAGAGTCGCTGTATGCAGCGCTTCCCAGTTACGTCATCATCATGGGTGGCGGTGCCACCGTCAATCTAAGTTACTGCTTCATCCGTCTTGCGGCGCTCAAACGGCTCTCACCTCGCGCGGATCTCGGGCAACCGCGACCCACGCTGATAAGAAACGCCGCTCTGGCCGCAACAGGCGGAATCATGTGGTACCTTCAATTCTTCTTTTATGCCTGGGGAGCGGCTAACATTCCGCAACGCCTGTTCTACGTGAACTGGATGTTGCACATGAGCATCTACGTCCTCTGCGGCGGATTGGTTGGCCTCGCGCTTGGAGAGTGGAAGGGCGTGGCCAGCAGGCCCGTTCGCTTGTTGTGGGCCGGAGTGCTGGTCATCATCGCCGCCGCAAACCTGGTGGGCTTGGGCATGGCATCGTGATAGCCCTGAACGCTATCTAAAAGTGAAACACGCATCCGGTAGAGATGCGCGCAAAATTATTGGGCAGTCCTGCAGGCCGGTAAGGGAGCAGATATACAGGTTGGACGAGAGCGAAATTCTCCCATAGATAATCCCCGGCGACGCGCAAAGCTAAATGCCGTGTGATCGGCGTATCCACACCACCCCCAATAATGCTGGAGAAGGACGCGACCTCACCTGCGACCTGGTTGGGTCCCCAGTTTCGGTTCAACCCGGCCTCTCCCGCCAAGACCTCGGCAAAAATGGCTTCCTTGCCGATGTGTCGGGTGTATTGTCCGCCGCCCATCAGAAAAAAAGCGTGCTGCTGAGCTCCAAGGTTGCTCCCGTTGTATCCAAAAGACTCGAACTTGAAACGCACGTTGTGCCAGGATTGAAACGCCAGCGACGCATCCCAGCCATTCAGCATCTGCCGGGCTCCAGGCACTCCGTTGAAAGAGTTGGAGAGAAGCGAGTAGCCGCCGTAGATCTGGTAGCGATCGTGCGAGTCGGTTTGAGCAAACAAGCTGAATGAATAGCCGAAAAGCACAATGATTGATATGAAGCGAGGCACCATTCTAACCCTCACCGGATGACTCTTGAAGCAGGTTTCCATCGTATCTTGTCTTCTTGCCAGCTGGGAATCGGAATCTTCGATCCGAGACTGAAATGTGAGATTTCGATCCTGTCGATGTTTCACACAACGGATTAAAGCACTCGTGCATTCAACTCATGCAATGCGAGCAGCCATACTATCAGTCGACACAGCAAAATAGGGCCCCCCTTTCATGGTGACGGGCAGAAAGTGCTTGCATGCGACCGGAGACTACTTTAGACTTGCGGCGACTCGTCCGGATTGGAAACCAAGTTAGACTTAGGCTGTCTCCTCCTTTTCCTGATCCAGGTATTTGGTGGCATTCAGTGAAGTGTTGCGAACGATGATTGTGAGACTTCATATCTCCGCTTTCTCTCTCGCGCTGCTGTGGTGCGCGCGCAGCGCCAGAGGTGTCACTTCTTTCAGGTGCGCAGCAGTTCTTGTCACTGCTCTCTGCCTGATTGCTCGCCAACCTGGGCACAGCCAGAACGCGAGGCTGATCCCGGACTCGTCAGCCTCGGAAATATCGGCGGATCCGTTGACAGTGACGCCCGCACTTGCGAAAACGCAGCCTGAGCCGGCCGCGGCCGAACCGGGAAATCAGCCGGAAAGCGAAGTTACTATTATCGGAGCGGGCTCCTTCGGGCACTACCATCTGCTTGCGAATTCATGGTGGAGCGACCTCTACTGGAGCGGCATTGAATATGACCGGCACTCCTGGGGGACCTTCCTGAAAGCGCAAATGGATTATGTGGCGGAGTTCCAGCCGATCGTGATCCTGCGGCAGCCTTCAAAAACCGATGTGTGGGGGAATCCCCTGACCACCGCAAGAGAGGTGGTGCCGGGCATGGGGATCGCTCCGATTGGCTTACGCATGATGTGGCGGAGCGGAAAGTCATTCAAGCCTTATTTCCTCCTCAAGGGTGGGATGGTCGGCTACACGCAAAAGGCCCTCTCGCAATCTGCGTCGTATGCCAACCTCAGCTTGCAGGTCGGCATCGGCGTACAGTTCCATTTGCATGACCGATTCGATCTGCGCCTCGGCTTAACCGATTATCATTTCTCCGACGCATTTGTCGTACCCAGCAATCCCGGCCTTGACGTGATGGCTTACACCGGCGGCCTGAGCTACCATCTCGGCAAACACGCGCACTAGACGGCCGCTGGAAAACGGGCACTACGGAAGGGGCAACTCAGCACCGTATCCATGCGCAATCAAGTCGGCGCGCAGTTGGGCCACCGTTGTAAATATGAGCCCCTTCATCCCCAGCGCGCGAGCCGCCTCTATGTTCTCCCGTTTGTCGTCGATAAAGAGCGTCTCGTCTGGCTGCACGCCGAGTTCCTTCAGTAAATGGCGATAAATGGCCGGATCGGGCTTGGCTATTCGTAGCTGATAACTCCAGACCAAAACATCGAACGTGGAAAGCCACTTGAACTCCCGCTCGATATTCGCATGAACGCTGTCGCCCATATTGGAGAGGATAGCGGTAAGAATTCCGTGTCGCTTGAGCTTCCGCTGCCACGCCAGCATAGCGTCATTCTGCGTTGTCCACATGCGGGCGTCCCAGAGATTCAGTTCCTCGATCTCGGCCTTCTTCAGGTTCAGGCCTGCATCGCGAGCCACCTTCTGCCAGAAACCAAAGCCGGTAACCTTGCCTTCGTCGTGAGCGTGCCGGTCGGCCCAATACAATTTTTCGAAGCGCTCGGCGGTGAGACCGGTCATGCGCAACAGGGTGGCATAGGCTTTTGGGTCCTGCGGGCCGGATAACACCATTCCAAAGTCGAAGACAACTGCGCGTAACCCCAATGGGCCTCCAAGGGACGCCCGTGTAAGGTGAAGAAAGGCGCCTACGCCTATTGTGCACGATGAGCCTCGCGGCCTTGACGGCGGATTGGATAAGCCACAGCGTGCTGGCGCTTGACCTGCTATTGCTGGATGGGACTCATGCGCTTTTCCCGGAGAACGGACTGGAACACGGAGGAGAGCGAACTGGCGCGAGCCCATCGGCTCCGTGCCAAAGCGGGGCTGCCGATCGCGGACCTGACAGCCTCAAATCCAACCCGATGCGGCTTCCAATACGATCCTCGGCTGCTTGAGGCGCTCACCGATCCCGGCGCCCTCGACTACGATCCCCAGCCTGTCGGCAGTCTCCGCGCCCGCCAGTCTGTTTGCAACTACTATTCCGGGCACGGCGTCACCGTCGACCCAGAACAAATTGTGCTCACAGTTAGCACCAGCGAAGCCTACAGCTTCCTGTTCCGGTTGCTTTGCGACACGGAGAGCGAGATTCTGGTGCCGCAGCCAGGCTATCCCCTTTTCGACTATCTGGCCGCTCTGGACGACGTCCGCATCAAGCCGGTGTCGCTCGTCTACGACCAGGGATGGCAGATTGAGCCGGAGGGACTCAGGCGGGCCATCACGACCCAGACACGGGCCATTATGCTGGTGCACCCCAACAACCCAACCGGTCACTTCACCAAGACCTGGGAGGCGGGAGAACTGGCGCGGCTGTGCCGGGAGTTCGACCTGTCGCTGATTGTGGACGAGGTCTTCCTTGACTACGGAATCTCCGTTGCGGGCCGGACCTTCGCGTCGGGATTGGAGGATGTTCCGGTCTTCGTGGTCAGCGGGCTGAGCAAGATCGCAGGGCTGCCGCAGATGAAGGCTTCGTGGATTGTGGCCACGGGGCAGGCGCGCGAGCAGGCGATGGAACGGTTGGAGGTCATCGCCGATACCTTTCTCTCCATGAATGCTCCGGTGCAGTGCGCTCTTCCGCTTTGGCTGGAAGGGAGGACGGCCATTCAGGGCCAGATCAGGGAACGCGTGGAAGCCAACCTCGGCGTCCTCGACCGGGAGCTTTCCAATCTCTCCGAGGTGCGCCGGCTCGTAGTTGAAGGCGGCTGGTATGCGGTGCTTCGGATACCAGCGATCGAATCGGACGAGCGGACCGTGCTGGCGTTGCTGGAACAAGGTGTCTGGGTTCATCCGGGATACTTCTTCGGAATGCCGGAATCGGGTTGGCTTGTCGTCAGCCTGCTCGCGCGGGAGGCCGAGTTTTCCATAGGCGTAACTGCGCTTGTTAATTACTTTCGAACGGATCAGGGTAGTAATATGACCCCGTTTTGACTGTAAGTATTAGTTGAAGAAACGATCATAATTCATTGATTAATTTGCCAGTACTCATTTCGACTCCATATCAC
>JBARBP010000157.1:0-2200 GCA_049793195.1 Occallatibacter sp. | reverse complement strand
TCCCCTTTTGCTGACCCCTGATCTCTGACCCCTGATCCCCGCTTCTAAAAGTGATACGCCACGCCGACCACCGGATCGCTGATGTTGTACCAGCGTTTTGTATCTAACTGCGAAACGCCGAAAGTCGGTACCTTGGTCACCCAGCCGCGATATTCCGCGCGGATGTCAAAACTTGGACTGATCTCATACGCGATCCCGGCGCCATAAATGCCGCCGACTTCCGTCTGCTGCTTGACATCCAGGTTCGTGGTGCCGATGTTGCGGATAGGAAGGAAGATAAAGGCGCCCGGTCCCATCTCGACAAACGGATTGAAGTTCTTGAAAACGAAGGAGCGAACGTAAGCTGCCGAAATCTCCTGGGTGCGGGTATTGATGTTGTAGTTGTTAGGATTTGCGTAAAAGTGAATGTTGTTCTCGTAGGTGATCGAATAGTTGGCTTCTACGGCGCTGGTCGGTGTCAGCATGAATCGATAACTCAGCAATCCGCCAAAGGCGCGGTTCGCGCTCACCTGAACAGTGGTGGACGAGGCCATGAACGGCTCAATGAGCGCCGTTCCACTAAGGCTGATGTCTTGACGGCTCTCCTGAGCGCGGCCCGCGGCCACACTTACGGCCAGCAGGAATACTAATAAGGCGATCTTCTTCATTCGGTCCTGAACCTCGCGACTGCGGTCGCCGTCCGGCTGGCAACGGGCTTGTCGATTCCGGCGCGCCGGTTGGATCCGGGCCCCGCTCTCAGCATTGTAAATGCCCCGACCGGGTCGAAGCGGAAACCGTTTGGCAGCCGGTATATGGGATTGTTCCAAGGCTATAGACGCGCCCGGCGGCAAAGCGGCACCATGCGAGGCAGAAACCACCGGAATGCCGCATCAACCACCTCGTTCCACGTGAAAATAGAAAGGGGGACCCTGCTGTTTTGCCAGCGTGCGAACAGTATGCAGAAACGCCTTGCCCGCATACGAGAGCGTCGCCTGGCGCCGGTGCACCAGCCGCAATACTCGGCGCATTTCCAGTTCGTCCACGGGAACCCTCACCAGAGCGCCGGCTTCCAGTTCCTGCGCCACCGTTAGATGCGGAACCAGCGCCACGCCATTGCCCATCGCGACAAAGCGCTTGATGGCCTCGATGGTCGGCAATTCGATACCCATATTGAGTGGCGTGCGGTAGCGCTGGAAAGCCTCAATCACCTTGCGGCGCAGGGGAGAGGTCACATTATGGGCCACAAAGAGCTCGCTCCCCAGCTCGTTGATAGAGACGCGCGAGGCCGAGGCCAAAGGGTGTTTAGGTCCGACGATAAAGGCCAGGCTGTCGGCATAAACGGCAATGGTTCGGAACTGCGCCGGATCGGGCCGGAACGAAATCACACCCAACTCGAAGGTGCGCAGGCTCAGCTCCTCCGGAATCCGTGACGCCAGCATCCGGTGCACAGTCACGCTCACGTGCGGAAACTCGCCACGAAACGCGTCGATGGCTGCCAGCAGGTACATACATGTGTACTCGTTGGCAGCCAGTTGCAGATGGCCACGCTCCAGGCTCTTCAGCTCGCCCAGCGCGCTCGAGGCTTCGCGGCGCAGCGCCAGCAACCGCAGCGCGTAATCGCGCAGCAGCACCCCGGCTGCCGTCAGGGAACCGTCCCGAGCAGCGCGATCGAACAGCGTCTCGCCCACCGACTCTTCCAGTTTGCGGATCACCTGGCTCACTGCGGGCTGTGTTCTATGCAGCCGTACCGCCGCGCGCGAAAAACTGTGCTCCTCGGCCACGGCCAGAAATGTTTCCAGCTGGTTCAATTCCATCGCAGACTCCCGAGATCAGAGAAACAGCGATCAGGGATGCCGCGGAAAACTGATCCCGGATCTCTGACTCCTGACCCCTGTTTCATCATAAGCAATATTAATCGACTGTACAAAAATAATAACTTTGCCTTATATGCCATCGATACGAGACACTGGATGAGTCAGAAAATTGCTTCCCCTGACAGGCAAACCATGAGTTCAAATCACGTAACCTTTTTCGACACCACCCTGCGCGACGGCGAGCAGTCTCCGGGCTGCAGCATGACCACGCAGGAGAAGCTCACCATGGCCCATGCCCTTGAAGATCTCGGCGTGGACATCATCGAAGCCGGCTTTGCCATGGCTTCGGAGGGCGACTTCGCGGCCATCGCCACCATTACGCAGGCCGTGCGCAAACCGCGCATCGC
>JBARBP010000156.1:0-8690 GCA_049793195.1 Occallatibacter sp. | reverse complement strand
CCCGCAATGCGCTCGAAAGCATTTGTGCTTCCATAGCCTCAGGCTTTCTGGCTTGTTGTTTGCCAAGCAGGTATTTGGAGGATTCTTAAATGACTCGTTTCATCGACGAGCCACTGCGCAGGCTGTGGAACAACGCAGCCGGGCCCTTGTTCCGGGATCCAGCCGGAACCTGGGTGCAATGGATTAAATGTGGATCTTGGCCTTGCGAATCTAGTTTCTTATATAACCTGTAACGCAATTAATTATGTGTTGATGGGCGAGCTTTCGGCGCAGAGGGTCAGGCTAAGCCCCACTACGAACCGCCCGCGACCCGGCTTGAGCGGCCAGGCAACTATCTAAAACTAAAACTGCAGGTGCAAACAATCTCGTTCGCATATCGATGCTCCATCGATATGCGAACGAGAGAACACCTTAGCGACCGTGATTGCTGATGTGTCCGCGTCCATCGCGCGATTCATTCCCCTTGAAGTGCTGAACCTTATCCAGCCGCCTTGACGGCTCGGCCTTTTCACCGCGCGCTGGCATTGCACCGTGATAGCCGTGCTCGGGATGATAGCGGTTGTTTACGCGCCCCTGGAAGTCATCGCCGCCATGAAACCATGGCCCTGCGCCAATAAACACACCGCCCCTGAACCACTCTGAACCGTAGTACCCATAGGGAGCGCAGCCATACGGAGCAGCGTCATAGTAGCCGTAAGGACATTCCGGCGCAACGCCAATCTCGATACCAATTTGGGCGACTGCTTTGGGAGCGGGAGCCAGCATCAGGCATCCTGCAACAGCCGACAACACCACAAACTTGAATCCATTCATTAGATCTCCTAGCGTTTGAAGGGCATGATCGAGCACCCCTATGCTCCTCACCCTAGCCGCCTTGCACATCCAAGTCTGAGCTACATAGACCACCGTCAACGCGCACGCACCAGGGCCAAATATTCACGCTCAGCGCCCGCCCCGCCTTGTGTACATCGGAAGGCACAATGAGTTATGGTTCCTGCTTGCAGCGCATGATCGGTTAAACCGAGGTCCACGCAATGATCCTTCCTGATACCTATCAGGCCGCGCTTTTTCTCATGATCCTGAGTATGTTGTGCTGGGGTTCCTGGGCCAACACTCTCAAGTTGTGCCCGCGCTACCGTTTCCAGCTCTTTTATTGGGACTATTCCCTGGGCATCGCTCTGGCCGCCATCTTCCTGGGTCTCACCGCCGGCAGCCTCGGTCATGCAGGCCCGCCGTTTCTTGACGCCGTGACCCACGCGCAACTCAGCCCCATCCTCCTCGCCATTCTCGGCGGCATCATCTTCAACGTAGCCAACCTCCTCCTCGTAGCCGCCATTGAGGTCGCCGGCCTTGCCGTTGCCTTCCCCGTAGGCATCGGCCTCGCGCTCGTCATTGGCGCAATCTCAAACTACCTTGTCACTCCCGCCGCCAATCCCCTGCTGCTCTTTGGAGGAGTCGCCCTGGTCGCAGTCGCCATCGTTCTCGACGCTGCCGCCTACCGCCAGCGCGAGGCACACGCGAAAGCCGCAACAGCCCGAGGCATCGTCCTCAGCCTGGTAGCCGGAGTGCTCATGGGCTGCTTCTATCCCTTCGTCGCGCGCGCCCTCAGCGGCACACACGGCGCACCCTCGCCCGGCCCCTACGCCGTCTCCTTCTTTTTTGCCATCGGCCTGCTGCTCTCTACCATTCCCGCTAATCTGCTTCTAATGGCGAAGCCACTCGATGGCAAGCCACCCGTCGACGGCGCAGGCTACTGGAGCGCCCCCCTCGGATGGCATGCAGCAGGAGCGCTCGGCGGAGCCATTTGGTGCCTCGGCGGTGTGGCCAACTTCGTCGCCTCCGGAGCCCATCTCGTCGGCCCCGCCGTCAGCTACACCATCGGCCAGGGCGCCACCATGGTCTCGGCCTGCTGGGGTGTCTTCGTCTGGCGCGAATTCGGTGGCGCTCCCCGTTCCGCCAAAATTCTCTTGTTCTTCATGTTTATATTTTTCTTGTTGGGACTCGGCGCAGTTGCGCTCGCTCCCCTCTATTAGGCCTGAGAGCACCGAGAATGACCGAACCCCGCAAACCCATCGTCGTCGTCGGCAGCATCAACATGGATCTGGTGGCCCACACCCACAACATCCCCGTCCCCGGCCAAACCGTCATCGGCACTGACTTCGTTACCACCCCCGGCGGCAAAGGCGCCAACCAGGCCGTCGCCGCCGCCCGGCTCGGCTATCCCGTCAAAATTGTCGGCGCCGTGGGTGACGACGTCTTCGGCCAAGCCCTCCTCGACAACCTCACCCAGGCTGGCGTCGATACCTCAGCCGTCGCCCGCGTCTCCGGCCCCACCGGCGTAGCCCCAATCCTGATTGCCGATAACGGCGACAACAGCATCGTCGTCGTGCCCGGCGCCAATGGAAGAATGGACAGCGCCGCAATCGACCGTCATGCGCCTCTCATCCGCGCGGCAGGCATGGTCCTCTGTCAGTTGGAGCTGCCCCTTGAAACCGTCACCCACACCCTGGCCCTCTGTGCTGCAGCAGGAGTGCCCGTCATTCTCGACCCTGCTCCCGCCGCCCCGCTTCCCAGCACCGTCTTCCACCAGGCAACCTGGTTCACCCCAAACGAGACTGAAGCCGCCTTCTATCTCGGCAACTCGTCAACACCCGAGCAAGCCGCGCAATCGTTGTTGGACAAAGGCCTCAAAGGCGTAGTGCTCAAACGCGGTGCCGAGGGCTCCTACGTTGCCGTCCAGGGCAAGGCCGCATGGGCCAAATCCTTCCCCGTCCAGGCCGTCGATACGGTGGCCGCCGGCGACTGTTTCAATGGCGCATTTGCCGTTGCGCTCTTGGAAGGCAACGACCCCTGGGCCGCAGCCCGCTTTGCCTCCGCTGCCGCCGCCATCTCCGTCACCCGCCACGGCGCGCAAGCCTCCATGCCCTCCCGCGCTGAGGTCAACGCCTTCCTCGCTGCCCGCCAATAGCTGCTCACGCCAATGGGCAAGTAAAATGGACTCATCTGGGAAGCCCGCGTTCCCAGCTTGTAAACTTCTTCCGCTTCCCGTTCGTCCTCCAAAATGCCTCACAGCGAACGGTCAATCTCCAGCCCGTCACAGGAGCGCACTTGAATCGACGTCTCCCCGCCGTCTTGATCTTCGTCCTCGCTGTGACCATTCCCAACGCCCGCGCCCAGAATAACTACGAAATCCAGGTCTACGGCTCCGACACCGTCGCACCCCGCACCACCATGGTCGAGCTGCATTCCAACTTCACCGCCGACGGCCAGCGCAACGTCGTCGACGGCATGGAGCCCACCAACCACGCCGAGCACGAGACCATCGAAATCACTCAAGGCATCAACAAGTGGTCTGAAGTCGGCTTCTACATCTTCACCAGTGAACGCAGTGGCCAGGGCATCCAGTGGGTAGGCGACCACCTGCGTCCCCGCGTCCGCGTGCCCGACTCCTGGCATTGGCCGGTCGGTGTTAGCCTCTCCACCGAGTTCGGCTATCAGCGCGCCCGCTATGCCCCCGACACCTGGGACTGGGAGATTCGTCCCATCGTCGACAAGACGAGCGGCCGTTGGTATTGGTCCATCAACCCCGCCCTCGAACGCGCCTGGCACGGCCCCGACGTCAAGCTCGGCATCGACTTCGCGCCAAACGTAAAAGTAAGCTACGATTTCACAAAGAAGGTCACGGGCGGCATCGAGTATTACGCCGATTACGGCAGCATCACAAACATCGCCAGCCTCCACGATCAACAGCAGCAGATCTTCCCCGCCATCGATCTCAACGTCTCACCCGACTTGGAGTTGAACTTCGGCGTAGGCATCGGCCCCACCGCCGCCACCGATCACTGGATCATCAAGTGCATAGTAGGTCGCCGCTTCAGTTGGAAACCAAATCGCAAATAAAATCGCGGTGGTGCCGGAAAGTGTGCTGTGCCCCATTCATGCCGCGTTTTTTGCGGCATGAGTGGGAGAGGCAGAACCTCAACCGAGGGGCTTTTCTATTCCCTATTCCCTATTCACTGCCTCTTCACCCTACCAACTCCAATGCCCGAATCGTCTCCTTGCGCACCGTCAACCGTTCCACCAGCTCCGCCCGCACCTCGTACCCGCGCCCCGGTGTATCCGGCACCACAATCTCGCCCTGTGCAGAAACCAGAACCTCCGGCTCAATGATGTCCTCGGCCCAGTACCGCGCCGACGCCGACACATCTCCCGGCAACGTAAAGTTCTCCAGCGTCGAAAGCGCAATATTGTGCGCGCGCCCAATGCCCGACTCCAGCATCCCGCCGCACCACACTGGAATTCCCCGCTCCTGCGCCGCATTGTGCACCGCGATCGCCTCGGAGAATCCACCTACGCGTCCCAGCTTGATGTTGATAATCTTGCACGACTCCATTTCGATCGCCGCCAGAGCGTCTCTCCGGTTGCGAATCGATTCATCCAGGCAGATCGGCGTGTCCAGCCGCTTCTGCAGCATCGAGTGGTAGAAGAAATCATCGTGCCACAGCGGTTGCTCGATCATCAGCAGGTCGAATGCATCGAAGGTGACAATATGATCGGCGTCCCTGAGCCGATACGCTGAGTTGGCGTCGCAGCTCAGCGTAATTCCCGGCCACCGGTGCCGCACCCGTTCCAGCACATCAACATCCCAGCCCGGCTTCACCTTCAGCTTGATCCGCTGATACCCCGCCGCAAGTTCCTGTTCGATGATTCCCAACAGTTCCGGAATCGACGCCTGAATCCCCAGCGAAACGCCGCAGGCAATCGTCTCCTGCACACCGCCGATCAGCTTCGATAGCGAGATCCCTTCACGCTGTGCCTCTAGGTCCCAGATCGCATTCTCCAGCGTCGCCCGGGCCATCGCGTTTCCCCGCACCTGCTGGAAGAGCCGCGGGCACTCCCCGCCATGCTCTAGTGACTCTGCAGCCAGTATCGGAGCCAGCTCCTGGGTAATCACGCTCCATGCGCTGTCGGTCGACTCCGCCGAAAAATATGGATGCTCGCCCGCCGTGCACTCGCCCCACCCGGTCAGCCCCTCCGACTGCACCTCGGCCAGCAGAATTCTTCGGTTGCGGGTTACGCCAAAACTGGTTTCGAAGGGACGCACCAGCGGCAGGTGAACTTCGCGCAGAATGATGGCATCGATTCTCATAGACAATTCGATCCTCAGGGAAAATTGGCCCAATGCAACTCAGTTCAATGAATGTTTAGTCCGATTCCAACTGGGTTAGGGGACCCAGTGCAAAGACTCCATTGCCTTCCGCATCCCGGTCGAATCCAACTACAGCCAATCCCCGGGAAAATGCCTCTTGAAACTTGTGTCGATTCTCAACTTGAATGGCCAGGGCTTGTTCCCTGCTTTGGTCCGATGCCTTCCACGCGTAAATGGAAGCCGGAACCTGAATTCTCTCTGCGATCAACTGCGTAGGTGTGGGTCGGCCGCCCAGAATCGTCTGCACCCGCGGGGAATCAAGCCGCCATTCCGCCAACAAACGGTCCGTGGGCAACCCACCCTGCAATCGAGATGAGGATACACCATAGAAATCCACAAGGTAGCTCCTCACCGTCACTCCCAGCCTGTGGATATTCAAAAACGCGTTCTTGATTTCCAACGGATCAAACGTCCATTCCATATACCGGATGCCCCGTGAAAGCGCCTCAAGCCGTTGCTCCAGCTTGAGTTGTCTGCCCACCCCCCGGTTCCGGTAAGCCTCGCGCACCGCCAGCATATGCGAATGAAGGTAGGCCCTCGGTTGACCCTGCCCAGTCTTCATTCCTGGCATAGAAAAGGCGAAACCAACCAGTGGGTATGCACCGCGCTGGCCTCCTTCGCCGCCATGTCTACCCGCAAACTCCGTATCGAACGCCCCCAAAACCTGCCCGCCAATCGCCTGCGCCACCCGAAACGCCTCGCGCGGAATCACATCGCTCGCGTCGTATCCCCACGTCTCAATCTGCAGCTGAACGCAAGCCTCCAGCTCCTCAAACCCCGAGCACGCCCGAATCTCAATCATCCCCACGCCTCCGCCAATGAGGCAATGCTGAAGGGGTACGGCCTCAGCGTGAAGGGTACAGGCTTCAGCGTGAAGGGCACAGGCTTGAGCGTAAAGGGCACAGACTTCAGCGTGAAGGGTACGGGCTTCAGCCCGTACATTAACTCCACAATTACAGCCGGGGCTTTAGCCCCTGAGGGACTCTTTTCCATGGTCCTCATCGAAACTCACTCCCCCGCCAGCTTCCGTTTCGCCCCGACCCAAAGCGCCTCCAACTCCTCCGGCGCCAATTCTTCCAGCGGCCGCTCTGACTCGAGGTCCATCTCCCTGAACCGCTCCCGAAACCGCAGGTTGCACCCCCGCAACGCCATCTCCGCATCCACCCCCAGATGCCGTCCAAGATTCACCACCGTAAACAGCAGATCGCCCAGCTCCGCCTCCACCGCAGGCTCGCGCGCCGGATCATCCGAAGCCGCCTCCGCCACCAGTTCCCGCGTCTCTTCCTCCAGCTTAGGCAGCAGATCCCGCCAGCTTGGCCAGTCAAATCCGGCCTTCTGCGCCTTCCCCCCCAGCTTCGCCGCCTCAGCCAGCGCCGGCATCGCCCGCTGCACCGAATCCAGCCGCGACTCAAACTCTTTCTCCGCGCCATTGGCTTCGTTCTCCGCGAAAGCGCCCGCGGCACGCTTCTCGGCAGTTTTGATCTCCTCCCAATTCCGCAGCACCTTCGCCGCCGAGCCATCAACCGCAGCATCCACAACAGCCTCATTCCCGGCCGCCCGTGAAGCCTCTTCCCCAAACACATGCGGATGCCGCCTGACCAGCTTGCGGTTCAGATGATCCAGCACCTCGGCAATCGTAAAGTGCCCCTCATTCGCCGCCATCTCCGCGTAGAACAGCACCTGCAGCAGCAAATCGCCCAGTTCTTCCGCCAGGTGATCGAAGTCCCTCCGCTCAATCGCGTCAAAAACCTCGTACGTCTCTTCCAGCGTGTATTTGCGGATCGAATCGAACGACTGCTCCCGATCCCACGGACACCCACCCGGCGCCCGCAGCCGCGCCATAATTCGCGCCGCCTCTGCAAACATCTCCCCCGCCCGCCCCGGATCAGTAGCGGTAGCGGAAGTTTGCGCACCGTTCTCCGCTGCGGAAGATTGTGCAGAAGAATTGTCAGAAGGGAGGCTCATTCCCCTTCAGTCTATCGCGCGTCGCATCGACCCTATCCCGCACCCTGCGGATACCTCGAGATCTTGGCGCGTGCCCCTGGTCCCTCGCTTTCGGGGACCAGGGAAACGACGGCCTCAACCCACCCCACCCCGTATACTCAACTCGCACATGATTCGCATTCTCGCAACGGCATTCGCGGCCCTGTTAGGCCTGGCCTTTGGCAGCTTCCTCAACGTGTGCCTGAGCCGCTGGCCCCAAGGCGAAAGCATCGTCCATCCCCGCTCCCACTGCCGCAACTGCGATCACACTCTAGCGTGGTGGGAAAACATCCCTATCCTAAGTTGGCTAATCCTCCGCGGCCGCTGCCGCAATTGCCGCACCGCAATCAGTTGGCGCTATCCGCTGGTTGAATTCTCCGTAGGCGCGCTTTGGGCGCTGCAAGCTTGGCGTTTCTCCGAAGTAATGAGTCAGCCTGATGTGCCGGCAACCGAAATCGCGCTGGCGCAAACATTAGGCATGATGGTCCTCTACTGGATACTGGTAGCTCTGGCAGCGCTCGACGCAGAGAATCTCTGGCTGCCCAACTTCATCACCATTCCTGGAATCAGTCTGGGGTTAGTCCTGACAGCCATCTTGACTCCTCTTGATGATTCATGGTGGCTCGACAGAGGAACCTGGGAGTCAGCGGCAGTTGTCGATCTGATCCACATCTTCATCGCCGCCGCCCTGGTCCTCCTAATCCGCTGGCTCTACAAACTAATCCGCCACCGCGAAGGCCTCGGCCTCGGCGACGCCAAACTCATGGCCTTGCTCGCCGCCTGGCTAGGTCTCCCCGGCGCCCTCCTCGCCTTCGCCCTCGGCGCCATCCTCGGCGCACTCGCCGCCCTCATTCTGCTTGCCAAACCGAACGCACGCACCAATCCCCAAAGCTGGGCCACCAGCAAACTCCCCTTTGGCACTTTCCTTTGTATTGGTGGAATCGTCAGCAGCCTGTGGGGCCAGCCTATCATTGCCGCCTACCTGCACTGGGCCGGCTTATAGGTGTTTTGGGTAGCGCCGGTCTCCAGACCCGTATCGTTCACTGCAGCCTGTGGGACGAGAAACTTCATTTAAGAAGTGTCATCCAGAGCGAAGCAGGCCGCGTTCTTTGCGGCCTGCGCAGTCGAAGGATCTGCAGTTGCTTCTGTTTTTGCTTTTTTCCGCGATCAGGCAAAAAGTCGAAGCAAACCCCTACTTCGCCCCCGCCATCTCCGGCTCCTTCAGTGCCTTCTCCGCTTCCTTGGCGTGCTTGCTCCCCGGGTCGTACTCCATCACCTTCTCGTAATTCGCCCGCGCTTCCGCAAAATTCCCAAGATGCCGCGCACTCTCCGCCAGCCCCCAGTAGACATCCGGTTCCTCCGGAGCCAGCACCAGCGCCGACTGGAACCGCGACTGCGCCGCCTTCCAGTTCTTTTGGTCCATGTAGTACTTGCCCACGCTGATGTCTTCTTTCGAGGTCTCCTTCGGCGCTTCGTCGATCGCGCCGCGCTTCTTCTT